>JBIKII010000053.1:0-16536 GCA_044361705.1 Caulobacter sp.
TAGGGGGAGGGCCTTTCCGACGCCCTTCCGACGAACACCTCGAGGCCTTCCGACCGTCATCGACAGCATCGATCCGGACTATGAAATGCTGGGAATTGCTTGTGGCGATCGGTGGCTAGGGCGGACTGGTCGAGGTGATCGATCTAGCGTCGATCTGCTGCAAAGCAGGGCTATGCTGCACGCTGCACCTCCCCCTTTAGGGGGAGTGCCGCGTGCAGCACCTGATGCAGCACCCCGTGCAGCGCTTTGCAGCGCTTTGCAGCACCCTTTGCAGCAGACTGCTGCCTCATGATTTTGGACGTTGCAGCATGTTGCAGCAGGCCGCTGCACAGGGTTTTTGGGGGTTTTGCAGCGTGTGCAGCAGATCAGCCTCCAACCCCTCATTACCCGTCGAAGGTCCTTTGAGGCGGCCGCGCCGAATGCTTGTTGGCCATTCTAGAACGCGCAGCAGGACGCCCCGATCGCCCGCTCCAGAAGTCGGGGGTTCCGGCGCGGAGCCGAAGGTCTGGATGCCGAGCAGAAGACCTCAGGTGAAATCGACCCTTGTTGGACGCTGAGAAGGTCCGCTTTCCGAGGCGGCGTCGAACGTCCGGTTAGCGGCGGGATGCCTTCGACCGCTCCCGACCCTGAGCGGACGTTGAAAGCGAAGCCGGCAAACGTCGCGTCCTGCTCCTTGCTGACGCGCGGGAGGTCTGCTTCAGGACGAGACCGGTTCGGCGAAGAGTGAAAGTCAGGCGACCTGCGTTCTCAAAGCGGCCGCCCGGGCGATTTCAAGGATCAGGGCGAAGTGTCGCTCCAGGTCCTCGGACAGGTGCGCGGAGGCGGTCACGCTGCGCGGGGTGACCGCAAGAAGGCCCTGGGCTTCTCCCGCTTCCAGCAGCCGCCGGACATGCTGGCGGGACGTAAAGGCCTTGCGCGCCAGTGACGATCGCGAGACCGGGGCGCGATCCAGCATTTGCCGGCGGTCCCGGGGCTGGCTGACGATCAACTGCTCCATGATCCGCTCGCCGCCGTCACGATTGAGGAACAGCACGACCGGCATGTCGGGACCCGCGAAAAGATCGCGTCGGCTGATCGAGAGTCTGCCCAGTGCGATCATGAACCGCCGCCGGAAGTCGGGATCGCCGATCGCCCGCGCGGCCGGCGCGACTTCCGGCGCCAGCCTGGTGATGGTCCGGACGGTGATCTCCGTGAAGGGCGCCATGGCGTCTATGAAGCGCGGCTCAAGCCGGTAGACGCGGTCCATCGCCGAACGCGCGGGCGGGCCGGAGATCATGCCGTTGAGCTCGCAACGCCGCAGATAGGCGATGACCCGACCGCGGCTGCAGGTGCGATTGACCCGGGCCGACTCGACGATGTCGCGCGAGCGGACTTCGCCGAAGACGGCATCCAGAATCACGAGACCGCGGCTCAGCGACTGGCGGCCCAGGTCGCTGATCAGCCACCGGTCGACCGGCGCCATCCGGCTGTAGTGATCGAGGCTGGCGCAGCAGTGGTCTTCGACGGCGGCCCGGAACTCAGGATGTGAACGCAGGCGCTCGAAGGCCTGTGGAGATAGAACTTCGTCTCCCCCCGCGCGTACCGGCGCGACTTCCATTTACTCCGCCCCCAGACGTCCAATCGACTGCCGCCTCTGCCGGCCGCTCGCCGGACCCCTGCCACGCCAGGGCCCTTGCGAGCGTTCGCCTTGTCAAAAATGTCCACTGCCGGGTCAAGCGGGGGTCCTGCATTTTCCCGGCGTCGGCGGTGCAGTCGCTGCGTATTGGGGATTTTTCGTGACACTTGCGCTTACTGGTCTCGGCGATGCGACCTTCGAAGAGAATACCGTCAACGCCACGCCGCAGCTGATCGACGCGAACGTCGCCTTCACCGCGACCTCCGCCAGCTTCAATGGCGGGACTCTGACGGTCAGCGGGCTGCTGGCCGAGGACCGCGTCTCCATCGCCAACGGCGCGACGATCTCCCTGAGCGGCGGCGTGGTCTACTACGACGCCGACGGCGCCGGCGGCGCGGCCGCGGTGGCCATCGGCACGGCGACCGGCGGCGTTGGCGCAACCTTCACCGTGACCTTCAACGCCGCCGCAACCGCCACGGCCATCGACGCCCTGATCGAAAGCCTGACCTACGCCAACGTCAGCGATGCGCCGACGACGTCGCGGGGGTTGGTGCTGAATATCACGGATGGAGTGGGGGGAAGTCTGGGCGCGGTGGGAGGCGTGGTCCTCTCCGAACGCACCGGCGCCGCCAATCCCTTCGATGGGATCAGTGTGGGCTCGAATAGCGCAGCGACCTTCGCAGATCTGGACAACGACGGCGACCTGGATGCGCTGGTCGGCGAAGAGGGCGGCCAGCTTAGGTATCTCGAGAATACCGGCACGAGCTCGGCCGCCGTTTTCACCGCCCGAACGGGCGCCGCAAACCCGTTCAATGGCGTCGATGTGGGCTACCGCAGCGCTCCCACCCTCGTCGATCTCGACGGCGACGGCGACCTGGACGCAGTGGTCGGGAGTTCAGGCGGCCACCTGCGCTATTTCGAGAACACCGGCACGGTCGGAGCTCCCGTCTTCACCCAGAGAAGCGGCTCGGACAATCCGTTCAACGGCGTCAATGTGGGCTACGCCAGCATGCCGGCTTTTGCCGACCTGGACGGCGACGGCGATCTGGATGCCGTGATCGGGGAATCCTACGGCGTCCTGCATTATCTTGAGAACACTGGCACGGTCGGGGCTCCCGTCTTCATCCAGCTCGTCGGTTCGGCCAATCCCTTCGATGGCATCGATATAGGCGATGGCAGCGTGCCGACCTTCGCCGACCTGGATGGCGACGGCGACCTGGACGCTCTGGTCGGCGAATTCTTCGGTGAGCTCAGGTATTTCGAGAATACCGGCACAGTTGCGGCCCCGGCCTTCACCCAACGAACCGGCGGCGCCAATCCGTTCAGCGGCGTCTATGTCCGCTATGAAAGCGTACCGACCGTCGCAGATCTGGACGGCGACGGCGATCTGGATGCCGTGGTCGGGGATCGCTACGGCACATTGCATTTTCTCGAGAACACCACAGTCCGTGGTGCGTCCATAACCCTCAGTGTCACGGCGCAGAGCGACGCGCCGTCCGCGAGCGGCCTGCCGACCGACGTGACGCTGACCGGGGACGTGGTCGGCGACCTGGACCTGTCGGCGGTCACCCTCGGCGACGGCGACGGCGACAATCTGACTGTCGTCCTCACCGCTTCTGCGGGCACGATGACCGCCGCCAGCGGCGGCGGCGTGACGGTGACCAACTCGGGAACCGGCGCGATCATCCTGACGGGCGCGGCCTCCGCCATTGACACCTTCCTGAACACGGCGTCGGCCATCCAGTACACCGGCGCGTCGAACGCCAGCGGCGACAATGTCGCCACGGTGACGGTCACGGCCGATGACGGTTCGGGCGCGGTCACCCTGGGCGTGGTCAATGTCGACATTACGAACGACGCGCCCTCGGCCACCGGCTTGCCGACTGATGTGACGGTGACCGAGGACGCGGCCGCGAATCTCGACCTCTCGGCCGTGACGATCAGCGATCCGGACACGACCGGTTCGATCACTGTCGTGCTCACCGCCTCAGCGGGCACGATGACGGCCACATCGGGCGGCGGCGTGACGGTGACCGACTCCGGAACCGGCGCCATCACCCTGACGGGCGCGGCCTCGGCGATCGATGACTTCCTGAACACGGCGTCGGCTATCCTGTACACCGGCCCAGCCAACGTCAGCGGGAACAACACCGCGACGGTCACCATCACGGCAAACGACGGCTTTGGCGCGGTCACGCTGGGCACGGTCAACATCGACATCACCAATGTCGACGACCCGATGAGCCTGACCGGGGTCGCTACCTCGGCGACGTTCGGTGAGAACACGGTCAACGCCGCGCCGCAGCTGCTCGACATCGACGTCGCCTTCGTGCACGCCGACAACGATTACGGCGGCGGGACCCTGGAGGTCAGCGGCCTGCTGGCCGAGGACAGGATCTCCATCGCCAGCGGCGATACCATCAGCCTGTCTGCCGGGACGGTCTACTACGACGCCGACGGGGCGGGCGGCGCGGCCGCGATCGCCATCGGTACGGCCAGCGGCGGCTCGGGCGCGACCTTCACGGTCACGTTCAACGGCTCGGCGACCTCGGCGGCCATCGATGCGCTGATCCAGAATCTGACCTACGCCAACGTCAGCGACACCCCGACGGCGTCGCGCACCCTGACCATCAATGTCACCGATGCGACGGGGGACAGCCTCAACAGCGCCCCGAGCTACACAGGCAGGACAGGCCCGGCCAATCCGTTCAATGGTTTCAGCTTGAGTTCCTACAGTGCGCCGGCCTTTGCCGATCTGGACGGCGACGGCGACCTGGACGCGGTAAGCGGGGAACACTACGGTCGGCTCTACTATTTCCAGAATACCGGCTCCGCTTCGTCTCCCGGGTTCTCGGGCGCGGCCAACTCTATCAATACTGTTGATATCGGCTACCGAAGCACGGCGGCCTTCGCCGACCTGGACGGCGACGGCGACCTGGACGCCCTGGTCGGCGAGTATTACGGTCAGCTCAGATATTTCGAGAACACGGGCACGGCCGCGGCTGCGGTGTTCACGGCCCGAACAGGGACAGCCAACCCGTTCGACGGTGTCGATGTCGGCTATAGGAGCCGGGCAGCGTTTGCGGACCTGGACGGTGATGGCGACCTGGACGCGGTGATCGGCGACGGCTACGGCCGGCTGAATTACTTCGAGAACACGGGCACGGCCTCGGCTCCCGTATTCATCGACCGGTCCGGCGCCGCGAACCCGTTCGATGGAGTCCGTGCCGGTTGGGGAAGCGCACCGGCTTTCGCTGACGTGGACGGCGATGGCGACCTGGACGCGCTGGTCGGCGCCTTCCATGGCCAGCTGTTGTACTTCGAGAACACAGGCGCCGCCGTGGCTCCCGTATTCATTGGCCGATCAGGCGCGGCCAATCCGTTCAATGGCATTTCTGTCGGGAACGACAGCTCGCCGGCCTTTGCCGATCTCGACGGCGACGGCGATCCTGACCTGCTGATCGGTGAAAAGTACGGCAGCCTGCATTACTACCAGAACACAATGCTCCGGGCGCCGTCGATCACCATCACGGTGACCGCCGAAACGGACGGCCCGACGGCGGGCGCCGACACCTTCACCGGCACGGCGGGTGACGATGTTCTGGAGGGCCTGGGCGGGGACGACATCCTCGGCGGCGGCGACGGCAACGACCTGCTGCTGGGCGGGGCCGGGGCCGACACCATGACCGGGGGCCTGGGCGACGACATCTACTCCGTCAACGAGGCCGGGGATGTGGTCGACGAGACCGGTGGCGACGGGACCGACACCGTCCGCAGCTCGATCAGCTACACCCTGACCGCCGGCGTCGAGAACCTGACACTGCTGTTCAACTCCTCGATCAACGGGACCGGCAACGCCCTCGACAACCTCATCCTCGGCAACGGCGGCGCCAACGTCCTGGCCGGCCTGGCCGGCGACGACACCATCAACGGCGGCTCGGGCGCCGACACCCTCTCGGGCGGCGACGACGACGACAGCCTCGACGGCGGGGCCGGCAACGACAGCCTCGAGGGCGGCGACGGAACCGACACCCTCATCGGCGGGGCGGGCAACGACCGCCTCGACGGCGGGACCGGGGGCGACGCCATGACCGGCGGGGCTGGCGGCGACACCTATGTCGTCGACGACGCCGGCGACACCGTCACCGAACTGGCCAACGGCGGGAAAGATACGGTCGAGGCGTCGGTCTCCTGGATACTCGGCGACAACGTCGAGAACCTCACCCTCACCGGCTCGGCGGCGACCGGGACCGGCAACGCGCTGAACAACGCCATCACCGGCAACGGCGGCGGCAACACCCTGATCGGGGGCGCGGGCAACGACATTCTCTCCGGCATGGGCGGGAGCGACACCCTGATCGGCGGGGCCGGGGCCGACAGCCTCACCGGAGGCCTGGGGGCCGACACCTTCCTGTTCACCGACGCTGACATCGGGGTCAAGCTGGTCACCGACCGGGTCCTGGACCTCAACTTCGCCGACGGCGACGTCATCGACCTCAGCGGCATCGACGCCAACAGCCTGCTGGCCAGCGACCAGGCGTTCAGCTTCGTGACGAAGTTCACCAAGACCGCCGGCCAGGCCGTCCTCACCTACTCGGCGGGCAAGAACGTCACCACGCTCAGCGTCGACATCAACGGCGACGGCAAGGCCGACTACGCCATCGCCATCACCGGCGATCACCGCGGAACCACCGGCAACCTCTATACCGGGCCCGGCGATACAGACGGGGGATGGGTGCTGTAGGCCGGGTGAAAGCCACCGAGGGCAACCAATCTCCCTCAGCGGACCGTCACAACGTCTGCTCGGGGCCGGCGCATCAATGACCGCTCACCACCCATCGGTGTCGTTCCCAACGTCCGCTTGGCAGACCGAGGTCGCCCTCCAAGCGGTACGCCGGTACGTTCAGATTTCGATCTGCTCTGACAAGGCAAGGGCGTCATCCACCTCGATTCCCAGGTACCGAACCGTGCTCTCCAGCTTTCGATGGCCCAGGAGAAGCTGGCAGGCGCGGAGATTGCCGGTCTTCTTGTAAAGGAGGGCCACCTTGGTTCTGCGCAGGCTGTGCGTGCCGTAAGCGCGGGACTCCAGCTCGATCATGGTGACCCACTCAGCAACAAGCCTGGCGTACTGACGTGTCGTGAGGTGGTCGCCGGGACGCGAGCGGCTAGGAAAGAGCCAGTCGTCCGCGCGCTTGCCCCGCAACGCCAGCCACGCAGATAGCGCGTCCCGGCTGGCGTCAGTGATCTCGAACGGCACGGGCCGACCCGTCTTCTGCTGGATGACCATGGCTCGGTCCCGCATTATCCCGCCGGGCGCAACATCACTGACCCTGAGCTTGACGAGGTCACACCCTCGAAGCTTCGCGTCCAAAGCGCAGTTGAAGAGAGCCAGGTCGCGGACCTTGCCCACGGCCCGCAACTGCTGGCGTATCCCCCAAATGTGTTTCGGCTTGAGCGGGGGCTTGGCCCCAATGATGCGCCCTGAATTCCAAGGCCGCTTTGGCATCCGAAGGAGGTCGATTTGAGCCATGGCTCACCTCCGACTTCCAGCGCCCACCCAGCCGGCGGCATCATACGGTTTCATTGGGAACACGTCCCTAGCAGACCTTCCGAATCGCCGATTTGGGTCGATTCTCCCCGTTGCCGTCGCACCCAATTGCGGACCTTCGAGAGACATGCTCGTAGGCAGCCCGGTGCTGTCAGGTTGACGCCACAATTCGCCTCGCAGGCAAAAAAATGGAGGCTTTCGGCGAAGGAACCGGAATCGGGCATCACTGACTTCGTTCGTCTTTCCGGCAAAAGGCAATCACCCGCCTGACCGGAAAGGGGTGCTTTCAAGGTAACCTGTCAGCACCATCAGATCCCCCACAAGACAGACAGAAGTTCGTCGCCTGCCCGATGCAAGGAGAAGACCCGCCGGTTTACCGGGCGACCAGCACGGCGCCGGCCAGCGCCAGCCCCGCGCCGAGCCACTTCGTCCAAGACGGATCGGCGCCAAAGAGCCACTGGTCCGCGACAACGCTGAGCAGGATCTGGGAACCGACCAGCAGCACGAAGGTCCTGGACGGTCCGATGTGGTGCAGGGCCATCGGCGCGCCGACGACGAGCAGAAAGCCGCAGAGGCCAGGCGCCAACAGCGCGGGACTCGCCTCAAATCCTGCCGCGCCCGGCTTGAAGAAGCCTGGAAACGACGCGGGTGCGACACGGGTCGCCAGCCATAGCGCCGACGTGGCCGCGAAAAAGACCGTGGCGTTGACGAGCGCGGCGTTCGCCAGACCAAGGGTGTCGCTGAACTGTCGGTTCAGGATGGCCTGACACAGCATGGCTGCGCCCAGAACGGTCGGCAGCAAGAGCCAGGCGGTCATCGCGTCGCCTCGGGCGCTTGCAGGCAGGTCCGGCACCAGGCGTCGATCTGCGAGGAGAACCACTCGGTCTCGCTCAACATGAGCTGGTGCTTGTCACTTCCCGTCTTGATCAGGAGGGAGGCTGGACCGCCGACCGCCTCGAAGTTGGCCCTGACCTGGTCGATGCCGCCAAGCATGCGATCAAACTCTGCGACCACCAGCAGAAACGGCTTTGTATTGCTGCAGAGCGGGCGGGGCGGTCCGAAGCTGGCCAGCGTCGCCAGGCCTGAGAGCTTCATCGCAACCAGCCTGTCGGGGTCGGTCCTCATCTGCCGGGCCACCATGGGGTCGCCATAGTTCTCGTCGGCGTTGTTGAGCTCGTCAGTGTTGATCCAGCAGGCTTGACCAACCGGTGACGCGAGGAAGGCCTGCATGGGCGGACTGCCGTACAGGGCGCCCATTGCGGTGAGCGCGGGACCGCCCGGGATCAGCATCCCACCCTGCGCAATCGCGCCGGCGACGCCGTCAATGCAAAGACCGGCGGAGGCAATGAACGCGCCGAAACTCGAGCCCAGCAAAAACAGCGGCCTGGTTCCGCGTGACCGGATTTCGGCGACCAGGCGGCTGAGGGCTTCGTACGTGGCGGGCGCGTCGAAATGCCCCCGCTCGCCTGTACGGCCGAAGCCGGGCATGTCCCAGCTCCAGATGTTGGCTCCGTAGCGGTCGCGATGATGGAACGCCCAATGGTCGTACATTCCGCCGTGGCCGCCGAAGCCATGGCACACCAGGAGGCTGTACGGGCCACCGCCGGGATAGCGATAGGCCTGGACGCCCGCGACGTCGAAGGTCTCACGCGTCATTGGCTTGCTCCTGATGCATCGCGTTGGCGCCCGGCGAGCGCCGCTGACACCCGCTCGATCTGGTTGGTCCAGTCCTGTGTGGCGAGCAGCGCGATGTAGCCGTCAGGCCGGATCAACAGCAGTGTGTTTGCCTTGACGCCGTAGATGCGTCGGAGCGCCCCGAGACCATCGGAGAGCGACGCGCCCGATCGTTTGCCGCCGGACACGAAGACCGTGTTCAAGCCCGCGCCGCCGACAGGCCATGTGACCGCGGCCAGGGCGGCGGCGGCCTTCGGGCCATAGGCCACGGCCGTGAACTGTGGGCCGCGAAACAGGTCGAACAGCCTAACCCGCGCTCCGTCCGCACTGACCAGCACCGCGTCCGGCGCCCGATCGCCGATACCCACGGACCTTTCGTCCCGGGCCGGGGCGAGAGGGCCGCCGCGATAGCTGAGATCCAGCTGCAACTCGTCGGCCGTGCGCTGCAGGCTGCTCTTGCTCGCCTTGCCGATCGCGCGGTAGCGCTTCGTCGACCGCGCCAGCATTTCTTCCGCGATGGGTTGACGCTCTGCTTCGTAGGTGTCGAGCAAGGCGTCATCGGCCCCCGCGATCACCTGGCCGAGCTTCCAGCCGAGATTGTAGGCGTCCTGCACGCCTGTGTTCAGGCCCTGACCGCCGGCCGGCGTGTGGGTATGAGCCGCGTCACCCGCGAGGAAGACGCGGCCCCTTCTGTAGGATTCGGCCAGCCGGATGTTCGGGCGAAAGACAGTGCTCCAGCCGATATCGCCCAAGCGGATCCGCCGGTCTCCGGTGCGTGCGAGAACGAGCGCCTGCAGGGCTCGCGGTTCGAGCGTTGCGTCCTCGCCGGCCGCGAGGCGGAACATCCACTGGAACACCGTCGTGTGCGGCAGCGGACATGCGGCGGTCATTCTCCCGCCCTTGCCAGGCCATGTGTGCCAGCGGCTCCGGGCAAGGCCCGTCGTGGCGGCATCCACAATGATCCAGCGGTCATTTTCGTCGGTCTCGCCGGAAAATCCGATGCCCGCCTCCGAGCGCACCCGGCTGGCGCCGCCGTCCGCGCCGACCAGATAGCGCGCCCGGATGGTCTGCTCGATTCCCCCGATGCGGACGCTGGCGGTAACGGCCTCATCACCCTGGCGGAACGACAGCAACTCGCCGTCATATTCGATCCTCCCACCCAGCGCGCAAAGCCGCGCATGGAGCACCGCGTCGGTCCTGTACTGCGGCGCCATCCAGGTGTTGGGATAGGGGCGGTCCATGCTCGGCCTTGATCGCTTGATCATGCGCCACGGGACCACGACCGGACCGATGTGGATCCCAAGAAGGGGGTAGTTCCCGCCGGACGCGATCATCTCGTCGAGCACGCCCAGATCCTCGAAAACCTCCAGCGTGCGCGGCTGCAATCCCTTGGCGCGGGAGCCGGGAAAGGACGTTGGCTGGCGGTCGATGATCCGGATGTTCAGCCCGCGCCTGACCAGGTCGATGGCCAGCGCGGTTCCGGTCGGGCCCGCGCCGACGACCAGGACGTCGATCGGGGTCGGCGTCATCGTCTCCACCCTGCGGTCTTTTCTGAGGAAGCTCTTCCGATCATGGCCAGCGCACCCAGTCGGCCACCGCGTCGCCCATGATGAGGTCCAGATCGCGCCCCCTGAGCCAAGGCAGTTCCTCGGTGAACAGCTGGATGCACTGACGCCAGCTGGCCTGCATCCGGGTGATGTCTGTGCCCCAGAACATCCGCGCGGCGCCGTAGGCGTCGAAGAACCGGCGGAGGTGATCGTGGGTGTCGGTGAAGGGAAATGGCTGGCTCGCCATGCTGGGCACGGCCGTGGCCTTGATGGCCACGTTCGGACGCTGCGCGAGCGCGAGCAGGGCGTCGAAATGACCGGCGGCCGCCGGAAGCTTGTCAAAGGGGCTGACCGCCAGATGGTCGATCATTACCCGCATGCGCGGGTGACCCGCGGCGATCTCGCCCACACGCTCCAGCAACATCGGCGGGAGGCCGAAGGCGACGGGGATCTCCCATGCGCCGGCCAGATCCCACAACCACTCCAGACGCTCCGACATGAGCGCCTCGATCGTCGCCGGGCTGGCGAACAGCAGCCGCAGCCCCAGCATGCCCGGCATCGAGAGAAGGCGGTCGACGGCGGTCTCATCCGCCGGCGCGTCAACCGGGAACCATCCAAGCGTCGCCAGTCTGTCAGGATGGGCCGCGGCGGCGACCGCCGCATAGTCGATCGCCGCCGGATCCCAGAACGGCGGGCAGTTGATCGCACGAGCGACGCCCGCCTCGTCCATCCCGGCCAGCGCCTGCTCCACCGTATAGGGCGCGCGTGCGTGGTGGGGCGGCGCCTGGCGGTTGGTCCAGAGGTGAATCTGGGCGTCGATAATGCGCATCTCAGGGTCCGCGTGATTAAGCGTGCGAAATACACGGATAATGATCGCGGCGGCCTTGTCAAGGATTTCCGTGCACTATACACGGACTGTCATCTTCAGGCGGTGCGACGAGGTGCGAACTATGGGCGAACAGGACTCCCGCACTTTGAACGAGTGGCGCAGCGGCTGGTCGGTGGTCGCGGTTTCCACAATGGGAATGGCGACGGGGGCCGGGCTCTATCACTACGTCTCCAGCCTGTTCATCGCGCCGCTCGGCGAGGAGTTTGGCTGGTCACGGGGCGATATCTCGGCCGCCTCGGGCTTCGGTCTGATCGGCGCGCTCTCCGCGCCGTTCATCGGCAGACTGGCGGATCGCTACGGCGCGCGTCGCCTGGCGATGGCCTGCATCGTCGCCATGGCGGCCGGTTTCATCGCGCTCTCGGCGATGACCGGCGTCTACTGGCAGTTCCTGGCGATCTCGGCGCTGCTCGGCGCCGCCGCGCCGGGATGCACCACGCTGATCTATGGTCGGGCCGTGAACAGCTGGTTCGACCACGGGAAGGGTCTGGCGCTCGGGGTCACCGCGGCGGGGATGTCCGTCGGCGCAGTGCTCTTCTCACCGCTTGTCGAGTCCATGATCCGCCAGTTTGGATCATCCGGGGGCTACCTCACGCTCGCCGCCCTGATGGTAGCGATCGCATTGCCCCTGGTGGCGACCGGGCTCCGGGAGCGTCCGCCGAGCGATCAATCGGGCGCGTCACCTGTCGCAGACGACGCATCCCCGAAGCCGCACTGGTTCAGGCTGATGCGCAATCCGACCTTCTGGATTCTCGCCGTTGCGATCTTTGCGGCCAATGCCCCGGCCGCCGGAGTGCTTACCCAGTTCGCCCCGCTTCTGCAGGACCGGGGCATCTTCAGTCCCACGGGCTACCTTACGCTCTTCGCCATTTCCGTGTTTGCGGGCCGGATCGGCATAGGCTGGTTGTTCGACCGCTTTGACGCACGTCGGGTCGCGGCCGTGGTAACGGTGCTTGGCATATCGGGCTGCCTGATGATGACGTCGGTGACCCCGGTCCTCCTAGCGCCGATCGCGATCGTTCTGATCGGCTTGCTGCAAGGCGCGGAAACCGACGTTCTCGCCTACTTCGTGGCCAGGCACTTCGGCGCCGGGTCGTTCGGTACGATCTACGGCCTCCTGCTCGCCATATCGATGGCCGGGACGGTGGTGGGCATAATCGGCTTTGGACAGCTGTTCGACGTCTTCGGCTCCTATGATGTCGCGCTGATCGGCGCAGGCTTGTTGCTGATGCCCGCTGTTTTCGCCTACCTGATAATCCCGCATCGAGGGACCGTTCGGGAAGGGTGAGCCGCCGGCTCCGGTGCTTTCGGAGAATCCCGGGATATGACTGGACTCCATCAATCGACGCGCATGCATGACTGACTGGGCTGATGAACTTCACGGGCTGCTTCTGCAACTGAGCGGGGTCATGACGCGCCCAGACGTCGACCAGCGCTTTCTTGCTCGCACCGGGGTCAAGCTGGACCGGGCGCTGTTCCCGCTTCTGACCCGCATCGGGGCGGCGGCGCCCATCGGCACTGTGGAGCTCGCCGCCCTCGTGGGCCGCGATCATTCCACAGTGAGCCGCCAGGTCGCCAGACTGGGGGATCTTGGCCTCGTCGAGCGACGCCCGTCAGCGTCGGACGGTCGTGTTCGCCTGCTTAAGCCAACCGCCGCCGGACAGCTTATGCTCGAGGAGTTTGCCCGGACACGCCGCCAACTTCTCCAGGAACACTTCAGCGACTGGAGCGACGAGGAGCGAACCCAGGTGCTCCATCTGCTCGGCAAGATGATCGCGGGCATCGGCGACGCGATTTCCAACGACCGGGAACAGGATCGGGAGCCGCAGGCCTGATCGGCCTCTCGGAGCGTGGCGGGCGCGCCGACGACTGGCTTTTTCCCAGCCGGAGCGCGCCCGGTAGACATATCGGCACACGCCAGTACGCCCGCCTGGTCGATAAATGGGTGCGCATGATCGACTTGGAACCGGCTGCATACGGGACGCACAGCCTGCGGCGAACGAAGGTGGCCCTGATCTACAAGAAGACTTGCAACCTCAGGGCCTGTCAGCTGCTACTCGGACACGCGAAGCTGGAAAGCACGGTGCGGCACCTAGGCATCGAGGTGGACGATGCTCTGGCGTTGTCCGAGCAGCTGGACCTCTAACGCGGGACCGGCCGACACGATCAGTCCCTGCTCCTCATCAGCGGACGGCGACGTCAGCATTCCGCGCCCGTGCGAATGTCCGCTCCTGGCGCACTGCAGCCATCTGGCGGCGACAGCCGCAATGGCGGCTTCCCACCCATCTCTACCGTTCCGAATGTCTGCTCTGGGCAGCGGTGGGCGAACAGCTGACTGGTGCTTAGAACTGGCTCTTCGCCGGAGCAGAACGGGTCCGCAAGGGTGAGGGCAGCGTGCAGCGCCCGCCAACGCACGCCTGTCAGCTGACCCGCTCCGAGCGGATCGGCGAGTTGGGTCGCATCCTCGCGGCGGGCGCTTTGCGCCTGCGCGACAAGTCCAGTTCTTTATCTGCTGACCGTGGAGAGAGTTGTCTCGACTACCGTTCCGACCAGAGCGGTTGTGACGCTCCCATCCACGGGAGAATGCAATGACCCAGAGCCTGCTGGTGCGTATCGCCGGCCTCAAGACCACCCCCACCGCTGACCTCAAATCGCAATGGCGCGAGCTGTTCGGCAAGGAGCCGCCGCCCTATAGCCGAACCTATCTGCAGAGCCGCCTTGCCTACCGTATCCAGGAGCTTAGCCTGGGGGGATTGAGGCCCCAGACCATCGCCCGCCTCGAGGCGCTTGGAGAGGCGCTGGACGGCGGCAAGGCAGACCGGCGCAAGGTCCCGGCCGCGGGCCGGCTGATCACCGGCACCCAGCTGATCCGCGAGTATCAGGGGGTCCCGCACACGGTGATCGTTCGAGACGCCGACTTCGTCTACGAGGGCCGCCCCTACAAATCCCTCTCCGCGATTGCCCGCGCGATTACCGGCGCGCGGTGGAACGGGCTGATGTTCTTCGGCCTCAAGCGCAAGGGTGACGCATGAGCCGCGCAGCCGTCATGTCACCGGGCACCCCACCGCAGAAGCGCCGCATCCGCTGCGCGGTCTACACCCGCAAGAGCTCCGAAGAGGGGCTGGACATGGAGTTCAACAGCCTGGACGCCCAGCGGGAGTCCTGCGAGGCCTATGTAGCCAGCCAGCGTCAGGAAGGCTGGGTGCTGGTCCCCGACGACTACGACGACGGTGGGTTCTCCGGCGGCACGCTCGAGCGGCCGGCGCTGAAGCGGCTGCTGGCCGACATTGAGGCCGGGCTGGTCGACGTGATCGTGGTCTACAAGATCGACCGCCTGTCACGCTCGCTGATGGACTTCTCGCGGCTGGTGGAGGTGTTCGACCGGCAGAACGTGACGTTCGTCTCCATCACCCAGTCGTTCAACACCACCACCTCGATGGGGCGGCTGACGCTCAACATCCTGCTGTCGTTCGCCCAGTTCGAGCGCGAGGTCACCGGCGAGCGCATCCGGGACAAGATCGCCGCATCCCGCCGCAAGGGCATCTGGATGGGCGGCGTCGTGCCCCTGGGCTACGACGTCAAGGATCGCAAACTGGTCATCAACCCAGCCGAGGCGGCCATGGTGCGCGGTCTGTTCGAGCGGTTCGTGCAGCTGGGCTCGGTGGTCGAGCTGGTGCGCGAGGCCAACGCAAAAGGCCTCTGCAGCAAGAGCGGCCGGCCGATCGACAAGGGCCTGATCTACAAACTGTTCCGCAACCGGGTCTACCGGGGCGAGGCCGTCCACAAGGGGATCAGCTACCCGGGCGAACACAAGGCGATCATCGACGAGGCGCTCTGGGACAAGGTCTATGCGATGATCGCGATCAATCCGCGCACCCGCGCCAAGAACAGCCGCCGCACGGCGCCTGCGCTGCTGAAAGGATTGGTGTTCGGTCCTGACGGCCGGGCGATGTCACCGGCCCACACCCGCAAGTCCGGGCGGCTCTATCGCTACTACGTCAGCCAGACGGTCATCAACCACGGGGCTGGTTCCAGCGCGATCGCCCGCGTCCCCGCCGGCGAGATCGAGGCGGCTGCTATCGAGCAGGTGCGCCACATGCTGCGCGCGCCGGAGGTGATCGTTGCGGCCTGGCGCGAGGGCCATCGCCATGATGACGACCTGACCGAGCAGGAGATGCGCGAGGCCCTGGTCCAGCTTGATCCTCTCTGGGAGGAACTGTTCCCCGGCGAGCAGGCGCGCGTGATCCAGCTGCTGGTCGACCGGGTCGACATCCATCAGGACGAGGTGGCGATCCGGCTGCGCAATGACGGTCTCTCATCCCTGGCCGGCGAGCTCGCCAGCATCAGCACCACTGAGCGGATCGCGGCATGAGCGCCACCGACACCTTCACGGTTCGCATCCCCATGCAGATCCGCAAGCGTGGCGGCCGCAAGTTGATCCTCGCACCCGATGGCGGTGGGCCGATCTGGGCCGCACCGAGGCCGCGGGTCGACAATACAATCATCAAAGCCGTCGCTCGGGCGTTCCGGTGGCGAAAGCTGATCGAGACCGGGGTCCATGCCTCCATCGAGGAGGTCGCCGCGGCCGAGAAGATCAACTCGACCTACGTGGGTCGGGTGCTGCGGCTGACGCTCCTGGCGCCCGAGATCATCGAGGCGATCATGGAGGGGCGACAGCCGGCCGGCATGACGATGGCGGGGCTGCTGACGGGGTTCCCGGTGGTGTGGGCCGAGCAGCGGACGGTGCTGGGGGCGTAGGGTTCGCGTCGGTCAGCGACAGATCTACAATTCGGCGCTTCCGAGCCTACGCGCCTTCCGGTTGGACAGCGGCGGTTGACTGATTTCGTAAGTCCGGCGCGGCAAACGACCTGGTCCGGTCAACCTGTCGTCACCGTCGATCAGCGGGCCCGAGACTGTGTTTTGAAAAACTCCCAGACACGCTCTGCGCCGTCAAAGGACTGGATGGGGTTGCTGGTCCCGCGCACTGGGCTCGTGCCTGGCCAGCCGTGTCCGCCAATCTGGTCAACCACAGAGATCGTGACGGCGCCATTGGGCGTCGGGGCGTAGACGGAGGTTGTCACGGTTCCTGTTGTCGTAATGAACGGCGGCGTTTGTGAACGATTGGCCCCGACCCAAAACTCGACGGTATCTTCCAGCGGCATGTAAGGCGCTGACTGTGCGCGGGACACCAGAGGGTTTCTGCTGAAACCGCCTTCGATCGGCACCTCATTGTCCTGCGCACCATTGATGAGCATGATCGGAAGCG
>JBIKII010000054.1:0-16494 GCA_044361705.1 Caulobacter sp.
AGGGCGTCAGCCCATCGCGCCCAGGCCCACGACCACGGTCAGGCCCATCAGCGCGAAGGTCGACAGCGCGAACAGCAGGAAGCGGATCGCCACCACGTTCACCGTCACCTGCAGCAGGCTGTGCAGTACGCGCACCACGACATAGCCCCAGGCCAGGGCGCCGGTGACCTCGTTCGACTGCGCGGCCAGGTAGGCGATGATGGCCACCGCGTAGAAGATCGTCGGCTGTTCCATCAGGTGGTTGTAGTTGTCCGCCGCCTGCCGGACGTCGTCGGGCAGGACGTTCAGCGAGCCCGGGAAGCGGGCGTCCTGCGGGTTGATCTTGGCCTTGCCCATGGCCGGGATGCGCTTGGCGTACATCCAGATCCAGATGAGCAGCGACCAGGCTGCCAGCGCCGTCGCGGCCGCCAGCGTCGATTGCAGATACGGAACACCGTTGAACATCGTCTCGCCCTCCCCAGGCTCTGTTGTGCGGGGAGGCTAGAGCGGGAACGCCGGTTTGCGAAGGGGTGTCGGTCTCCAGGCTCTCCCACGGGGAGAGGTTGAGTCTTACCTAAACCCGGTCGCGGAACGGATCGGCCGGGAAGACGCCCAGGACCTCGATGGTCTCGGAGAAGAAGCTCAGCTCCTCCAGCGCCAGGGCCAGGCCCCGGTCCTCGGGCCGGCCGTCGACCTCGGCGTAGAAGAAGGTGGCGGTGAAGGCGCCGCCCTCCATGTAGCTTTCCAGCTTGGTCATGTTGACGCCGTTGGTCGCGAACCCGCCCAGCGCCTTGTAGAGGGCGGCCGGGATGTTCTTCACCTTGAAGCAGAAGCTGGTGATGCAGCGGCTGGTGAACGGCGGCGGCGGCGGGGCCTTGTCGGCGGTCATCACCAGGAAGCGGGTGGTGTTGTGCCGCTCGTCCTCGATGTCGCGCAGCAGGATGTCCAGGCCGTAGATGTCGGCGGCCAGGGCCGGCGAGATGGCGCCGCGCGTCGGGTCGGGGTGCTGGGCCAGGGCGCGGGCGGCGCCGGCGGTGTCGCCGACGGCCTCGGTCTTCACGCCCAGCTTCTTCAGGCTGTTGCGGCACTGGTGCAGGGCGATGGCCATGCTGGAGACGGTCTGCACCTGCTCGAGCTTGACGCCCTTGTTGACCATCAGCTGGAAGCGGATCGGCTTGAACCGCTCGCCGATGATCTTCAGGCCGGAGCTGGGCAGCAGGTGGTGCACGTCGGCGACGCGGCCGGCGATCGAGTTCTCGACCGGGATCATGCCCAGTTCGCAGATGCCGGCCTTCACCGCCTCGAAGGCTTCCTCGAAGGTGGGGTAGGGGGCGGCCTGGTGGTCGGGGAAGTAGGTCCGGCAGGCCTCGTGGCTGTTGGCGCCGGGTTCGCCCTGAAAGGCGATTTTCGGAAGAACGCTCATGCGTCGTGGTCTTTCGCGTGGGCCCGGGCGGCTTCTAGGTCGGCCGGGTTGTCGACGGAGATCGGGGCCTCGTCAGCGACGGCGGCCCAGTACGAGAGGCCCATTTCCAGGCCCCGCAGCTGCTCCAGCTTCTCGCGCCGTTCGAGGGGCGAGGGCGGAGCGGCGATAAATCGCGCCAGCGCCTCGCGCCGATAGCCGTAGATCCCGATGTGCCGCCAGATGGCGGCGTCGCCGTAGAGGACCCCGCGGGTGAAATAGAGTGCGCGACCGCTTGTCGCGCCCGGGTCCAGCGCCAGCACCGCCTTGACCACGTCCGGATTGGAGCGGTCGGCCGGCGAGGCCTCGGCCGCCACGACGGTGGCGACGTCGCAGGTCGGCTGCTGCGCGAGCAGCCGCGCGCAGGCCGCGACGATGGCGCCCGGCACGAAGGGCATGTCGCCCTGCAGGTTGATGACGGCGTCATGCCGGCCGTCCGGATCCAGCGCCTCCAGAGCCGCCTGGATGCGGTCCGAGCCTGACGGCAGCAGGGGATCGGTCAGTACGGCCAGGCCGCCGGCGGCCTTCACCGCGGCGACGATTTCCGGGTCGCCCGCGGCCACCGCGACAGGCCCCACGCCGGCCGCTTCCGCCTGGCGAAGCACCCGCACGATCATCGGCAGGCCGCCGATGTCGGCCAGCGGCTTGTCCGGTAGTCGGGTGGCCGCCATGCGGGCCGGAATGAGGACGATCGGGTTCATGGTTCGCGACACGGATCAATTCAGGCGGTCCGGACCCGGGGCCCGGCTTGCGCGAGGGGCGGTAGCGTGTAAGAGAGCCCGGCGCAACACAGGGCGCGTCGCGGGATTCCCGGGACGGTTGGCATCGGCTCCCGCCCGGAGCCTTCCAGAGGACGAAGACAGCGGACATGAGCGATCTGACGTTCAACAAGATCGCCGGCGGCGTGCTGGCGGCCGGGCTCGTCATTTTCGGTCTGCGCGAGCTGACCACCATCGCGTTCCACAGCGAGCCGCCCGAGAAGCCCGGCTATGCCGTGGCGATCCAGGAAGCCACTGAAGAAGGCCCGGCCGCCGAGGTGGCTCCGGACTGGGGCACGGTCCTGCTGGACCCCGCCAACGCCGTCGCCGGCCAGGCGGTCAGCGCCAAGTGCGCCTCCTGCCACAGCTTCACCCCGGGCGGCGCCAACGGCACCGGCCCGAACATGTACGGCGTACTCGGCAAGCAGCCGGGCGTCCATGCCGGCTTCGCCTACTCGGCCGCCTTCACCGCCTACGGCGCTGGCAAGGCCTGGACCTTCGACGAGATGGACGCCTTCCTGAAGGCGCCGCAGAAGCACGTCCCCGGCACGAAAATGACCTTCATCGGCCTGAAGAAGCAGGAAGAGCGGGTGGCTATGATCGCCTACCTGCAGACCCTGGGTTCGGTCCTGGCCATCCCGGCGCCGCGTCCGGCCGAGGCCGCTCCGGCGCCCGAAGGGGCCGCCGCCGCGGGTGAGCCGACCGCGACGGGCTCTACCGCTGTCGCCGAACCGGCCCCGGGCACGACCACGACGCCGCCCGCCGGCGCCGCCCCGGCCCCCGCCGCGAAGTAGGCCTGATTTTTCCAAGTGACTTGAAGGCCGCGCCGGGGTCCCCCGGGGCGGCCTTTTCACGTTCAGGGGCCTTCCAACCCAGTCATCCTGAGCAGCCCGCGCAGCGGGCGTGTCGAAAGACGCAAGGCGACCGCCGTGTTCATGGCTGGCCCGAACGAGGCGGGCCAGGACGGACGGAGGGGTGAGGCGCGGCGCGTCTACCCGAATCGCGTCTTGAGCATCGCGTACAGGGCCCGGATCGCCTGGGCTTCGCCGCCGACCGGATAGCCGGGCCGGCCCTTGGGGTTCCAGGCGAAGATATCCAGGTGCACCCACCCGCCCGACGTCGGGGCGAAGCGCTTGAGGAACAGACCGGCGGTGATCGACCCGGCCTGGGCCCAGCCGTCGGGATCGTTCTTGAGATCGGCGACATCGCCATCCAGCGCCTCGTCATAGCCGGGCCACAGCGGCAGCCGCCACAGCGGGTCGGCGACGGCGGTCGACGCCCGCGCGATGTCGGCGGCCAGGGCGTCGTCGTCGGTGAAGAACGGAATCACCTGCGGCCCCAGCGCGATTCGCGCCGCGCCGGTCAGGGTGGCCAGGTCGATGGTCAGCACCGGCTCCAGCTCCCCGGCCCGGGTCAAGGCGTCCGACAGGATCAGCCGGCCCTCGGCGTCGGTGTTGCCGACCTCCACGGTCAGGCCCTTGCGGGTATCCAGCACATCGCCCGGCCGCATGGCGTCGCCGCTGATGGCGTTCTCGACGGCGGGGATCAGCACGGCGACGCGGATCGGCAGCTTCGCCGCCATCAGCATTCGACCGAGGGCGAGGGCGTGGGCGGCGCCGCCCATATCCTTCTTCATGTTGCGCATGCCGGCCGAGGGCTTGATGTCCAGGCCGCCGGTGTCGAACACCACGCCCTTGCCGACGATGGCGACCAGCGGCTTGCCGGCCTCGCCCCACTGCATCTCGATCATGCGGGGGCTGCGGGCCGGGTCGGCGGCCCGGCCGACGGCGTGGACGGACGGATAGCCTTCGGCCAGCAGCGCATCGCCGGTGATGACGCTGAAGCTGGCGCCATGCTGCTCGGCGATCTCGCGGGCGATGGTTTCGATCTGCAGCGGCCCCATGTCGTTGGCCGGGGTGTTGACCATGTCCTTGGCCAGCGCGCAGGCGTGGGTGATCTCGCGGATCTCGGCGACATCGACGCCGCCGGCCACGACCAGCCGGGCGTGCTTGTCGCGTTTCTTGCGATAGCGGTCGAAGCCGTAGCTCCCCAGTGCGAAGGCCAGAGCGATCTGCCCGCCGTCCAGCCGGTCGGGCGCGCCCTCGATCCGGTAGTCGCCGGCCGGCAGGCGTGTGGGCAGGGCGCGGAAGGCCATGGCCTCGACCCTGGCGGCGTCGCCGATGCCGAACAGCACCCGGGCCGTGCGCCCGTCAGCGCCCGGAACGGCGAGCAGCTGGCCGGTCTTGCCCTTGAACTCAGCCGTCCCCGCGAGGCCCTGTTCAAAGGCGGACAGGGCCTCCAGCGCTCCCTCCGCGACACAGGCGACGGGGATGGTCTCGCCCTCGGGGGCGGTCAGCAGGACTTCGGTCATGGGTCGGGCGGGGCTCGATTTTATGCTTAACGATTCCTTGAGCCGGGTCGCGGAAGCTCGTCGGGCAATCCGCGAAAGGCTCGCCTCCCATGTGTCGCACGCCGGCTCTCGCCGCAACAGTCCTGGCCCTCCTCGCCTCGCCGGCCCTCGCCGCCGAGCCCGCCAAGCCGCAGGGCGCCGCCGCCCCGGTCGCCGCGCCGCAGGCGCGGGCGAAGGCGAGCGTGCAGCAACGCGCCGAGGCGGCCCGCATGGACCCGCTGGCCCGCGCCGCCTTCTGGGGCCGTGAACTGGAGACGGACGGCCGCGATGTCGAGGCCGCCGTCGGACTGTCGCGGGCCCTGCGCCAGCTCGACCGGGCCGACGAGGCCGCCGACGTCGCCGGTCGCGGCCTGGTCGTCGCGCCCGATCACTACGAGCTCCTGATGGAATCGGCCCGAGCCTGGATCGCCAAGGGGCAGGGATTCTACGCCGTGGATCCGGCGAAAAAGGCCCAGGCCCTCGCGCCGCGGGACTGGCGTCCCGTCGCCCTGCTGGCCGTGGCCATGGAACAGACCGGCCGTGACGCCGAGGCGCTGGGCTACCACCAGCAGGCGCTGGCGCTGGCCCCCAACGAGCCGGGCGCTATCTCCAACATGGCCATGTACTATGCCGCCCGCGGTGAGCTGCCCCGGGCCGAACAGATGCTGCGGGCCGCGGCCGGCTCGTCGCGCGCCGACGTCCGCGTCCGCCAGAACCTGGCGCTGGTCATCGGCCTGCAGGGCCGGCTGGCCGAGGCCGAGCAGCTGGCCCGCCAGGACCTGCCGCCCGACGAGGTGAGCAACAACCTCGCCTGGCTGAAGGCCGCCACCGAACGCGCGCCCAACGGCCAGGGCCGCTCCTGGGGCTCGGTGACCGGCGGCGGACAGTAGAAGCCGACAATCATTGCCGTCATGGCCCGAACACGTCGCGCCGTGACGATTGAGGATGGGGTGGACGCGCCCTCCGCACCCCGCTATACGCCGCCCCGGCTGCCGCATGGCGGCCCACAACTGATCCCAAGTCCACGCGCCGAGGAGCCTGTCGAAGGGCGCGCTGGATCGTCCCGGCAGGCGGGAGGATCGTATCCATGGCCAATGTGACCGTTGTCGGCGCCCAGTGGGGCGATGAGGGCAAGGGCAAGATCGTCGACTGGCTGAGCAACCGCGCCGACGTGGTCGTGCGGTTCCAGGGCGGCCACAACGCCGGCCATACCCTCGTCGTCGACGGCAAGGTCTACAAGCTGGCGCTGCTGCCGTCCGGCGTGGTGCAGGGCAAGCTGTCGGTCATCGGCAACGGCGTGGTCGTCGATCCCTGGCACCTGCTGGGCGAGATCGAGAAGATCGCCGAGCAGGGCGTGATCATCGGCCCGGACCTGCTGGTGCTGGCCGACAACGCCTGCCTCATCCTGCCGGTGCACAAGGACCTGGACCAGGCCCGCGAGGCCGCCTCGACCCAGAAGATCGGCACCACCGGGCGCGGCATCGGCCCGGCCTATGAGGACAAGGTCGGCCGCCGCGCCATCCGCGTCGCTGACCTGGCCGACCCGGAGGCCCTCGAGGCCAAGATCGACCGCCTGCTGTCGCACCACGGCGCCTTGCGCAAGGGGCTGGGCCTGCCGGAGGCGAACGCCGCCGAGCTGCTGCAACAGCTGCTCGACCTCGCGCCGAAGCTGCTGCCTTACGCCCAGCCCGCCTGGCGTCTGCTGGACCAGGCCTACAAGGCCGGTCGCCGCATCCTGTTCGAGGGCGCGCAGGGCGCGCTGCTCGACGTCGACCACGGCACCTATCCGTTCGTGACCTCGTCCAACACCGTGGCCGGTCAGGCCGCCGCCGGCTCGGGCATGGGGCCGCGCGGGCCGGGCTATGTGCTGGGCATCGTCAAGGCCTACACTACCCGGGTCGGCGAGGGGCCGTTCGCCGCCGAGCTGAACGACGAGGTCGGCCGGCACCTTGCCACCGTCGGCCGCGAGGTGGGGACCAACACCGGCCGGGGCCGCCGCTGCGGCTGGTTCGACGCGGTGCTGGTGCGCCAGTCCGTCGCCATCAACGGCATCGCCGGCATTGCCCTGACCAAGCTGGACGTGCTCGACGGCCTGAAGACCCTGAAGATCTGCGTCGGCTACGACATCAACGGCAAGACCTTCGACTATCTGCCGGCCGGCATGCGCGACCAGGCGGCGGCGCGTCCGATCTACGAGGAGATGGACGGCTGGAGCGAGAGCACCGCCGGCGTCCGCAGCTTCCGCGACCTGAACGCCAACGCCATCAAGTACGTGCGCCGCATCGAGGAGCTGATCGGCGCGCCGGTGGCCCTGTTATCGACCAGTCCGGAGCGCGACGACACCATCCTGATGCGCGACCCGTTCCAGGGTTGAACGGATCCGAAAACCCCGTTCCGGGTTGACGGTTACTTATCACCTGATCCCCTAAACTCTTGCTCTTGAAGGGTTGAAGGGGATCCGCGTGCTGGCGAGAGGCAGAAGAAGGCCGACGACCGTCGCCGACCGCTCGTCGCGCAGCCTGCGGGCGCTCGAGCGCACCGCCTCGACCAGCCGCGTGCTCAATCTTCTCGCCATCGCGAGTAGTCACGGGAACCGTGCCGACTGGGCTGAACAGCCGCTGTTCCGCAACCGCGTCCTGAACACCTCGATGCTGCTCAAACACCGGCTGCGCGCGGACGAGACCTACCTGTTCGACGACTACACCACCTCGGCGACCAAGATCATCATCCCGTTCGAGCGCAGAGACCTGGCCCTGGGCGGACAGTCGTTCTTCGTCGGCCAGCGCGGCTGGCTGGACCTGCTGCGCGAGGCCTCCGCCGACAGCCAGTCGCTGGACCACGACGTCGC
This sequence comes from Caulobacter sp., assembly GCA_044361705.1. Classification (GTDB taxonomy): domain Bacteria; phylum Pseudomonadota; class Alphaproteobacteria; order Caulobacterales; family Caulobacteraceae; genus Caulobacter. The sequence goes on from JBIKII010000054.1 coordinate 7,434, forward strand.
CGTCCTGCGGCTCATGGACGCGCTTCCGTCTCTCGATCCGTTCCTGCTGCGCGAGCACCTGCGCCGGCACGGCCACAACGTCGCAGCCTGCTACTTCGCCATCTCGCCCGCCGATCTGGAGGCGATGAACGGCTATGTCTCGATTCAGGTCGGGGAACTGATCCGTCTGGCCTACAGCAACGCCGAAACCGGATCGGCGGCCTACACGGCCCGGCTGGTCCAGGCGCTGCTGTCGACCGAAGTCGACGAGCGGCTGGAGCCGCTCCGCGCCACCCTGATGCTCGAGGGCGAGGACTTTCGCGAGGGCGTCTTCAGCTGGAAGGGCTTCCTCTATTACAAGTGGATGCTGACCACCCTGCAGCCGCAGCTCAAGGCCGTGGCCGGCGAGATCGTCACCCTGGCGGTGACCGGCCCGCGCGACGCCGAGACCACCCTCTACCTGGACTCGGCTCGCCGCCGTCTCCGTGGCGCGATCGGGGCGCAGCAGCGGCAGATCAACCGCACGCTGGGCGTCTATGACAGCGCCTTCGCCGGCCTTACCCGCAAGGGCCAGCCCCTGGCCTTCCGCAACTTCCTGCTTGAGGCGCCGCGCATGTTCCTGTCGCTCGGCGATAAGGTCGGCGCCGCGTCCCACATCGCCAGCTTCTGGCGCTATCGTTTCCCGGCCGGCCAGCCGCCGACCGGTCCCGTCGACGAGGTCGTCGACATCTTCCAGGACTTCGAGGCCAGCCTCGGGGAGACGCTCGCGATCTGACGTCAAGGCCATCTTTACCGCTTAGCGTAACACTGTTCTGAATCGACCCGAGGCGCACTGCCGTGCAAGACGAACTGAGGTTCTTCCAAAAGCTCGCCCCCAGGCTCCAGAAGGTTCTGGTGGTGGATCCGACCCCCGCGAGCGTGAAGCTGCTGACCGAGCTGCTGCACGCCATCACCGGCGGCGGCGGCCAGGTCTGGTCCGCGCCCAACGAAGCCAAGGCCATGCAGATGGTCCAGATCGTCGATCCTCAGCTGATCTTTCTCGAACACGCCGGCCCGGGGCTCGACGGCGCCCGACTGACGCGCCTGATCCGCCGCAGCGACCTGGCCTGCCGCGAGGTTCCGGTGATCATGGTCACCGGCGAGGCCACGGCCGCCGCCATTCTGGGCGCCCGCGACGCCGGGGTGCATGAGTTCCTGCGCAAGCCCTACACGATGAAGGACCTGCTCCGCCGCCTGGCGGCCGTGTCGCTCAAGCCGCGCGACTGGGTCGAGGCGGTGCAGTATGTCGGCCCCGATCGCCGCCGCTTCAACTCGGCGGAGTACGCCGGTCCGCGGAAGCGCAAGAGCGACGTCGACGCCACCTCCGACGCGGCGCGCATGCTGCAGGCGCTGAAGATCGTCCGCGCCGCCGCCGGCGCTCTGAAGACCGACTGGGCCCAGGCCCGTCGCGCGCTGCTGGCCCAGGCCGCCATGCTGCACAAGGTCGGGCAGTCCTCGGGCAACGCCGGCCTCGCCGCCGCGGCCGCCGCCATGGCCCGCGAGCTGCCCGCCGAGGGGCAGCCGAACTGGCGCGCCCTGGAAGCGGCCATCGTCGCCATCCTGCAGTACATGCCCAAGGACCCGGCGGCCTCCCGGGCGGCCTGATCGGCCATGAAGAAGGGCGCGGCCATGTTGACCGCGCCCTGTCCGGACTGACGATAGACCGGATCGAAATCAGGCCTCGACGAGGTTCCGCTCCAGCGCGGCGGCGCGCATCGTCTTCTGCAGCTTCTCGAACGCGCGAACCTCGATCTGGCGCACCCGCTCGCGGCTGACGCCATACTCGCTGGCCAGGTCCTCGAGGGTGGTCGGATTGTCCTTCAGACGGCGCTCGGTGAGGATGTGCTTCTCGCGGTCGGTCAGTTCGGCCATGGCTTCCTGCAGCAGGTCCATGCGCAGCGAGCGCTCCTCCTCCTCGGCGACCACGGTCTCCTGGCTGACGGCGTTGTCGTCGGCCAGCCAGTCCTGCCATTCGCTTTCGCCGTCGGCGCGCATCGGCGCGTTCAGCGAGGCGTCGCCGCCGCTGAGGCGACGGTTCATCGAGATGACCTCTTCCTCGTGCACGCCGAGCTTGGTGGCGATGGACGTGACGTGCTCGGGCAGCAGGTCGCCTTCCTCGAAGGCGCTGATCTGGCTCTTGGCCTTGCGCAGGTTGAAGAACAGCTTCTTCTGCGCCGCGGTGGTGCCCATCTTCACGAGCGACCAGCTGCGCAGGATGTACTCCTGGATCGAGGCGCGAATCCACCACATGGCGTAGGTCGCCAGGCGGAAGCCCTTGTCCGGTTCGAACTTCTTCACGGCCTGCATCAGGCCGACGTTGCCCTCGGAGATCACCTCGCCGATCGGCAGGCCGTAGCCGCGGTAGCCCATGGCGATCTTGGCCACCAGGCGCAGGTGGCTGGTGACCATCTTGTGGGCGGCCTCGGAGTCCTGATGCTCCTTCCAGCGCTGGGCGAGCATGAACTCCTCGTCCTTGGCCAGCATGGGGAACTTGCGGATCTCGGTCAGGTAGCGCGACAGGCCGCCGTCCGGCGTCATCACGGCGAGAGAGGTTGCAGCCATCGAGATCGTCCCCTTCGTACGTCAGCGGACCGGCACAAAAACGACGCCGTCCGCCCCCTTCGAATTCCACATAGGAAGCCGAAATGGCCTTTCAAAGGCCAGTGACCGATTTGTAATCCCTGACTGTGGCGCTCGGGTATCGAGATTGTGTCGGTGGGTTGTCAGAAAAGATGCACCCACCGCGGACGGCGCGGGATCACTTGCGAACGGCGAGGTTCCAGACGGTCGCGAAGATGCTTCCGCCCACGACGCCGAGCGCGAATGTCACGCCGACGAGCATCAACGCCGTGGCCGGGTCAAAGTTGCCGACGCGGTAGGGCGGGGCGATGAAATGCAGGCGAAAAATGAAGTCGAGCAGCGGCTGGGCCCACCGCAGGGCGACGAGGGCGGCCCAGGTCGCGTGGAAAAGGGCCATGCAAAGGCCGAATACAAGTCCTGTTCCGAGAATGCCGAGACGGGTCATGACGGGGCTCCAAGTGTGACTCCGCCATCATGCGCGCACTGGCGACAAAGGGATTGATCCAGCGCAATCGCGGCCCCTCGACCGCATCACAACCCTGCCAGCAGGTCCTCCAGCACCCGCATATCGTCCGGCAGGGGCGTCTCGAAGCGCATGGTTTCGCCGGTGATCGGGTGGACGAAGCCGAGAACGGCGGCGTGCAGGGCCTGGCGGGTCAGGCCGGCGGTCGCCATCGCCTCGCGCACCGGCTGGGCCGGCGGGCCGGAGCCGTAGGCGGGATCGCCAAGGCAGGGCGAGCCCTTGCTGGCCATGTGGACGCGGATCTGGTGCGTGCGGCCGGTCTCGAGCGTGCAGGCGACGCGCGCCGCCGTCGGCTTGTCGGCCGGACCGAAGGTCCGTTCGACCCGGTAGTGGGTGATCGCCTCGCGGCCGCCGGTATTGAGCACGGCGATCTTCTTGCGGTCGTGCGGACTGCGGCCCAGCCGGGTTTCGATGGTCCCCTTGGCCGGATGGGGCGCGCCGCGCACCAGGGCGACGTAGACCCGCTCGATGTCGTGGGCCGCGAACAGCGCCGACAGGCCCTGGTGGGCGGCGTCGGACTTGGCCGCGACCATCACGCCGCTGGTGTCCTTGTCGAGGCGGTGGACGATGCCCGGCCGCGCCACCCCGCCGATGCCCGACAGGCTGTCGCCGCAGTGGTGCAGAAGGGCGTTGACCAGGGTGCCGCTCTCGGTGCCCGGCCCGGGGTGGGCGGCCATGCCGGCCGGCTTGTCGACGACGATCAGGTGCTGGTCCTCGAACAGGACGCTGAGCGGGATCGCCTCGGACTGCGGCTCTGCCGGGGCGGGGGCGGGGATCAGGATCGTGTAGAGTCCCGCCTTCGCCTTCGACGAGGCGTCGGTCACCGTCGCGCCGTCGAAGCTGATCATGCCCTCAGCCATCAGCGCCTGGACGCGGCCGCGCGACAGCTCCGCCGCGCGCTCGGCCAGGGTCTTGTCCAGCCGTCCGCCGGCGGCGTCCGCCGTGATCTCGATCACCCGAACCCCGGACGGTCCGGCGTCGAGCGGTTCGTCCTCGTCGACAAGCGGGTCGGGGAGCGGATCGGAAAGGGGCCCGGGCTCGCTCACGCCTTGCCCGTCGCCGCTTCCTCGTGGCCGGTGATCGAGCCCTCCTTGAACAGGTACTCGCGCAGGTTCCTGTCGGTCTCCGGATCGCTGCGGCGCAGCCACTCCAGCGCCATGGCGGCGTGCTCAAGCTCCTCGCGGGCGTTGTGCAGCAGGATGGCGCGCAACTCGTCGTCCTCGCAGTCGTCGGCCCGCTGGCGATACCAGTCCACGGCCTCCAGCTCCTCTATCAGCGAGGTGATGGCGTAGTGCTGCAGCAGGGTCTTGGGCTTCAGCTTCTCGCGGGGGACGTGAAGGCCTTCACTGGACACGGGAACTCCTCGGGGTTGGGTGGGCCGGACTCTACAGCCGCCCGTGGCGCGAGGCCTAGGTTCAATCGTCAGACTCCGCCGGTTCAGGCTGCCCGGTCCTGGAGGGTCGGGACCCTTGTCACGAACCTGACGGACAAACGCGACATCATCAGCGGCCGGCCGATTCCGGAGCGGCGCCATGGGCTGGACCTGCCAGCCTTGTACTGGACGGGCAGGAGCATGCGTCGCACTGTTCCGGCCAACCAGAACAACGATCGGGGAGGATCAGGGCATGCGGATCAACAGACGTGGGGCCCTGGGCCTGCTCGGCCTCGGCGGTGCGAGCGCGGCGGCGACCTCGGCGCATGCCAGAGCCGCTACCTTCACCTATGCCCATGGCGTCGCCAGCGGCGATCCGCTGCAGGACCGCGTCGTACTCTGGACCCGCGTCACCGCCGGTGAACCGGCCGCCCTGAATTCTGTCTGGCAGGGCAAGGTCGAGGTCGCGACCGACGCGGCCTTCGAGGCGATTGTCGCGACGGCGGCTGTGGCCACGAGCGCGGCGAGCGACTGGACCATCAAGGCTGACGTCGTCGGCCTGAAGCCGGGCACGGACTACTTCTACCGGTTCACGGTCGACAGCGCCGTCTCCCCCATCGGCCGCACACGCACCCTGCCCGAGGGCTCGACCAGGGACGTCGTCCTCGCCGTCGCGTCCTGCTCGCTCTACCCGGCCGGCTACTTCAACGCCTACGGCGCCATCGCGGCGCTGGAGCGGGTCGACGCGGTGCTGCACCTGGGCGACTACATCTATGAGTACGGCGCCCAGCCCGGTCAGTACGGCATGACCTCGACGGTCGCCGACAAGCGCACGCCGGTGCCGGCGCACGAGATCGTCAGCCTGACCGACTACCGGGCCCGTCACGCGCAGTACAAGGCCGATCCGCAGCTGCAGGCCGCCCACGCCCGCGCGCCCTGGATCGTCGTCTGGGATGACCACGAAACCGCCAACGACAGCTGGCAGGGCGGGGCCGAGAACCATACGCCGTCCACGGAGGGTGACTGGGCGACCCGCAAGGCGGCGGGGCTGAAGGCCTACTATGAGTGGATGCCGGTCCGCGACCCGGCCCCCGGCGGCCTGCTGGAGTCCTCCTGGCGGTCGTTCCGCTTCGGCGACCTTGCCAGCCTGATGATGGTCGAGACCCGTCTGACCGCCCGGGGCGAGCCGCTGGACTACACCGACAAGACCCTGCCGGTCGTCGACGGCAAGCCCGACGTCGCCCACTTCATGAAGATCCTCAACGATCCGTCGCGACAGCTGATGGGCGACCGCCAGGAGAAGTGGCTGGCCGGCGAACTGGACCGCTCGGTCAAGGCCGGCGAGGCCTGGCAGGTGCTGGGCAACCAGATCGTCATGGCCCGGATCTCGCCGCCCAACCTGCGCGCCACCCTGGGCGAAGCGGCCTGGGCCGACATGATGACCAAGCTGCCCGACTACGCCCGCGCGCCGGTGCAGCAGTCGTCCGTGCTGTCTGCGCTGGGCCTGCCGCTGGGCCTCGACATGTGGGACGGCTACCCGGTCGCCCGCGAGCGGGTCTACGACATGTTCAAGGCGACCAACGCCAACGCCGTGGTGCTGGCCGGCGACAGCCACAGCTTCTGGGCCAACGAACTGTGGGACGACGGTCGCCGCAACCGCGTGGCGGCGGAGTTCGGCACGACGGGCGTCACCAGCCCTGGCTTCTCCGACATCCTGCCCGGCCTGCCGCTCAGCGAGGCCTTCGTGGCGCGCAACCCGGAGGTCAAGTACGCCAACTCGGCGGCCAAGGGCTTCGTGCTGCTGACCCTGACCCGCGACCAGGCCCGCGCAGACATGATCGCCGTCTCGACCATCCTGTCGACGGACTACACGACTGCGACGGTCAAGACCTTCACCGTCGCCCGCGAGACCGGCGTCGGCGTGGGACCGGTGGTGGAGGGGTAGGGGCCCTAAGGCCGCTCCACCAGCGATCCATCCGCCGTCGCCGCGCGGTAGAAGCAGGACCGGAACCCGACGTGGCAGGCCCCGCCGTCGCCGCGCGGGCGGACCTTCAGCAGCACCGCGTCCTGGTCGCAGTCGACGCGCAGTTCAACGATGTCCTGCAGCTGGCCGCTGGTCTCGCCCTTCTTCCAGAGCGCGTTGCGGGACCGGCTGAAGTAGTGGGCCTGGCCGGTGTCGAGGGTGAGCTTCAGCGCCTCGGCGTTCATCCAGGCCAGCATCAGCACCTCGCCGGTGTCCGCATGCTGCGCCACCGCCGCGACCAGGCCGTTGGTGTCGAAGCGCGGGCTGAGCGTCGCGCCGCGCTCGAGGGCGGCGGTGTCGGGGGCGGTGGGGAAGAGGGGCATGGTGAAATCCTCTCCCTCCCCTTCATGGGGAGGGTGGTCGGCGCAGCCGACCGGGTGGGGGACAGGGACGCCAATCTCTTGAAGTCGTGACTGGCGCTACACTTCCCCACCCTGACCCGCTGCGCGGGTCTGTCCCTCCCCATGAAGGGGAGGGAAGATCACTCAGCTCTTGTTCACGAAGTCCAGGAAGCGCTGGCGCAGGTGCGGGTCGGTCTTGAAGACGCCGCGGAACTGGGTGGTGATCGTCGAGACGTCGCGGTGGTGGACGCCGCGGGTGGTCATGCACTGGTGCTCGGCGTCGATCAGCACGGCCACGCCGGCCGGCTTGAGGCTGTCGCAGATGGCGTCGGTGATCTGCTGGGTCATGGTCTCCTGGGTCTGGAGACGCTTGGCGAAGATCTCGACCACGCGCGCCAGCTTGGAGATGCCGACCACGCGGTTGGTGGGCATGTAGGCGACGTAGGCCTTGCCCAGGAACGGCGCCATGTGGTGCTCGCAGTGGCTCTCGACCTCGATGTTCTTGAGGAACACGATGTCGTCGTAACCCTGCACGTCCTCGAAGATGCGGCTCAGCTCCTTGGCCGGATCGGCGCGGTAGCCCTCGAACCACTCGCTGTAGGCGTCGACGACGCGCTTGGGGGTGTCGATGACGCCTTCGCGGCGGGGATCGTCGCCGGCCCAGGCGATGAGGGTGCGGACAGCGTCCATGGCCTCATCGCGGGACGGCCGCTTGACGGGTTCAAGATCAAGACCGGGTGCGCCGATCAGGGTTCGCTCGTTGGCGGTAGAGTCCATGGGGGAAGGGGTCTTTCCTGGGCTGAGTTGCGCCAGAGCGCCTGTCGCTCCGGAATTACGCGTGCCACCCGTTTATCGCCGCAGGGAGCCGTGGCTTCGCCCGCTGCTGAAAGCTATATGGGACACCCCGCCGACCCGGCAACCTCTCACGTAACGTCAGTCTGAAATGTCCCTGAAGCTCTATGACACCATGGCCCGCGAAAAGCGGACCTTCGTTCCCGCCGATCCTGAGCGGGTGACGATGTATGTCTGTGGGCCGACGGTTTACGGCTACGCCCACATCGGCAACTTCCGGCCGGTGGTGGTGTTCGACGTCCTGTTCCGGGTCCTGCGCCACCTCTACGGCCAGGACGCGGTGGTCTACGCCCGCAACGTCACCGACGTGGACGACAAGATCAACGCCAAGGCTGTGGCCGAGGGCGTGCCGATCAAGACCATCACCGACCGCTATCTGGCCGCCTACAACGCCGACGCGACGGCGCTGAAGGCGCTGCCGCCGTCGCTGGCGCCGCACGCCACCGACCATATCCAGGCCATGCAGGACCAGATCGCCGCCCTGGTGGCGCGCGGCGCGGCCTACGCGGCCGAGGGCCATGTGCTGTTCTCGATCGAGAGCTTCCCCGACTACGGCCAGCTGTCGGGCCGGCCGCTGGACGAGATGATCGCCGGGGCCCGGGTCGAGGTCGCCCCCTACAAGCGCCACCCGGCCGACTTCGTGCTGTGGAAGCCGTCCAAGCCGGGCGAGCCGGAGTGGCCGAGCCCCTGGGGCGCCGGCCGTCCCGGCTGGCACATCGAGTGCTCGGCGATGATCGAGGCGGTCCTGGGCCTGCCCATCGACATCCACGGCGGCGGTATCGACCTGACCTTCCCGCACCACGAGAACGAGCTGGCCCAGGCGCGCTGCGCCCACGACCTGCCGACCTACGCCAACTACTGGCTGCACAACGGCTTCCTCGACATGAGCGGGGAGAAGATGTCCAAGAGCCTGGGCAATGTGATCATCCCGCACGAGCTGCTGGAGACCACGCCGGGCGAGGTCATCCGCTGGGCCCTGCTCAGCGCCCACTACCGCCAGCCGCTGGACTGGACGCCCTCGCTCATCGAGCAGAGCCGTTCGGCGCTGGACCGCCTGTACGGCGCCCTGCAGCGGGTGAAGGGGCTCGACGTCGAGGACGCGCCGCCGCCGGCCGGCGTCATCGAGGCGCTGTCGGACGACCTCAACACGCCCAAGGCCTACGCCGAGCTCTTCGCGCTGGCCAAGGCGCTGGAGACCGCCCACGGCGAGGGCAAGGCGCTGGCGAAAGCCGAACTGCTGGCCGCCGCCAACCTGCTGGGCTTCCTGGAAGCCGATCCCGACGTCTGGTTCGCCGGCGGCGCGGACGATGAGCTGCGCGGCAAGGTCGAGACGCTGCTGGAGGCCCGCAAGA
>JBIKII010000055.1:0-16468 GCA_044361705.1 Caulobacter sp.
GCCGACGCGGATGCGCTTGCCGATCGGGTCGGCGCCTTCGCCGAACAGTTCGGTGACGATGGTCTGGCCGATGACGATGACCTTGCGGCCCTGCCGGGCCTCGTTCTCGTCGAACATCCGGCCGCTGGCGATCGTCAGGTCGCGGGCCACCAGATAGTCCGGGGTGACCCCCTCGACCCGGGTGCTCCAGTTGGCGCCCTCGGAGGCTAGTTGTGCGCCCCCTCGGACGGACGGGGCTGAGGCGGAGACGCCGTCGAGCTTGCCGATGGCCGCGGCGTCGTCGTCGTTCAGGGACATGCCGCTGCCGGCGCCCTGGCTGACGAAGCCGCCGCCCGGACCGCGCGACGCGCCGGGGGAGACGATCAGCAGGTTGGAGCCCAGCCCGCCGATGGCGCTGGTCACCCGCTGCTGCGCACCCAGGCCGATGGAGGTCATCATGACCACGGCGGCGACGCCGATGACCACGCCCAGCGAGGTCAGGGCGCTGCGCATCGGGTGGGCGGCGATGGCGCCGGCCGCGAAGCCGACCAGATCGATGCGCCGCATCATGCCGGGCCTCCCTTGTCGTCCGAGACGATCAGGCCGTCGCGGAAGGTCACCCGTCGGCCCGCCTGGGCGGCGACGTCATGGTCGTGGGTCACGATCACGATGGTCAGGCCCTCGGCGTTGAGCTGGTGGAACAGGGCCAGCACGTCCTTGCCGGTCTGGCTGTCCAGCGCGCCGGTCGGCTCGTCGGCCAGGAGCAGGTCCGGCGCGTTGGCCAGGGCGCGGGCGATGGCTACCCGCTGCTGCTGGCCGCCCGAAAGCTGCGTCGGCCGGTGTCCCATGCGGGAGCCGAGGCCGACCCGCTCCAGCATCGCCGCCGCCCGCTCTCGCCGTTCGGCCGGCAGCAGGCCGGCGTAGACCATCGGCAGCTCGACGTTCTGCAGCGCCGACAGCCGGGGCAGAAGCTGAAAGGACTGGAACACAAACCCGATCCGCCGGCTGCGGAAGTCGGCCAGCGAGTCGTCGTCCATCTCGCCCACGTCCTCGCCTTCGAAGCGGTAGACGCCGCGCGTGGGGCGATCGAGGCCGCCCAGGATGTTCATGAGCGAGGACTTGCCCGAGCCCGAAGGCCCGATGATGGCCGTGTGCTCGCCTCGCGCGATGGTCAGGGAGACGCCGGCCAGCGCGGCCACCGTCTCCTCGCCCATCTGGTAGATCTTCTCCAGATCGCGGATCTCGATCATGCCTACATCCGCACCCGGGGCTGGCCGCCGCCCATGGGGCCGCCAACGGCCGCCTTGGCCTTGGGTTTGGGACCGCCGCCGGTGATCACCTGATCGCCCGGCTTCAGATCGCCGACCACCTGGGTGAAGGAGCCGTCGCTCGCCCCGACCCGGACAGGCACCGCGACCGGCTTGTCATCACGCAGCACATAGACGACGCCGCTGGTGAAACCACCCTGGCCGCGTCCGCCGCCGGCCGAGGCCATCCGGGCGCGCAGGGCGACCAGCTTTTCCTTCTGGGCCGGTTTCAGGATCGGCTCGATCTTGGTCAGCGCCTCCTGCATCGCGGCGCGGGTCGCCTGGCGGCGCGCCTGCGGGTCGCCGGACGCGGCGGCCTGGGCCTTTGAACGGGCCTGCGCGAAGATGGCTTCGGCTTTCTTCTGCTGGCCTGCGTCGAGTTCGAGCTGCTCGACGACGCGGGCCAGCATCATGCCGCCGCCCTGACCGGCGGCGCCCTGTCGCTGACCGCCACCCATGCGGGGAGTCAGACCGGCAGATCCTCCCATCGGGGAGGCGGTTCGCTGGGCCTGGGGCTGTGCGCCCAGCGGACTCCAGCGCAGGGCGGCGGCCGGGACCTTCATGACGCCGGTCCGGCGCTCAAGCACGATATCGGCGTTGGCGGTCATTCCGGGCAGCAGCTTGCCGTTCGGGTTCTCGGCCTGGGCGATGACGATGTAGGCCACGACATTGGCCGAGGTTTCCGGCTGCTTGCGCACCTGGGTGACCACGCCGCTGTAGGTGTCATCCGGGAAGGCGTCGACCGTGAAGCGGACGGTCTGTCCCTCCTGCACCTGGCCGATGTCGGCCTCGTCGACGGTGATCTTCACCTCCAGCTTCGACAGGTCCTGGGCGATCTGGAACAGCACCGGCGCCGACAGGCTGGCGGCGACGGTGTTGCCCGGCTCGATGCTGCGGTTGATGACCACACCGTCGATGGGGGCCACGATCCTCGTGCGTCCAAGGTCGGTCTGGGTGCTTGCAAGGGCGGCGCGGGACTGGGTCACGCCGGCCCGGGCCGCCTGGACATTGGCCCGCGCCGACTTCCACGCTGCCTCGGCGGCGTCGAGCGCCGCCCTGGCCATGATGCCCTGATCGAAAAGGGTCCTGGTGCGATTGTAGGCGGCCTGGGCCTCGGCGGCCTGTGCCTCGGCCTGGGCGACGCTGGCCTGACGGGCCTGGATCTCGGCCTGACCCTGCCGAAGGCGGCTGACGTAGGTCTGGGGATCGAGGGTGGCCAGCACCTGTCCGCTGCGGACTTGGTCGTTGAAGTCGACGAACACCTGCAGGATCTGGCCGGAGATCTGCGACCCGACGTCGACCGTCACCAGCGCCTGCAACGATCCGGAGGCCGACACCGACTTGGTGATGTCGCCCTGGGTGACCGCCTCGGTGCGGTAGGGGTCCTTGGGCGCCTTCGGCTTGAGGAGCTGCCAGCCGGCGAATCCGGCGATCAGCACGGCGAGCGCCGCCAGACCGTAGAGGACCGGGCGGGGCAGGCGGCCCCGACGACGGGGAGAGGCGGTGTTCAGGCTCATGGGTTCCGGGGGACTGCAAGCATGGTGAATCGTTGGTCTTGGGAAAGCGGGATAGCGACAGCAGGTTGCAGTCGCATTTCAACTGTACGGCCTGAGGTTTCCATCGGACCTGTGGGACGGCTATGTGCCTGAGGCGATCTGGGCCGGCGTTCGCGGCAGGTCCTCGACCATCAGCCGTCCGTCGCCGTCCCTGTCGAGCAGGCCGAAGCGCCGTCGTGCCGCGGCCTCCGCCTCGGCGCGGGTGACCTTGCCGTCGAAGTCGTTGTCGGCCGCCCGAACCGGATGGGGTTCGTTGAGCAGGCCATACTGGGCCGCGCCCTGGCGTTTGGGCGCCGGCCCGTCGCCGCGGCCGCCGGGGGTCAGCATGGGCGGCCCGCCCCAGATGATGTCGGCGCGTGACAAGGGACGCCAGCCGTCCAGTCCGCCCGGGCCCCGCTTGTCGGGCCGGCGCAGGACGCCGGTGATCTCCGGCGCGACGTCGCGCTCGTAGTCGGCGTTCTCGAACCCGTCGACACGGCCGTCCCGGTCCTTGTCGATGCTGTCGAAGAAGGTCAGGGAGTCCGCCGTGAACTCGGCCAGGGTCACGGCGCCGTCGCGGTCGGCATCGGCCCGGCTGAACCAGTCCAGGGCGGGATAGGGCGCATCGAGCGGGGCCCGGAACGGCTCGCCCGAAGGGCTGATGAACACCAGTTCCGGCGGCGCCCGCATGCCGTCGTCGACGTCCAGCGGCGGAGCCGGGTCCGTGGGCTGCGGCGGCAGCGGCGGCTGGCTCATCGCCGGCGCGGCGACGATCCACAGCAGCGCGGGGAGGACGAGAAGGCGGCTCATGCGGAATCCTGGCTCACCGCCGCGCCGGCGGCGTTTCGGCGGATTAGTTGGGCGCGAACGGGCGGGCGGCGCAACATGTTAGCGCCCTACAAGGGCAGGGAGACCCGCGCGGTCAGGCCTCCCTGGGTCCGGTTGCGCAGGGTGACGTCGCCGCCGTGACCCCGGGCGATCGAGCGGACGACCGCCAGTCCGAGGCCTGCACCGCCGGTCTCGCGGCTGCGGGAGGGCTCGCCGCGATAGAAGGGTTCGAACAGGCGCTCGATCTCCTCGGTCATGACGCCGGGGCCATCGTCCTCGATCTCGACGATGGCGCAGCCGTCCTCGGCGAACACCCGGCCGCGGACGCGCTGACCGTACTTGAGGGCGTTCTCGACCAGGTTGCCGACGAGACGACGCAAGGCGACGGGATCGCCCTCGACCACCAGCCGGTCGGAGGGAAGGGCTGTGGCGTCTGACCCCGTCTCGGCGGCCTCGTCCAGGATGCTTTCGACCAGCGACGACAGTTCCAGCTTCTCGCGCGGGCCGGCCCGTGTCGTGTCGCGCACGAAGGCCAGGGTGGCGGAGATCATCGCGTCCATCTGGTCGATCTCGGCGGCCAGCTTGCCCCGGAGCTCCTCTGGCGCGGCCTCGATACGGAAGCGCAGGCGCGTCAGGGGCGTGCGGAGGTCGTGGGCGATGGCGCCGACCATGGCGGTGCGGTCCTCGACATAGCGCCGCAGCCGCTCCTGCATGCGGTTGAAGGCTTCGGTGGCGGCGGCGACCTCGCGGGAGCCGGCGACTTCCAGCGGTGCCGCCCGGGGATCGCGACCCAGCCGCTCGGCGGCCTCGGCGAACAGGGCGATCGGAGCCGACAGCCGTCGGGCGAACAGCCAGGCGACCGGCGCGACGATCAGGGTCGACAGCGCGATGGTCAGCAGGATGTGCAGCTGCCAGGAGCCGAGGCGAAGCGTCGGCCGGGGCTGGACCACGCGCCAGCTTCCGTCCGCCTGGCGCAGGCCGACCTTGAAGGGCGCGAAGACGACGCGCTCGTTCCACACCCGCATTTCCGGCGGCCGACCGCCGCCGATCTGGCGCTTGATGGTCACGCCGACCACATTGACCTGCACCCCGTCGACCGCAGGCGGCTGGCCGGGCCCGCCGACCATGCGGGGATCCGGCGCGGGCCTCCACCCGGGCGGCTTGGGAGGGCCGGGGACGGACCGGAATTCTCCGGTCAGCGACTGCATCATCATGCGCCGGGGCCCGCCCTGGGTCTCGATGACGATGTCGTCCACGCCGACGTTCAGCGATCGCGCCAGCTGCTGGCGGAAGTCGTCGCGCCAGCGGCCTCGACGGGGCGGCGCCTCGTTCGGCGGCTGCTTCCTGATGCTGGACACCAGCGGCCGGGCGTTCTCGACCTCGACAACGCCGTCTGTCTGCAGGGCCCGGACAACGTCCGACAGGCGATAGACCTCCGGCGGCGGCGGCGGAACCGTTGCGATCAGGGTGGCCAGCACCACGTGCACCAGCACCATGCTGAGCACGACCAGGCCCAGGACCTGGGCGAACAGCGGCGCACCCCGGACGAAGGTCTTCATGACTGGCGCACGACCTTGGGCGAGAACATGTAGCCCTCACTGCGGATGGTGCGGATGATCTCGACCCCTGCGCCGTCGTCGAGCTTCTTGCGCAGGCGGCTGATCTGCACGTCGATGGCGCGGTCATAGGCCTCGGTGTCGCGGCCCCGCGCCATGTCCAGAAGCTGGTCACGGGTCAGCACGCGCTGCGGCCGCTCGACGAAGGCGCGCAGCAGCGAGAACTCGCCGCTGGACAGGTTGACGATCACGCCCTGCGGCGAGCGGAGCTCACGCCGGACCAGGTCCAGCCGCCAGCCGGCGAACTCGCAGGCCGCGGCGATGTGGTCCTGGGGCCCGCGCGGCTCCTGGCGGCGGCGCAGCACGGCGCGGACGCGGGCCAGCAGCTCGCGCGGGTTGCAGGGCTTGGGCAGGTAGTCGTCGGCGCCGAGCTCCAGCCCGACGATGCGGTCGGTCTCCTCGCCCATGGCCGACAGCATGACGATCCCCGGCGCGCCGGGCGCTCCGGACAGGCGCCGGCAGATGGACAGGCCGTCTTCGCCGGGCATCATGACGTCCAGCACGATCAGGTCGATGACCGTGCGCTGCAGCACCTGCTCCATGGCGCGGGCGTCGGAGGCCTCCTCGACGCGATAGCCGTGGCGGGTCAGGAAATCGGAGATGACGTCGCGGATCCCCGGATCGTCATCGACGATCAGGATGCGGGCGCCGGCCTCCTCGGCCAAGGTCGCGGGTCTGTCCATCACGAGCTCCATGCCCGCCTTGTGACGCCCCCGGATGGCAGGCGGATTTCACCGCTGCAACACAGCCGCCGCGCCGAGGGCCCGGCGGTGTCAGATGTAGCGCATGGGGACGGTGTCGCCGGCCAGGTCCGGCCCGCCGTCGGCGCCGGCGCCCAGCACGACATCGGCGACGAAGGGATTGCTCCGCCGCTCGGCCCCGAACGTGCTCATCGGCCCGTGGCCCGGCACGAAGGCGACGTCCTCGCCCAGCGGCCAGAGCTTGAGCGAGATCGAGTCCAGCAGCTGCTGGTGATTGCCGCGCGGAAAGTCGGTGCGGCCGATGGAGCCCTTGAACAGCACGTCGCCGACCTGGGCGAAGCGGGCCTCGCGGTGGAAGAAGATCACGTGGCCGGGCGTGTGCCCCGGGCAGTGGATGACCTCGAACTGCGTCTCGCCCAGGGTGACGACATCGCCGTCGCCGAGCCAGCGGTCCGGCGTGAAGCTCCGCGCGTCAGGGATGCCGTACCGGGCGCCGCTCTCCGGGATCTGGTCGATCCAGAACTGGTCGTCGGGGTGAGGGCCCTCGATGGGAACGCCGGTCAGTTCCTTGATCGCCGCCGTGCCGCCGGCATGGTCCAGATGGCCGTGGGTGATCCAGATCTTCTCCAGCGTCAGGTCGTACTGCTTCAGCGCCTGCATCAGCATCGGCACCTCGCCGCCCGGATCGATGATCGCGGCCTTCTTCGTCTTCGTGCACCAGACGATGGTGCAGTTCTGCTGCAGCGGCGTCACGGGCGCGAGGATGGCGCGGATCGGCGGTTCGGTCTTGGCGGCGGCGGCGGGCGTATCGGTCACGGGTCTGTCCAGGGTTTGGGCTCGCATTCCAGAGTGGGAACTCAGAGCGGGGTGGTCAATGCGGCATCGGTGTGGATACCTGTCGCCATCAAAATGATCGGGGGATCCCATGGCCGAGAACGCAAGCGCCCTGCAGGGCTTCTACGACGGTGTAACAAACGTCAGTGACTTTATCTGGGGCGGAACCTGGAACGGCGAGCAGGTGCTCCTGTTCCCGCCCATGGTCGTCGTCCTGCTCGGGGCGGGCCTGTACTTCATGATCGGGTTGAAGTTCTACCCGATCACCAAGCTGGGTTCGGCTTTTGCCGGCCTGTTCAAGAAGGGCGAGGGCGGAAGCGGGGAAATCTCGCCGTTCGCGGCCCTGTCGACCGCGCTTTCGGGACAGATCGGCACCGGCAACCTGGCCGGCGTCGCCACCGCCATCACCCTGGGCGGTCCGGGCGCGGTGTTCTGGATGTGGGTGACAGCCCTCTTCGGGATGGCCCTGGCCTTCGCCGAAGGCTCGCTGGCGATTCGCTACCGCACGAAGAACGCCGAGGGTCACTATCAGGGCGGCCCGATGAACTATATCCGCACGGGCCTGGGCAAGAAGTGGGGCTGGCTGGCCGGGCTGTTCTGCGTCGGCCTGCTGTTCTCGTCCATTGCGACGGGCAACATGATCCAGTCGAACTCGTTCGCCGACTCCGTGAGCGGCCTGACCGGCATGCCGGAATGGGCGGCCGGACTGATCGCGGCCATCGCGGTGTTCGCGGTCATTATCGGCGGCATCAAGTCGATCGGCGCCATCGCCGAGAAGATCGTGCCGGTCATGGCGATCACCTATGTGCTGATGGCGGTCATCGCCCTGGCTCTGAACTACCAGTTCATTCCGGGCGCCTTCATCACCATCTTCGACAGCGCCTTCAACGGCCAGGCCGCGGCCGGGGGCTTCCTGGGCGCCGGCATGATCATGGCGATCCGGGCCGGCGTGGCGCGCGGGCTGTTCTCGAACGAGGCGGGACAAGGTTCGACCCCCATCGCCCACGCGGTCGCCCAGACCGATGACCCGGCGCGTCAGGGCCGGTTCGCCATGATGGGCACCTTCATTGACACCATCGTCGTCTGCACCGCCACCGCCCTGGTCATCCTGACCGTTCAGGGCGCCTTCCCGCACACCGGCGCGGACGGCGTGGTGGCGATGCAGACCCAGGCCTGGACGTCGGACCTCAAGGGCTTCGCCATGACCGAGGCGGCCTATGCCGCGGCCTTCCCGTTCAAGGTGTTCGGCGACATCAGCCTGGGCGCGCTCGTTGCCTCGGCGGCGCTGCTGCTCTTCGTGTTCACCACCCTGATCACCTGGGGCTACTACGGTGAGCGGGCGGCCACCCACCTGTTCGGTCAGCGCCTCGCCCTGCCGTTCCGTCTGTTCTGGGTGGTGATGATCTTCATCGGCTCCTTCCAGCACATCGAGCTCGTCTGGCGCCTGGGGGACATCGCCAACGCCGCCATGGCCCTGCCCAACATCATCGCGCTGATCATGCTGTCGGGCGTGGTGTTCGCCCTGGCGAGGGGCGACAAGACGGCCGGCAAGGACCACGAATAGACTGGCTCCCCGCCGGTCCACGGGCCGGCGGCGACCTGCCCAAAGAGAAAGGCCCGGGATCGCTCCCGGGCCTTTTGCTTGTGGTGTTTCGACTGGAAGCGGCTCAGTCCCTGATGTCGTCGACGCCGCGGCCCATCGCTTCCGCCGGGCTCGGCAGGGCCGTGTCCTCGGTGATGTCGATGCCCTGGGCCAGCTTGGAGTGCGCATAGCCGTAGCCGATGTAGATCACCGCCCCGACCGCCGCGTAACTGGCCAGCAGGATGAGCGGCAGCGGGTTGTCGTCCATGGCGTGCTGGATCATCGGCTTGAAGTTCTGCCAGGCCAGGAACATGCAGGCGAGGATGCCTGCGACGGCCGTGGCGATGCCGCCGGGGACCCGGAACGGGCGCGGCAGCTCCGGATGCTTGATCCGCAGGTAGATCACCGAGAGGCAGACGATCGAGAAGGCCACCGCCGTGCCCAGCGACACCAGATCGCCCAGCAGGCTGATCGGCAGGAACGAGGCCGCCACCGCGATCAGGACGCCCAGCAGGATGGTGCCCATCCACGGGGTGAGGAAGCGCGGGTGAATGGCGGCGAACACCTTCGGCAGCAGGCCGTCGCGGGCCATGGTGTAGAAGATGCGCGTCTGGCCGTAGACGAGCACCAGCATGACCGAGCTGAGGCCGGTGATGGCCCCGATCTTGATCATCAGGCTGATGGCGTTGAACGGCTGGCCGTCGGCGTTATTGAACGGAAGGTTGGCCCATTCCAGACCCATGCGGTCGATGGCGACGGCGATGGGAGCGGGGCTGGCCAGTTCCTTGTAGGGCACCACGCCGGTCATGACCGCCGCGACGGCCATGTAGATGATCGTGCAGATCACCAGGGCGCCCAGGATGCCGATCGGGACGTCCTTGCTGGGGTTCTTGGCTTCCGCGGCCGCGGTCGAGACGGCCTCGAAGCCGACGTAGGCGAAGAAGATGATCGCCGCACCGCGGAAGATGCCGCCGACGCCGAACTCGCCGGGCTGGCCAGTAGGCTCGGGAATGAATGGCTGCCAATTGGCCGGGTTGATGTAGGCGATGCCGACCGCGATGAAGGTCAGCAGGACGATCACCTTGATGACCACGATGACGTTGTTGACGTTAGCCGACTCGCTGACGCCGATGACCAGCAGCATGGTCACCATGCCGATGCCCAGAGCGGCGATGATGTTGAGGCCGCCGGTCAGCTGGAAGGCGACATTGCCGGCGTCGGTCGGAACCGCCTGGATCAGGGGCGTGCCCCACTGGGCGACCTCCTGTCCGGCGACCGATATCATCGGCAGTATGACGCCGAAATCCTTGAGAATGCTGACGACGTAGCCCGACCAGCCGACCGCGACGGTCGAGGCGGCGATGCCGTACTCGAGCACCAGCAGCCAGCCCATGATCCAGGCGAAGACCTCGCCCAGCGTGCCGTAGGCGTAGGTGTAGGCCGAGCCGGACACCGGCATGGTCGAGGCAAGCTCGGCGTAGCAGAGGCCGGCGAGGGCGCAGGCGATGCCCGCGACCACGAACGACAGCATGATGGCCGGCCCGGCGTTGGCCGAGGCCACCTGGCCGGTCAGCACGAAGATGCCGGCGCCGATGATCGCGCCGACGCCCAGGCTGACGAGGTTGATCGGACCCAGCGAACGCTTCAGCTCGCTCTTGGCGGCCTCGTTCTGGATGCTGGCGATGGATTTCTTGAGAAAGAACCTATTCCCGCGCGGTGCGCCGTCTGCGGACATTGCGTCTCGCTCCCCAATGACCGACGACCCCCGCCGGTGAAACTGGCGCGGACGTTAGGCACGCCGCGCGTTTGACGCAACGGCTTACGGTGACGCGGCCGCTTTCACGCACTAGGACTGCCCCGCGATGCTGCCCATTGAGGAAATCCTGCCCCGGCTGAGGGCGACGCTGGAGCGGGGCGTCAACGCTGTGCTCGTCGCGCCGCCGGGGGCCGGCAAGACCACGCGCGTGCCGCTGGCCCTGATGGACGAGGCCTGGGTCGCCGGCCGCAAGCTGATCGTGCTGGAGCCCCGGCGGCTCGCGGCCCGGGCGGCCGCGGCGCGGATGGCGTCGACGATAGGCGAGGCCGTCGGCGAGACCGTGGGTTACCGAGTCCGGCTGCAGTCGAAAATCTCGTCGCGGACGCGAATCGAGGTGGTCACCGAGGGCGTCTTCACCCGCATGATCCAGGACGATCCGGCGCTGGACGGCGTCGCGGCGGTCCTGTTCGACGAATTTCACGAGCGCAGTCTGGACGCGGACATGGGCCTGGCCTTCGCCCGCGACAGCCAGGGCCTGCTGCGCGAGGATCTGCGCATCCTGGTGATGTCGGCAACCCTGGACGGGGCGGCGGTGGCAAAGCTGCTGGACGACGCCCCGGTGATCGAGAGCCAGGGCCGCGCCTTTCCCGTTGATACGCGCTACCTCGGCCGTGACCCCGCCAAACGGCTGGAGGAGCAGGTCGCCCGCGCGGTCGA
The DNA here is from genome assembly GCA_044361705.1 of Caulobacter sp. GTDB lineage: Bacteria > Pseudomonadota > Alphaproteobacteria > Caulobacterales > Caulobacteraceae > Caulobacter. The sequence continues at coordinate 10,856 of JBIKII010000055.1, forward strand.
CAAGGCGCTGGCCGAGGAAGCCGGGAGCCTGCTGGTCTTCCTCCCGGGGCAGGGCGAGATCCTGCGGACTCGCGACCTCATCGCCGAGCGGATGCGCCGTCCCGACGTCGATCTGGCGCCGCTCTACGGAGCCATGGAGGGCCGCGACCAGGACCTGGCGATCAGTCCCTCGCCTCCGGGCCGCCGCAAGGTGGTGCTTGCCACATCGATCGCCGAGACCAGCCTGACCATCGAGGGCGTGCGGGTCGTCATCGACTCCGGCTTCTCCCGCGTGCCACGCTTTGACCCGGCCAGCGGCCTGACCCGGCTGGAGACGGTGCGGGTCTCGCGCGCCGCCGCCGACCAGCGCCGGGGCCGGGCCGGGCGCACGGAGCCGGGTGTCTGCTACCGCCTGTGGGAGGAGGCCGAGACCCGGGCGCTCAACCCCTTCAGCCGGCCGGAGATCCTGGAGACCGACCTGTCGGGCCTGGCCCTCGACCTCGCCCGCTGGGGCGCGCGGGACGCCTCGGGGCTGGCCTTCCTCGACCCGCCCCCCGCCGCCGCCTTCGCCGAGGCGCGGGCGCTGCTGGTCCGGCTGCAGGCGCTGGACGGGCAGGGGGCGCTCACCGCCCACGGCAAGGCGTTGGCGGGTCTGCCGCTGCCGCCCCGGCTGGCTCATATGGTGGTGCGCGGCGCGGCCGGAGGGCAGGCGCTGCTGGCCGCGAAGATCGCCGCCCTGCTGACCGAGCGGGGCCTGGGTGGCCGGGCCACGCACCTGGGCCACCGGGTGGAGGCCTTCGACCGCGATCGCTCATCGCGCGCCAACGACGCCCGCAAGCTGGTCGACCGCTGGGCCCGCGCCGCCGGCTCGCCGCCGAAACAACCGCCGCTCGACGAAGCGCTGTTGCTGGCCGAGGCCTTTCCCGAGCGGGTGGCCAAGGCGCGCGGCGCGTCGGGCGAGTTCCAGCTGGCCACCGGCCGCGGCGCCCATGTCGAGGCGACCGACGTCCTGGCTCGCGAGAAATGGATCGCCATCGGCGAGATGGGCGGCGGCGCGGCGCGCGATCGCATCCTGCTGGCCGCGCCGCTCGACGAGACCGCCCTGCGTGAGGCTTTCGCCGACCGGCTGGTGCGCGAGGAGAAGCTGGAGATCGAGGCCGACGGCAAGGTGCGCGGCCGCAGCCTGCTCAAGCTGGACCGCCTGACCGTCGAGGACCGGGTGATCGAAAAGCCCGATCCCGAGATGATCGCCCGCGCCCTGGCGGGCAAGGTGCGGCGCGAGGGGCTGGCGGCCCTCAAGCCCGGCGAGCGGACGCAGTCGCTGCTGGCCCGCGCCGGCTTCCTGCACGCTGGGCGGCCGCAGCCGTGGCCGGACCTGTCGGAGCCGGCGCTGCTGGCCCGGCTGGACGACTGGCTGACGCCGCTGCTGGTCGGCAAGCGTACGCTGGCGGACCTGTCGGACGGCGCGGTCGCTGACGCGATCCGCAATCTGCTGCCTTGGGACCTGCAGCAGAGGCTGGAGGCCGAGGCCCCGGCCCGCTGGCAGGCCCCGACCGGCTCGCGCTTCCACATCGACTACGGCGCCGACGGCGGTCCACGCGTCGAGGCGCGGGTGATGGAGCTCTATGGCCTCTCAGACCACCCGACGGCGGCCGGCGTCCCCCTGACCCTGGCGCTGCTCTCGCCCGGCCACAAGCCGATCCAGATCACGAAAGACCTGCCGGGATTCTGGCGCGGCTCGTGGAAGGAGGTCCGCACGGAAATGAAGGGTCGCTATCCGCGCCACGTCTGGCCGGAGGAGCCCTGGCTCGCCCAGGCGACGACACGGGCCAAGCCCAGAGGGACCTGATCCCCGTAACGAGTGGCCTGGCCGCTGGCGCTTGGCCCCGGGATAGGCCAGCCTGCCGGCAACGACGTCCGGGGAGGGCGCGCTCCAATGATCCAGACTCTCGTCACCGAAGGGCTGAAGGCCCGCGCCTGGTCCCCGTCCGACCCTGGCCTGCACGGCTGCGTCTGCTGCTCGCCGGCGCTGCAGACGCTCGGACTGCTGTCGCTGCCGCATCTGGCCGCCGCCGGACGGGCCGACGGCTGGAAGCGTCTGGGCGTCCCGCCGCCCGCGCCGGTCGGGACGGTGATCCTGTTCAACGCCCGCATACTGACCGTGGATGAGGCCTTCAGCACGGCCGAGGCCCTGGCGTTCCGGGACGGGCGAATCCTGGCGGTCGGATCGCTGGACGCCGTCCGCGAGGCCGCCGGCGAGGACGCCGAGGTGCTCGACGCCGAAGGGCGGACCGTGCTGCCCGGCTTCATCGAGCCGCACATGCACTTCTTCGCCATCGCGATGTTCGGGACCATTCCCGATGTCGGGGCCATCGTGTGCGAGGACGCCGACGCGGTGATCGCCCGGCTGGGCGACATGGCCGCCGCTGCCGCCGAGGGCGAATGGATCGTCGCCCGCCAGTTCGATCCGTCGCTGCAGGCCGGCGCCGATCGCATCACGCGCCATACGCTGGACCAGGTCGCGCCGCGCAATCCGGTCTTCCTGTTCAACGCCTCGCTCCACATCGCCTACTGCAACAGCCGCGCGCTGGAGATCGCCGGCGTCACCGCCGCCACGCAGGATCCGCCCGGCGCCAGCTACGTGCGCGACGCGTCCGGCGCGCCCAACGGCGTGCTGCAGGGGCAGGCGGCGATGTTCACGGTGCTGGGCCACAACCTGGCCGCCATGGCGACCGATGACATCCCCGAGGCCTGCCGCCGGGTCTGCGAGAAGGCCAACCGCGTCGGGGTGACCACGGTCTGCGACCAGGCCGCCGGCGGCTTCCAGGGCCGTGGCGAACTGGCCGCCTTCCACGCCTTCGCCGCCTCGGGCCACATGACCGCCCGGCTGCGCTACTCCCTGATCCAGGCCGGCGAGCGCAGCTGGGACGCCATGGGCGTCAGACCCGGCGACGGCGACGCCATGGCCCGGGCAGTCGGCTGGAAGGTCGTTTCCGACGGCTCCAACCAGGGCCGCACCGGCCTGCAGCGGGAGCCCTACCTCGGCGGCGGCCAGGGCATGGCCTATGTCGCGCCGGAGGTCTTGCGCGACATCACCGTGAAGCGCTCGCTCGAGGGCTGGCAGATGGTCATCCACGCCAACGGGGATCTCGCCATCGACCGGGCGCTGGACGCCATCGAGGCGGCGCTGCAGGCCGGCGCCCCTGCCGACAGCCGGTTCCGCATCGAACACTGCTCGGTGCTTCATGACGAGCAGATCGCCCGGATGGCGCGGCTGGGCGTGACGCCCAGCTTCCTGATCGGCCACGTCCACTACTGGGGCAAGGCGTTCCGCGACGAGATCTTCGGGCCGGAGAAGGCCGACCTGCTCGGCCGCGCCGCCTCCTGCGCCGCCGCCGGCCTTCGCTGGACCATGCATTCGGACGAGCCGGTGACCGAGATGGGCCCGCTGCGGATGATCGACAACGCCGTCAACCGCTCCCTCTGGAAGGAGCCGGGCGGGGTGCTCAATCCGGCGGAACGCGTCACCGCCCGGCAGGCCATCATCGCCCTGACCCGCGACGCGGCCTGGCAGTGTCATTCCGAGCATGAGATCGGCTCGCTCGAGCCCGGCAAGCTGGCCGACTTCGTGATCCTTGACCGCGATCCGCTGGAAACCTCGGCGGCGGAGCTCGGCGCCATCCGGGTGCTGGAGACCTGGTCCGGCGGCCGGCGGGTCTACGCGGCCTGAAGGCTCAGTCGCCCGCCGCGTAGATCATGATCCCTGTCGCCACCGACAGGTTCAGGCTGTCGGCGCGGCCGCGCATCGGGATCTTGACGTTGACGTCGCACAGGGCGGCCAGCTCCTCGGGCAGGCCGGCCTGCTCGTTGCCCATCAGGATCAGGCTCGGGGCCTCGTACTTCGCGGTCCGGTGATCGGTCTTCGCGTTCAGCAGGGTGCCGACCACCGAGCCCGGCCAGCGCTCGCGCCAGGCGATGAACTCAGGGATCGTCGCCTTGATGATCGGCACGGCGAAGATCGAGCCCATGGTCGCCCGCACCGCCTCGACCGAATAGGGATCGCAGCAGTCGCCGACCAGGATCACCCCGCCGCAGCCGGCCGCGTCGGCGGTGCGCACGATGGTGCCGAGGTTGCCCGGGTCGCGCACCGCCTGCAGCGCCACCCAGACCTTGGCGGTATGCGGCTCGACCATGGCCAGCGGCGTGAAGCTCTGCTCGAACACCGCCAGCACGGCCTGCGGGTTGTCGCGCCGGGCGATCTTCTCGAGGATCTCGCGGTTGACCTCGATGACCTGGCCGCCGGAGTCGTAGGTGATCTCCCGCGCCTGATCGAGCAGCGGGTGGTCGGCGGCCTCCTTGCCGTAGATCAGGATCTTCGGCGCATGGCCCAGCTCGACCGCCTCGGTGACGATCTTCAGCCCCTCGGCCAGGAAGCGGCCGCTCTCCTCGCGGGCCTTGCGCATGTGCAGGGCCTTGACGGCCTTCACCAGCGGATTGGTGTGTGACGTGATGACCCGGCTCATGACGACCACCGCGCGAAGAAGGACAGGCCCACCTGGCGCACGCCGGCCTGCTCGACCAGGGCGAGTTCGCCCCAGTCGATGCGGCCGGGGCGATTCAACGCCTCGGCGACCAGCCCGGCCATCGAGGCGCCCGAGATGCGGGCGGCGTAGGCGTTGAGGATCAGGAAGGAGGGGTCGTCGCTGAGCAGGCCGCCGCAGAGGCCGACCATCTCCGGCAGGTCCTCGAACAGGCGCCAGACCTCGCCGTCGGGGCCGCGGCCGAACTTGGGCGGATCGAGGATGATACCGTCATAGCGGCTGCCGCGCCGGTCCTCGCGCTGGACGAAGCGGCGGGCGTCCTCGACGATCCAGCGGACGTTGTCGACGCCGGACAGGGCCGCGTTCTCGCGGGCCCGCTGCACCGACTGTTTCGAGGCGTCGACGTGGGTGACCTGCGCCCCGGCCAGCGCGCAGACGAGGCTGGCGACGCCGGTGTAGCCGAACAGGTTGAGGATCTTCAGCGGCCGGCCCGCCGCGCGCTGGCGGGCGTCGAGCCATTCCCAGTTGGCGGCCTGCTCGGGGAAGAAGGCCAGGTGGCGGAAGTTGGTAAAGCGGCCGTGGAAACGGGCCTCGCGCCAGCTGAGCTCCCAGCTCTCGACGGGCTTGCCCTTGAAGCGCCAGCGGCCGGCCTCGTCCTCGTCGGAGGGGTCGAAGACGGCGTCGGCGTTGTCCCAGACGCTGGCCGGCAGCTGCGGCGTCCAAAGGCACTGCGGCTCGGGCCGCACGACGGTGTAGGGGCCATAGCGCTCGAGCTTGCGGCCGCCGCCGCTGTCCAGCAGGGCGTAGTCCGCCCAGCCGGTGGTGCGCATCAGGCTCGGAGCCTCGGCGATGGTGGGGCCGCTCATGGGCGGGCGATACGGCTCAGACGGCGACCTGTCCAGTGCGGGCCGCATGCCGCGTCTTGTCCCAGTGGTGCGGACAGCGGACCAGCTGCCAGAGAGCATGCGCCGCCGCCAGCGACAGCAGGGGCCAGTAGAGCGGCATGGCCAGCAGGTCGCGCAGCCGCAGTTCGGCTCCCGCGCGGCGCATGCCGACCGCGGCGGCCGCCATGGTGCAGAGCCATCCCGCCGCC
>JBIKII010000056.1:0-16462 GCA_044361705.1 Caulobacter sp.
CTAGTGAGGCGAGACTGAAACACGCCCGCAAAGGGCGCGTGAAAAAAGCTTAACTCGCCGCCACTGGCGGTGGAGATTACAGGCGATCATATAAGGGCTCGCTTGCGTGTGAGCCCGCGGGGATAAAGCATGTCGAAGAGTCGTCGGGCGGGCCTTCTCGCCGCCGTTTGCAGCCTTGGACTTCTGGCCGGCCTCGCCGCCCCGGCGCATGCCGAGACGCTGGCGGACGCCATCGCGCTCGCCTACCAGACCAACCCGACGCTGCAGGGCCAGCGGGCCAGCCAGCGGGCGCTGGACGAAAGCGTCGTGCAGGCGCGCACCGGCCTGCGTCCGACCTTGAGCGCTTCCGGCGACGCGAGCTGGTCCGAACGCGAGAGCTTCGACACGGTCGGCACCAGCAGTGGCGGCCTGTCGGTCAGCCAGCCGATCTACACCGGCGGTCGCGTCTCCTCGGGCATCTCCGCCGCCCGCGCCGATGTGCTCACCGGTCGTGAGGGCCTGCGCGGCGTCGAGGCCCAGGTGCTTCAGGCCGTGATCACCGCCTATGTCGACGTGCGTCGCGACCAGGAACGTCTGCGGATCGCCACCGACAACGTCGCCGTCCTGCAGCGCCAGCTCGACGAGGCCCGCGCCCGTTTCGAGGTCGGCGAAATCACCCGCACCGACGTCGCCCAGGCCGAGGCCCGCTTCGCCGGCGCCCGCGCGTCGTTTTCCAGCGCCCAGGCCCAGCTGGCCATCAGCCGTGCGTCCTACGCCGCCGTCGTCGGCCAGAATCCGGGCGATCTCGCGCCGGAGCCCTCGCTCGAAGGCCTGCTGCCGACCACGGTTGATGAAGCCTTCGTCGCCGCCGAGGAAGCCAACCCGCAGGTGCTGGCCGCCGAGTACAGCGAGCGCTCCAGCGCCGCCCGTCTGGCCTCCACCCGCGCTGAACGCCGTCCGACCGTTTCGGCCTCGGGCAGCGTCGGCTACAGCGCCTCTGACGCCGCCTTCGTCGGCACCGGCGGTCAGTTCGAGAACTACAGCCAGAGCGTCTCAGGATCGGTGACGGTCCGGATGCCGATCTTCACCGGCGGCCTGATCAATTCCGGCATCCGCGCCGCGACCGAGCGCAACCGCGCCGACCAGCTCGCCATCGAGGAAGCTCGTCGTACCGCGCTGCGCACCGTGTCGCAGGCCTGGAACAGCCTGGTGGGCGCCCGCGCCAATCTCGTGGCCAACGAGGAACAGGTCCGCGCCACCCGCATCGCTTTCGAGGGCGTCCGCCAGGAAGCCCAGGTCGGCCTGCGCACCACGCTGGACGTGCTCAACGCCGAGCAGGAACTGCGCAACGCCGAGCTTGCGATGATCAACGCCCGTCGTGACGAGTACGTCGCCTCGGCTATCCTGCTCGCCGCGATGGGCAAACTCGAGGCCCGCTACCTGACCCCCGACGTCGAGACCTACGACCCGGTCCTGAACGCCAACCGCGTCAACTTCAGCTGGGGCTGGGTGCCGTGGGAGCCCGTGCTCGAGATCGTGGACCGTGTCGGCGGACCGATGATTTCGCCGCCGCCGGCCGACGCGCCGGTCGCCACCGCGAAATAGGCGGCCGTCCACGGCATTGATCGTGGCGTTCATCACGATGCGCGTTTGCAGGATCGGCGGCGCGCGCTTACGCTAGCGCTTGGAATCGCCTCGCTCAGGTACGGCTCGCCCATGTCCGAACAGACCGCCCAGGAACCGACGATGGAGGAAATTCTCGCCTCCATCCGCCGTATCATCTCCGAGGACGATGCGCCGCCCGCCCCGTCGGCGGAGCCGGAGCCCCAGCCCGAGCCCATCCTGGCCGCGCCGGCGCCCGCGCCGATCGCGCCGGACGAGGACGACGACGACGTGCTGGAGCTGACCGATACGGTCGACCCGATGGGCGAGGTAGAGACGGTGGGTGACCTCGATATCTACACCCCGACCTCCAGGGCGGCCGAGCCGGAGCCCGCCTGGGAGCCTGAACCCGAGCCCGAGCCGGAACCGGCCTTCATGGCCGACCCGGCCCCGGCCGCGGCCGCCGCGGCCTTTGTCCCGACCGGCGACATCCGCATCCACGGCGACATGACCATCACCGAGCTGGTGCGGGTCATCCTCGAGCCGCAGCTGAAGCAGTGGGCCGACGAGAACCTCGACGAGATCGTCCGCGCCGTGCTGCGTGAAAAGCTCGAGCGAGTATTCCGCTAAGCCATAGGGGCTGGCCGCAGGGCCAGCCTTGCCGCTTCGCGTTCCCGATCACCTTTGATAGAGACCGGCGGCCCGCTCTCGCGGAGCCGCCGTTTTCATTAGCGACATCCGATGCTTGAAAAGACCTTCGACCCCAAGACCGTCGAGCCGCGCCTCTACGCGGCCTGGGAAGAGTCCGGCGCCTTCGCCCCGACCGACGATCCGAACGCCGAGCCGTTCAGCATCGTCATTCCGCCGCCCAACGTCACCGGCAGCCTGCATATCGGCCATGCCCTGAACAACACGCTGCAGGACGTGCTGATCCGCTTCCAGCGCATGCGCGGCAAGGCGGCCCTGTGGCTGCCGGGCACCGACCATGCCGGCATCGCCACCCAGATGGTCGTCGAGCGCCAGCTGGCCGAAGCGGGCAACGTCGGCCGCCGCGAGATGGGCCGCGAGGCCTTCGTCGACCGGATCTGGGAATGGAAGGCCCAGAGCAGCGGCACGATCCAGAACCAGCTGCGGCGCCTCGGCGCCAGCTGCGACTGGTCGCGCGAGCGCTTCACCCTGGACGAGGGCCTGTCGGCCGCCGTCCGCAAGGTCTTCGTCCAGCTCCACAAGGACGGGCTGATCTACCGCGACAAGCGGCTGGTGAACTGGGACCCGCACTTCCAGACCGCCATCTCCGACCTCGAGGTCGAGCAGAAGGAGGTCGACGGCGCCTACTGGCACTTCGCCTATCCGCTGGAGAGCGGCGTCACCTACGAATTCCCCGTCGCCTTCGATGACGAGGGCAGGGCGATCGAGTTCGAGACCCGCGACTACATCGTCGTCGCCACCACCCGGCCCGAGACCATGCTGGGCGACACCGCCGTCGCGGTGCACCCCGACGACGAGCGCTACCAGGGCCTGATCGGCAAGACCGTGACGCTACCCATCGTCGGGCGTTCCATTCCGATCGTCGCCGACGAGTACGCCGACCCGACCAAGGGCTCCGGCGCGGTGAAGATCACCCCGGCCCACGACTTCAACGACTTCGAGGTCGGCAAGCGGCACGGGCTGGACGCGATCAACATCCTCGACGCCTGGGGCAGGGTGACCGGCCCGGTCCCGGCAGAGTTCGTCGGCGTGGACCGCTTCGTGGCCCGCAAGATGATCATCGAGCGCTTCGAGCAGCTGGAGCTGCTCAAGGCCATCGAAAAGACCCGCCACATGGTGCCGCACGGCGACCGCTCCGGCGTGGTCATCGAGCCCTGGCTGACGGACCAGTGGTACGTCGACGCCGCCACCCTGGCCAAGCCGGCCATCGCGGCGGTCGAGAACGGCGACACCGTCTTCGAGCCGAAGAACTGGGACAAGACCTACTTCGAGTGGATGCGGAACATCCAGCCGTGGTGCATCAGCCGCCAGCTGTGGTGGGGTCACCGCATCCCGGCCTGGTACGACGACCAGGGCGCCGTCTTTGTCGCCGAGTCAGAGGAAGCCGCCCGGGCCGCCGCAGGCGACGACCGCCCCCTGAAGCAGGACGAGGACGTCCTCGACACCTGGTTCTCCTCCGGCCTGTGGCCGTTCTCGACCATGGGCTGGCCGGAGAAGACCGCCGACCTCGAGCGGTTCTACCCGACCCACACCCTGGTCACCGGCTTCGACATCATCTTCTTCTGGGTCGCCCGGATGATGATGATGGGCCTGCACTTCACCGGCCAGGTCCCCTTCCAGCGGGTGGTCATCAACGCCCTGGTCCGCGACGCGTCCGGCGCCAAGATGAGCAAGTCCAAGGGCAACGTCATGGACCCGCTGGAGCTCATCGACCAGTACGGCTGCGACGCCCTGCGCTTCACCCTGACGGCCATGTCCGGCCAGGCGCGCGACATCAAGCTGTCGCCGCAGCGTATTGAAGGTTATCGCAATTTTGGCACCAAGCTGTGGAACGCCACTCGCTTCACCCAGATGAACGAGTGCGTCCGCGTCGAGGGCTTTGACCCTTCGACGGTCCAGCAGACGATCAACAAGTGGGTCCGGGGCGAACTGGTGAAGACCGCCGCCCAGGTCACCACCGCGCTGGAGGGCTGCGGCTTCGACGGCGCGACGGCGGCGCTCTACCGCTTCATCTGGAACGTCTACTGCGACTGGTACCTGGAGCTGGCCAAGCCGATCCTGAACGGGACCGACGAGGCGGCCAAGGCCGAGACGCGGGCCATGGTCGCCTGGACGCTGGACCAGATCCTCGTCCTGCTGCACCCGGTCATGCCCTTCATCACCGAAGAGCTGTGGGCGAAGACGGCGGAGGAGGGCGGTCCCGCCCGCGCCGGCCTGCTGATCGCCCAGCGCTGGCCGACGTACGACGAGGCCTTCGTCGACGCCGGCGCCGAGGCGGAGATCGGCTGGCTGGTCGACCTGGTCACCGAGATCCGCTCGATCCGCGCCGAGATGAACGTGCCGCCGGGCGCTCGCGTGCCGCTGACCCTCAGCGGCGCCGGCGAAGAGACCCTGGCCCGCCTGGAGCGACACCGCGACCTGTTGCTGACCCTGGCCCGCCGCGACAGCGCGGCGCCGGGCGAGGCGCCGGCCGGGTCCGTGCCGTTCGTGACCGGGGAGGCGACCGCCGCGCTGGCCATCGCCGACTTCATCGACCTGGCCGCTGAACGCGCGCGTTTGACCAAGGAGATCGCCGGCCACGACGCCGACATCGAACGGGTCAACCGCAAGCTCGGCAACCCGGACTTCCTGGCCAAGGCCAAGGAAGAGGTCATCGAAGAGAACCGCGAGAAACTGGCCGAGGCGCAGGCCGCCCGCGCCAAGCTGGAAGCGGCGCTGGGCCGGCTTTCGGCGGTCGCTTAGGAGATAGACGGATGGCGCTTGAAAAGGTGATCTTCACCGTCGTGGTCGAGGCGACGATCGGCGGTGAGCTGCAGATCTCGGAGCCGGCCTCGTTCACCCTGGCCGGGGTGGTCGTGATCGCCGAAACGGTGACCGGGCCGGACGGGGCGCCGGTGCTTCGGGTCCGCGCCGGGCCGCCGTTGCAACAGGGGTTCGCCCGGTTCGAGAAGACCTTCATGGCGCTGGCGACCTTCAAGCTCTACCGCAACAACCAGCCGCTCCAGTCGGTCGAGGTGCGCAACATGTTCAATGCGATCACGCTGGATCTCTCCAACCAGGCCTAGGGCTGGACCACCCGGGCCACCCGTCGCAGCAGGTCCGCCAGCGCGTCGCGCCGGAAGACGCCCAGCAGCAGCGCCGCGAAGGCCAGGTTCAGGCAGGCGGCGATGAACAGGCCGGCGCCGTCGCTGTTGGGGTCGATCCCCAACGGCGTGAACAGGTGGAAGCCCACCGCGCCGGTCATCACCAGAAGCCCGGCCAGCGCGCCGCCGGCCTGCAGGTGCTTGAACCGTGGGTGCAGGCCGACGATGAGCAGGGCGGCGGCCAGCAGCTCGATAGCGCCGATCACATACTGCGAGAACAGGCCGCTGTGGGCGAACAGCCCCGCGGCGCCCAGCGTTCCGGCCCAGCCATCGAGGCGGCCGAAGATCTCCTGGGTGTTGGGGTGGTCGGTGAACTTGAACCGCAGGCTGTCCAGGAAGATGACGGCCATGAACACGGCCATCAGGTCCGGGACGTATTTGAGATAGCGCTTCATCGGTCTGGTCCTACCTGCCCAGGACCGAAGGCCAGTTGGCGTTGCCCTTGGTGATGAAGCCCGGGATGTCCTTGTTCCACTTGCTCTGAACATCGTCGTTGTAGTTCAGGTACAGCTTGCCGCCGACGATCTTCCAGTTCCGGGGATCGCCCTTGGCCGTGTAGCCCTGGGCCACGGCCCAGGCGCAGTAGCCGCCGTACTGCGGCGCATAGGCGGCCGGATTGGCCTTGAATTTCGAGAGGTTGGCGGCGGAAGCGAAGTGCCAGCTCACGCCCTTCCAGGTCGTCGAGAAGGCCTTGTCACCCTTCACCGGGGCGCCTTGCGTGAAGTAGGCGACCACGTCGTAGCCGCCGGCGGCCACGTCCGAGAGGGGCGCGGTGTAGACGGGCGGCTTGGCCGCCAGGACCGGGGCGGCGGGCGCGACGCAGGCGAGCAGGGTCATGGCGAGGAGGGCGGCTTTCATGTCGGGACCTTCAGGTCAGGCCGCGTGTCGGCCGGCCGTGAAGGCGTCGGCGACGAGCGGCGGATCGAGCGGAGTTTCGGCGATGTGGTTGACGTAGTTGCTGAGCGTCTTGAGCCCGACGGCCAGGATGATCTCCATGGCGTTTGCCCGGGTGAAGCCGGCGGCCATGAAGGCCTCAAGGTCCGCATCGGCGACGAAGCCGCGCTCGCGGATCATTTTGACGGTGAAGGCCCGCAGCGCTTCCAGCCTGGCATCGGCCAGCGGATGGCGGCCGCGGATGGCGGCGATGGACGCCTCGTCCAGCTCTGTGTCGCGCGCCCGGACCGTGTGGGCGGGGGTGCAGTAGTGGCTGTCGTGCTCCACCGACACCGCCAGCAGGATCAGCGCCCGCTCGGTCGGGGTGAAGTCGGCCTTGCGGAAGATCGCCGAGAGGGTGGCGTAGCCCTCCAGCAGGGCCGGCGCCTCGGCCATCTGGGCGACGAGATTGGGGACGTAGCCCAGCGTGCGGTTGGCCTCCTCCATGATCGGCTTGGAGGCGAAGGGCGCGGTGGCGCGGGTGTGCAGCGGGAAATCAGCCATGGCCAGACTATCGGCTGATGCGTCAAATGCGATAACGCTGTCATTCGGCAGCATATCCATGCGAAAAGCGCATGAATGGATCGTCTCGACGCCTATCGCCTCTTTGTCCGCGCGGCGGACACCGGCGCCATCTCGCGGGCGGCGCGGGAGATGGGCCTCGGCCAGCCCGCCGCCAGTCGGCTGCTCGACGCGCTGGAGGCCCGGCTCGGCGCCCGGCTGTTCACCCGCACCACCCGCCGCCTCGTCCTGACTGAAGCCGGCCGGCTGGCGCTGGAACGCGCCCGGGCGCTGCTGGCCGAGGCCGAGGGGCTGGAGGCGGCGGTGAAGGGCCTGGACCGCGCCCCGGCCGGCCTGCTGCGCCTTGCGGCCTCAGGCGCCTTCGCCCGGGCCGAGCTGATCCCCCATACCGCCGCCTTCCTGGAGGCCCACCCGCAGATGCGGCTGGATTTCGTGCTCAAGGACGAACGGGTCGATCCGGTGGCGGAGGCGGTTGACCTGACCTTCCGGCTCGGCGCGCTGGAGGACAGTCGCCTGACCGCTCGACGCCTCGGCGTCTATGACCGGTGGCTGGTGGCGGCGCCCGGCGGTCCTGCCCCGCTGAGGCCCGACGACCTTCGGGACGGGCCGACCCTGGACTTCGCGGGCCTCGCCTTCGGTCGCCGCTGGTCGCTGAGCGACGGTCGCCGCATGGTCGAGATCGAAGTGCGCGGCGAGACGCGCGCCAGTTCCGGCGAGGCGGTCGTCGACCTGGCCGCCCAGGGCCTGGGCGTCGCCCTGCTGCCGTCGTTCGCGGTCGAGGGGCCGATCGCGCGCGGCCGGCTGGTCCGGGTGATGAGCGACTGGAGCGGTCCGCCCCTGGAGCTGCATGCCCTCTGGGCCGCGAAGGAACTACCGCGCAAAGCCCGTGCCTTCCTCGATTTCATTGCGCCGCGACTGTCGACTTCCCGCTAGGTCAAACAGATGTTTGCGCCTGGAGCGTCCCTGTGCTTTTGACGTCGCAAGGCCGCCGCAGAGCGCCGAGTCACCGACTTTAAAGTACCCTCAGGGAGATACCGCGCATGACCGACGCCGCCGCGTCCAATCCGTCCTGGCCCGCCATGTCCGTGCACCAGGCCTACGCCATCCTGACCGCGCCGGGCATGCCCACCGAGATGGAAGAGGTCGAGATCCGGGGCATCAAGACCCGGGTATGGAAGAACGCGCCGCCGACCCTGCGCGACGTGGTCACCCTCGGCCGCGCCCATGGCGAGAAGATCTTCCTGGTCCACGAGGACGAGCGCGTCTCGTTCGAGGCCTTCCACCGCGCCGTCGCGGCCTTCGCCAAGGTGCTGGAGGCCAAGGGCGTCAAGAAGGGCGATCGCATCGCCATCGTCATGCGCAATCTGCCGGAATGGCCGGTGGCCTTCTACGCCGGCATGAGCCTGGGCGCGATCCTCACCCCGCTGAACGCCTGGTGGACCGGCCCCGAGCTCGAGTACGGCCTGACCGACTCCGGCAGCAAGATCTGCATCGTCGACGCCGAGCGCTTCGACCGCCTGGCCGAGCACTTCCCCAACTGTCCCGACCTGCAGCATGTCTTCGTCAGCCGCATGGTCGACGAGGTCGCCCACCCCTTCGTCAGCAAGATCGAGGACGCCATCGGCGGCGCCAACGACTGGGCCAGCCTGCCGGACGCCCCGCTGCCGACGACCCCGATCGAACAGGACGACGACGCCACCATCTTCTACACCTCGGGCACCACCGGTAAGCCCAAGGGCGCCCTGGCCACCCAGCGCAACGTCAACTCCAACATCATGTCGGCCCTGTGCGCCGGCGCGCGGGCCTTCCTGCGCCGCGGCGAGCAGCCGCCGGCGCCCGACCCCACGCTGCCGCAGAAAGGGTCGCTCCTCAGCGTGCCCTTCTTCCACGCCACCGGCTGCTTCGCGGTGCTGAACCCGACCCTGTTCGCCGGGGCCAAGCTGGCGATGATGCGCAAGTGGGATCCGGAAGAAGCCATGAAGGTGATCGAGCGCGAGCGGCTGACCAGCGCCGGCGGCGTTCCGACCATCGCCTGGCAGCTGATCGAGCATCCGGCGCGCGAGAAGTACGACCTCAGCTCCATCGAGAGCATGGCCTACGGCGGCGCGCCCTCGGCCCCGGAACTGGTCCGCAAGATCAAGGAAATCTGGCCCAAGTCCCACGCAGGCAACGGCTGGGGCATGACCGAGACCAGCGCTACGGCCACCTCCAACTCGGCCGAGGACTACCAGAACCGCCCCGACAGCTGCGGCCCGGCCGTGCCGGTCACCGACCTGAAGATCATGACCGTCGAGGAGCCGAACGTCGAGCTGCCCATCGGCGCGGTCGGCGAGCTGTGGTGCAAGGGTCCGCAGGTGGTGAAGGGCTACTGGAACAAGCCGGAGGCCACGGCCCAGACCTTCATCGACGGCTGGGTGAAGACCGGCGACCTGGCGCGCCTCGACGAGGAAGGCTTCTGCTTCATCATCGACCGGGCCAAGGACATGCTGATCCGCGGCGGCGAGAACATCTACTGCATCGAGGTGGAGAACGTCCTCTACGACCACCCCGCCGTCATGGACGCCGCCCTGGTCGGCGTCCCGCACAAGACCTTGGGCGAGGAGCCGGCGGCCGTGGTGACCCTCAAGGACGGCGCGCACGCCACCGAACAGGAACTCCGTGCCTTCGTCGCCGACCGCCTGGCCGCCTTCAAGGTGCCGATCCGCGTCGAGTTCTGGCACGAGACCCTGCCGCGCAACGCCAACGGCAAGATCCTGAAGAACGAGCTGAAGAAGATCTTCGTCGAGGGGTAGGCTCCTCTTTCACCGTCGTCATGGCCCGGCTCGTCCGGGCCACCCATGCGTGGTCAGCCAAACGAAAAGGGCGCGGAGCGATCCGCGCCCTTCTTTATTCTTGCCTGTGTTCATGGGGGGGCGAACAGGTCGGGCCATGACGCAGGAGGGGGAGCGCTACGCGCTCACCCCCGGCTTGCGCTGCGCCCAGGGCTGCGCCGCCTCGAGCTGGTAGGCGAGGGCGAACAGCAGGGCGTCATTGCCGGCCTTGGCCGCGAAGTGGATACCCACGGGCAGGCCGTCGGCGGTCCAGTGCAGCGGCACGCTCATCGCCGGGGCGCCCGCGACGTTGTGGAGCGGGGTGTAGCCGACATAGTCGGTGAGCCGCGCCGACAGTTCGGCGAACGGCACGTCGCCCGAGACGTAGCCCAGCGGCACCGGCGGCTTGGCCAGCACCGGCGAGACGATGACGTCCAGGTCCTCGAACCAGGTGGCGTAGGTCGCCGAGTCCGCCGCCAGCCGGCCGATGGCCGCGTCGACCGCGCCGTCGGGCGCCTTGGCGATCAGTTCGGCCATGCCCAGGGAGAAGGGTTCGGCCATGGCCGCGTCGGGCGCGCGGCCCAGCATCTTGGCCATCGCCCCCATGTCCATCGCCGCGCCGGCCGACCACAGGGTCAGGAAGTCCTGGCCGAAGCGGGCGGAGTCGATCGGCCACTTCGTCTCGCTGACCCGGTGGCCCAGGCTCTCGAGCAGCTTCACCGCGTTGTCGAGCCCGGCGCGGACCTCGGCGTCGGGCTCACGGCCGCTGCCGCTGGTGCTCAGCACGCCGATGCGCAGTTTCTTGCGCAGCGGCTTGCCGATCAGGCCGATGGGCTTGTAGGGCGCGCCCTTCTCGGTGCGCTCGGTGGCCGCGAACATCGCCGCGGAGTCGCGAACCGACAGGCTGTCGACGTGTCCCACGGACAGGGCGATCACCCGCATGTCTGTGTTGCCGATCAGGCGGCCGCGCGAGGGCTTGAATCCGAACAGGCCACAGTTGGCCGCCGGGATGCGGATCGAGCCGCCGCCGTCGGTGGCGTGGGCCATCGGCACAACACCCGCCGCCGTCGCCGCGGCCGCGCCGCCGGACGAGCCGCCGGTCGTGCGGCTGGTGTTCCAGGGGTTGCGTGTCGGTCCATAGGCCAGCGGCTCGGTTGTCGGCAGGTAGCCGAACTCGGGCGAAGCCGACTTGCCGATCGGGATCAGGCCGGCGCGGAGGGCGGCCTCTACCCAGGGCTCGCTGGCCGTGGCGGCGGGCGCATCGCGGTAACCTGCCGAACCGTTGCGGGTGGGCGTGCCGGCGTAGTCGTTGAGGTCCTTGATCAGGAACGGCACCCCGGCGAACGGCCCGGTCTGGCCGCCCTTCCTGGCCGCGTCCAGCGCGCGGTCGTAGTCGGAGTTGACCATGAAGTTCAGCTTCGGCTGCAGGGCTTCCGAGCGACGGATCGCCGCTTCCACCGCCTCGACCGCGCTGATCTCCTTGTTGCGGATCATCGAGGCCACGGTGGTCGCGTCCGGCGTCCAGGATGCGGGCGCGGCGGGCGCCGCCGCCTTGCGCGGCCATCCCAGCGCGGCCGCGGGCGTCGCGGCGCCGGCCGTCACGGCGGCGGAGGCGGCCAGCAGGCCGCGGCGGGTCAGTTCGGTCATTTCAAGAGCCCTCCCATCCGGACGTCTGTCGCGTCCGTGAACAGCGTTCAGCTTGGCGCGCCCGGCGCGGGTCCGCAAGCGGGGGAACGCTTGACGCCGCAGCCCTGCGGCGCGACTCTGACCGGAACAGAACAAGGCGCGGGAGGAGAAACGCCATGGCCGACGGTTCAATGACAGGCGTGGGTTCGCTCAAGGGCAAGGTCAGCGAGGCGGAATGGAAGGCGCGGGTCGATCTCGCCGCCCTTTACCGCCTGGTCGCCCTGCACGGGTGGGACGACATGATCTTCACCCACATCTCGGCCCGCATCCCGGGGCCCGAGCATCACTTCCTGATCAATCCCTACGGCATGTTCTTCGACGAGATCACCGCCAGCTCGCTGGTCAAGATCGACCTCGACGGCAAGGTGCTGCAGGAGACGCCCTACTTCATCAATCCGGCGGGCTTCACCATCCACTCGGCGGTTCACGCCGCGCGCGAGGACGCCATGTTCGTGATGCACCTGCATTCGGACCAGGGCGTCGCCGTCTCGGCGCAGAAGGAAGGCCTGCTGCCGCTGAGCCAGCATGCGCTCATCGTCCTGCCGCAGATCGCCTATCACGACTATGAGGGCATTGCCCTCAACCTTGACGAGCGAGAGCGTCTTGTGGCTGATATCGGCGACAAGACGCTGATGCTGCTGCGCAATCACGGCACGTTGGCGGTTGGCGACACCGCCGCGGCCTGCTGGCTGGGCATGTTCTATCTGGAGCGGGCGTGTCAGCAGCAGATCATGGCCCTGTCCGGCGGACGCGAGAACGTGCTGTTCGCGCCGGAGGCCGCGCAGGCCGAGGTGCGCGGGCAGATGGGCCGGGGCATGGGCCCCATCGGCAACCTGGCCTGGCCCGGCTGCCTGCGACAGCTGGACCGCAACTCGCCGGGTTACGACGCCTAGGACTTTCCGGGCGAGGAACGACCATGACCGCCGCGAGCCTCGCGCTCGCGGCGGTCTGCGTTTGCGGTCAGGCGCGGGCCGGCGCCTGGCCGGTCGAGCCCGGCGAGACCCTCGCTATCCTGAAGTACGAGCGCGCCGAGGCCGAGGAGGCCTGGGACCTCGACGGCCGCCGCTACGACTGGATCGAGCGCACCGACGAAACCGCCAGCCTGCACCTTGAGCACGGCCTGACCCGGCGACTGACGCTGCAGGGCAAGCTCGCCTGGTCCAGAGGCGAGGAAGCCGGCCTGGCGTATGAGGGCAGGGGTCCGGCGGAACTGGGTGTCCGATACGCCCTGTTCCGGGACGACCGGATGGCGATCAGCCTCTACGTGGGGGGCATCGCGCCCGGTGACGGGCGGAACGTCGGCTACGCCGCGCCGGGGGCTGGGGAGGCGGCGGGTGAGCTCCGGCTGCTCGCCGGTCGATCCTTCGCCATCGGGGACGGCTCTGTCTTCATCGAGGGCCAGGCCGCCAGGATCGGCCGGGCCGACCTCCCCGACGAAACCCGGATGGATTTCACCGTCGGCTACGCACCGTCCGATCGATGGCTGTTGCTGGGTCAAACCTACGCCGGATGGACCGACGCCGAGCCGTCCTGGATCAAGGTCGAGGTCTCAGTCGTCAGACACTTCGGCGACTGGAGCCTGCAGGCCGGATGGCGCGGCTCGGTCGCCGGAAAGGCTGGCCCTGTCGAGGATGGACCGGTCCTGGCCCTGTGGCGTCGCTTCTGATTGTTTCGACGCTGAAACGTTGGGTCATGCGAGCGCCAACTCAATCCGGTTTACGCTCGGGGAAATGCCCCTATATGTGCCGTGATGTCGCGCCGGACGTTCTGGCCAGGAGAGTCGCTTCCCGTGATCCGTCGGCACTTTTTCCTCATCGTCGCGGTGGCCCTGCTTGGCCTGCTGGTGGTCGGCGGAGCGCTCAAGCTCGCCACCGCCCAGCCCAAGGGGCAGGGCGGTCCCGGCGGCGGCGCAGCTGGCCGCGCCGCGGCGGTGTCGCAGGTCGCGGTGACGAACCGGCCCTTCATCGACCGGATCGAAGTCCTGGGCGTCGCCAAGGGGCGGCAGTCGGTCACCATCACCTCCAACACGACCGAACTGGTCACGGCGGTTCGCTTCCGCGACGGCCAGCGCGTCGGTCAGGGCCAGGTGCTCGTCGAGCTCAAGGCCGGCGAGGAAGACGCTGGCCTGATCGAGGCCCAGGCGCGCCTGAGCCAGGCCGAGCGCGAGTACGCCCGCTGGAAGTCGCTGGCCGACCAGGGGATCGCGCCCCGCGCCACGGCCGAACAGTACCTCTCGGCGCTTGAGACCGCCCGGGCCGGGGTCAAGGCCGCCAACGCCCGCAAGCTGGACCGCGTCATCCGCGCCCCGTTCTCCGGCGTGGTCGGCCTGACCGACGTCGCGCCGGGATCGCTGATCAGTCCGGGGGCCCCCATCGTATCGCTGGACGACGTGGCGGTCGTTCGCGTGGACTTCGAGGTGCCCGATCGCTACCTGCCGGTGCTGCGCGAAGGCGCGCCGATCGTCGCCCGGCCGGATGCCTATGCCGACGATGCCTTCCAGGGCCGGATCGCGCTGCTGGAC
Source organism: Caulobacter sp. (assembly GCA_044361705.1). Classification (GTDB taxonomy): domain Bacteria; phylum Pseudomonadota; class Alphaproteobacteria; order Caulobacterales; family Caulobacteraceae; genus Caulobacter. Next base: position 13,905 of record JBIKII010000056.1, read on the forward strand.
AGCCGCATCGACACCACCACCCGCGCCATCACCGCCCGGGCGGAGTTCCCCAATCCGTCCGGCCGCATCAAGCCCGGCATGCTGATGCGGGTGACCATCTCGCACGGCGGCCGTGACGCCCTGGCTGTCCCCGAGGCGGCCGTGCAGTTCGAGGGCGACCAGGCCTATGTCTTTGTCATCGCCGCGCGCGGCGAAGGGCAGGCCGCGCGCAAGCAGGCGATCGACACCGGCGTCACCCAGGACGGCTTTGTGGAGGTCCGTGGCGGACTGAAGGCCGGCGATCGCGTCGTGGCCGATGGCCTCAATCGCATCCAGGATGGTCAGCCGCTGCGCATCGGCGGCGGACGGCCGGGTGGCGCGGCCCCGGTCGCCGGCGCGCAGCGGGCGCCCCGCTGATGTTGTCGGACCTGTCGGTAAAGCGTCCCGTCTTCGCCGCCGTCGCGGCGATCATCCTTGTCGTCATCGGCCTCGCGGCCTTTCTGAACGTGTCGATCCGCGAGCTGCCAAGCGTCGATCCGCCCGTGGTGTCGATCTCCACCAGCTATCGCGGCGCCTCGGCCGAGATCGTCGAGGAGCGGATCACCCAGGTTCTGGAACGGCAGGTCTCCGGCATCCAGGGGATCGATCAGCTGTCCTCCTCGAGCCGGGACGGGCGCAGCCAGATCAACATCACCTTCACGCTGAACACGGACCTGGAGGCGGCCGCCAACGACGTGCGCGACGCCGCCAGCCGCGTGGTCAACCAGCTGCCCGACCAGGCCGACCCGCCGCAGATCGCCAAGGCGAACGCGGACTCCGCGCCGATCATCATCCTGAATATGGCCTCGACGACGCTGACTCCGCTGCAGCTCGCCGACTATGCCGACCGCTTTCTTGTCGAGCGGATGTCGACCATTCCGGGCGTCGCGACCGTCGGCCTGAACGGACCGGTCTACGCGATGCGGATCTGGCTCGACGCCGACGCCATGGCCGCGCGCGGCGTCACCGTGGAAGATGTCGAGACCGCGCTCAGCAGCCAGAATGTCGAGCTTCCGGCCGGCGCCCTGGAAGGCGCGGCCAAGGACTTCACCATCCGGGTGAACCGCGGCTACGCCAAGCCGGAGGACTTCGTGCGCCTGCCGCTGCGCGCCGCAGCGGGCGCCGCCAGCGACGCCTATGTCACCCGCCTGGGCGATGTCGCCCGCGTCGAGGAGGGCGCCGCCGAGCCGCGCCGCGTGTTCCGCGGCAACGGCGTCGACCAGATTGGCATCGTGCTGACCCGCCAGTCCCAGGCCAACGACCTGGCCATCGCCGAGGCGGCGAGAAAGGAAGTCGAGGCGATCAACAAGACCCTGCCGGCCGGCACGGAGCTGATCATCGCCGTCGACTCCTCGGTGTTTACCGCCGAGGCGATCCACGAGGTGTGGGTAACGATGGGTATCTCCATCGCCCTGGTGGCGTTGGTGAACCTGCTGTTCCTCGGCAGCTGGCGGGCCGCGATGATTCCTTCCGTGGTCGCCCCGATCTGCCTGCTGGCGACGTTCATCATCCTGGTCCCGTTGGGCTTCACCCTGAACCTTCTGACCCTGCTGGCCCTTGTGCTGGCCGTCGGGCTGGTGGTCGACGACGCGATCGTCGTGGTCGAGAACATCCAGCGCCGGGTCGATGAAGGCGAGCCGCCGGCCGTGGCCGCGACGCGCGGAGCGCGGCAGGTGTTCTTTGCGGTCATCGCCACCACGGCGGTGCTGATCGCCGTGTTTGCGCCGCTGATGTTCCTGCCCGGCTACATCGGCCGGCTGTTCGTCGAGCTGGCGGTCGCCATCGCCGCGGCCGTGGCCTTCTCGGCCTTCCTGGCCCTGTCGCTGTCGCCGATGCTGGCCTCCAAGCTGCTGCGCCCCGCCTCGGGCGAGGGCTGGCTGGCCCGGCGCGTCGATTTCGTCGTCGAGAAGGTCAAGAACAGCTACCGCAACTCGCTGGACATGCTGCTCGGTCGCCGCGTGGCCTCCATCGGGGCGGGCGTCCTGGTGGCCGTTCTGGCCGGGCTGGCCGCTTTCCTGTTCATGACCCTGCCGCAGGAACTCGTGCCGGCCGAGGATCGTGGCCGCGTCGATATCAGCATCTCCGGGCCCGAAGGCGCCGGCTTTGATTATACCCAACAGGCCGCCGCCAAGGTTGAGGCCGAGATGGAGAAATACAAGGCCGATGGCGAGGCCGCTCGTTACATCCTCAGCATCCCGCGCTTCGGCGCGACCCAGTTCAACACCGCCAACGGCGTGATCGTCATGGGCGAGTGGGGCGAGCGGACCAAGACCTCTGACGAGGTCGCCGCGGAGCTGAACAGGTCCCTGTCGGGCATCACCGGCGTGCGCGCCGTGGCCAGCGTGCGCGGCGCCTTCCAGCGCGGCGGCGGGCAGGGCGGCGGCACCAACGTCGACCTGATCGGCCTTGGCAACGACTACGAGCAGATCGCCCGCTGGCTGGAGCCGATCCGCGACGCCATGCAGGCCAACCCCGGCTTCTCGCGGCCGCGCCTCGACTACGAGCCCACCGCCCCGCGCCTGTCGGTGGAGATCGACCGG
>JBIKII010000057.1:0-16363 GCA_044361705.1 Caulobacter sp.
CACCCACGCTCGTCATGGTGAGGCGCCGGCTCTCGGGCCGGCGTCGCGAACCACGCAACGCCTATCCCGCCGCCCGGAGCACCGCCATCAGGGTCGCCCGGGTCAGGCCGTCGGCGACGCCGTCCCAGCGGGTCTGGACCCAGTGGCGCTGGAAGGCGCTGACGATCTCGCGGGTGGCCTGGTCGAACCGGCCCGACGGGGCGCAGTCGTAGCCGAGCCGCGTCAGCCCGGCCTGCAGCGCGAAGACGCCGACGCCCTCGGCGCCCTCGACCAGCGGATCGCCCGGCGCGGGATCCGCATCGGCCCAGATCCCGTGGCCCGCTTCGGCCAGCTGTTTCCAGGGAAACAGCTCGCCCGGATCGATCTTGCGGGCCGGCGCGACGTCGGAGTGGCCGAGGATGCGGTTGTCGTCGATCTGCCAGCGCGACCGGATGTCCGCCACCAGCGCGATCACCGCGTCGATCTGGACCTGCGGGAACGGGCGGTAGCCGAAGTCGTGGCCCGGGTTGACGATCTCGATGCCGATCGAGGCGTGGTTGACCCCCTCCTCGCCCTTCCAGAACGAGACGCCGGCGTGCCAGGCGCGTCGCTCCTCGGGCACGAGCCGGAAGATGCGGCCATCCTCCTCGACCATGTAGTGGGACGAGACCTTCGCCTCCGGGGCGCTCAGGCGGGCCAGCGCCGCCGCGCCGGACTCCATGCCGGTATAGTGCAGCACCAGCATGTCGGGGACCTTGGTCCGCGCGTCGAAGTTGGGCGACGGCGTCTCGATGAACTCCAGCGTCATTGCGAACGGTTCCGGATGGCCATGAGCAGGGGCATCACGCGATTGGGCCTCAGGGCGATGATCAGCACACCCAGTAGCGCAAGGCCGGCCCCGATGGCCATCCGGACGTCGAAGTGGTCGTTGGTGATCAGCACGCCCATGATGATGGTGAACAGCGGCGTCATCAGCGTCAGCGGCGAGATCAGCGTCGCCTCATACTTCTGGATCAGGCTGTAGTAGAAGGTGTGGCCCAGCACCGAGACCACGACGGCCGAGAACACCACCGCCGCCAGGAAGCCCCAGCCGGCCTCGAGCGCCAGGGGCCACTGATTTTGTTCGGTGAACGCACTCAGCACCGCCAGCGGCCAGAAGGACGAGAACCCGACCCAGGCCTGGAACTGCAGGGGCTTGATGCCTTCCATCTGCTTCATCATCACCGCGCCCAGCGAGCCGGCGAAGGCGGCTGCGGCGACCAGCCACAGGCCGAAGGACATGCTCATGCCGGTCGGATGCCACATGACCACGACCGCGCCGGCGAGGGTCAGCGCCATGCCGAGGCCCCGCCGCCAACGGACCTTTTCCCCCAGCATGAACATCGACAGCACCGTGGTGATCGGCACGCCCAGCTGGATGACGATCGAGGCCGCTGACGGGCTGGCCGTCTTGAAGCCGATGAACAGCAACGCGAAGTTGCCGGCGCCCATCAGCATGGCGACGGTGATGATCCGCCAGGTCGGGCGCGGGGCCGGCAACAGCCACGGGAGGGTGCAGAGCGCCACCAGCGCGAACCGCACCGTGGCGTAGAACAGCGGCGGCACGTCCCACTCCGCCACCACGATCTTGCTGACGATGTTGTTGGACGCCCAGACGACGCAGACGAACAGGAGGATGCCGAAGTCACGAAGGGCCATGAGCGGGGTCTAGCCGCCTTTCGCGACGGAAGGCGACACAGATATCCTGCGCGCCCTTTGAGCCAGGGCGACCAGGGCGTCGAGCGCGGCCTTCCCCATCAGACCGCGCCGCGGGCCCGCAGCTGGCGACAGGTGTCGGCGAAGGCGCGGCGCAGGGCGTCCGGCGGGGTGAAGGGTCCGGCGTTCTGGTAGCCGTGATTGACGCCGATCGGCGCGTCGCTCTCGAACACCGACAGCAGCTCGTCGTCGATCGGGCCCCTCGCCTGGACGCCCTCGGCCGCCGGGGTGGCGACGAAGCCGTGGGCGATCGCGCCGGCGCCGATCGTCAGCCGTTCCTCGCTGGGGACCTGCTTCAGGCGGGGCAGCAGGATCAGGAAGCCCTGGCCGGACGCACAGACCATGCGCAGGTCGGGCTTCGTCGGATCGCCCCCGACCATATGGACGATCTCGACGCTGTTCTGGCCCTTCCCGAACGCCCAGTCGGCGGCCGCCTGCTGGGGCGCGGGCGGGACCGGCGCCAGCTCGGCCTCCGGCTTCGGCGCGGGCTCCGCCGCCGGCGGCGAGCAGGCGACCACGCCCAGGGTGAGCAGCAGCGGAACGAGGGCCCGCATGATCAGGACCCCTTGAAGACAGCCGGCCGCTTCTCGAGCAGCGCCTCGACGCCTTCCATGTGGTCGTCGGTCAGGTGGCTGATCGCCTGGGCCGCGGCGCTCATCTCCATCAGCGTGTCGTAGCTGGTGGTCTGGCCGTGCTTGAGCAGGCTCTTGGCCAGCCGCAGGGCGTGCGGCGGCTGCTGGGCGATGCGCTCCGCCAGGGCGATGGCTTCGTCCATCAGGGTCTCGGCCGGGACGACCTTGCTGACCAGGCCCCACTTTTCGGCGGTGGCGGCGTCGACCACGTCGCCGGTGAACAGCAGCTCGCTGGCGCGGCTCATGCCGATGGTGCGCGGCAGCAGCCAGGCGCCGCCATCGCCCGGGATCAGGCCGAGCTTGAGGAAGGTGACGCCGAACCGCGCGCCCTCGGCGGCGATGCGGATGTCGGTCATGCAGGCCACGTCGCAGCCCAGGCCGATAGCCGGACCGTTGACGGCGGCGATGGAGGGGACCTCCAGGCCGTAGATCGAGCGCACCACGCGGTGGATGTTGTTGCGATAGCCGTCGCGCAGCTCGACGCCGTTGCCGGCGAAGGCGCCTTCGCGGGCCTTCATCGCCTTGACGTCGCCGCCGGCGCTGAAGGCGCGGCCGGCGCCGGTCAGGACCACGGCCCGGATCTCGCGGTCGGCGTTGATAGCCGCGCAGGCCGCGGCCACCTGGTCGCCGTCGCCGGGCGCGCCCAGGGCGTTCATCGCGTCCGGCCGGTTCAGGGTCAGGATGGCGATATGGCCGCGCTTCTCGGTGAGGATCAGGGACATGGGGGGCTTCCTGGGCGTTGCTTTTGATGTGCGTCGTTCATAGCGGCCTGACCGCCCGGCGCAAATCCTCCCCGGCGCGCGGACGGATAAAGCGACGTCGCCACTTTGCTGTGGAAAACTCAAGCGTCTGCTTTGTCAGGAAGTTCTCGCACCCATCCACACCTTGTCCACAGGCCGTCAACCGCTGGCCGGACAAGCATTCACATTGGGGATGTTCGGGGCGGTTGCTTCATACCGGGCCTGAGCGCACAGTCAAGTCGTCGAGAGGAAACGCGGCGCGGGCGAGACGGGAAACCGGAAGGCCAGGCGAGCGGGACGCTCCAGGACCCAAGGATCGAAGGGAGACCTTCGAAGACCGGACCGGGAGCGGGTCCATGAAGACCGGGGCGCAAGCTTCGGACCCCCAGGGATCCACGACCTCCAGACCGCAAGTCTCGCAAGAGGCTTGGGTGAAGGGGCGATGCAGCCGGGCAACCGGACGCACCGTCCCTTTGCTCTATGGGGGGCGCTTTCGTCCCCCTTTCCGCACCGTCCTGTTGCGTCCTTCGCGACGCGACTTCGTCGCTCCTCAGGATGACGAAGGTGCGTTGGCTACAACAAAGCTCGTCGTGGTGAGGAGCGAGCGCTTCAGCGAGCGTCGCGAACGACGCACAGACCCTCGACGAACAGCGTTCCGGCGCCTACCTTCTCCCTCGCGATCCCGGGGAGACTTCCATGCTTTCACGTCGTCTGATGCTGGCCGGCGCCGTTTCGAGCCTGGCCGCCGCCTGTTCGCCGAAGGGCGGCGACAAGACGGTCGCGGCGGTCGACGCCCTGACCACCATCCGCTTCGCCACCGACTGGCGCGCCCAGGGGGAGCATGGCGGCTTCTACCAGGCGCTGGCCACCGGCGAGTACGAGAAGCGCGGCCTGAAGGTCGAGATCATGCAGGGCGGGCCAGGCGTGAACGTGCCCCAACTTCTGGCCGCCGGCGGCGTCGAGATGGGCATGGGCTCCAACAGCTTCATCCCGCTGAACATGGCCAAGGAGAAGGCGCCGGTGAAGGCCGTCGCCGCCTTCTTCCAGAAGGACCCGCAGGTCCTGATCGCCCACCCGAACACCGGCGTGAACTCCATCGCCGACATGAAGGGCCGGCCGATCCTGCTGGCCGACGCCTCGGTCACCGCGTTCTGGGTCTGGCTGAAGAGCAAGTACGGCTTCACCGACGCCCAGGTCCGCAAATACAACTACAGCCTGGCGCCGTTCCTGGCCGACAAGCGGGCCATCGTGCAGGGCTATCTGTCGAGCGAGCCCTACACGATCGAGAAGGAGGCGGGCTTCAAGCCGGCGACCTTCCTGCTCGCCGATGAGGGCTACCCCGGCTACGCCACCATGGTCCTGGCGCCGCAGACCCTGATCGCCGAAAAGCCGGACGTGGTGAAGGCCTTCGTCGAGGCCAGCGTCGTCGGCTGGCAGACCTACCTGAACGGCGATGCAGGCAAGGCCGACGCACTGATCCTGAAGGACAATCCGGAGATGACGCCGGAGCTTCTGGCCAACGCCCGCAAGCAGATGCGCGACTACGGCATCGTCGAGTCCGGCGACGCGAAGACCGGCGGCATCGGCATGATGACCGACGCCCGCTGGGCCGAGTTCTTCCGCGTGGCCTCCGAACAGGGCGTCTACCCGAAGGACATGGACTACCGCGCCGGCTACACCCTGCAGTTCGTGACGAAGGCGTAGTGCCCCGACCGGAGACCCCATGACCGCCTCGCTCACCAACGTCGAGGTCGACTACCGCGGGCGGGGGCGCGTGCTGGGGCCGGTGGATCTGGCGATCGGCGAGGGGGAGATCATCGCCCTGGTCGGGCCTTCGGGCTGCGGCAAGTCGACGGCCATGCGGCTGCTGGCCGGGCTTGAGCAGCCCACGCGGGGAACGGTCCAGCGGCAGGCCGGGCGGGGCGAAACCTCGCTGGTCTTCCAGGCCGCCACCCTGGCGCCCTGGATGAGCGCCGCAGCCAATGTCGCCCTGCCGTTGGAGTTGTCTGGCATGGATCGCCGCACAGCGCGCGGCCAGGCGTCGGAGGCGCTGGCCCGCGTCGGCCTGGCGGGCGTCGACGCCTCCCGCCCTGCGCAGCTGTCGGGCGGCATGGCTATGCGGGTGTCGCTGGCGAGGGCGCTGGTCACCCGGCCCCGACTGCTGCTGCTGGACGAACCGTTCGCGGCCCTGGACGAGATCACCCGCCGCACCCTGGCCGACGACGTGCTGGCCCTGTGGGCCGAGCTGAAGCCCGCCATCCTGTTCGTGACCCACAATGTCGAGGAGGCCGTCTACATGGCCTCGCGCGTCGTGGTCATGACGTCGGGACCGGGCCTCATCGCCGGCGAGGTCGCCATCGACGCCCCCCTGCCCCGGCCCGCGGGCTTCCGAGTGACCGAGATCTTCCGCACGGCGGCCGAGACGGTGTCGGCCCTGCTGGCAACGGGCATGGAGCGGGCGGCATGAAGTCGCTGACCGCCATCGCCATTCCCGTCGTGTTCATCGCCCTGCTGCTGGCGATCTGGGAGGGCGTCTGCTGGCTGACCGGCGTTCCGGCCTATCTGCTGCCGCCCCCGTCCGCCATCGGCGCCAGCCTGGCCGAGGGCTGGCCGCTGCTGCTGTCGTCGGCCTGGAACACCCTGTTCACGGCGCTGACGGCGCTGGTCGTCGCCAGCCTGCTGGCCTCGGGACTGGCGCTGCTGACGGCGCTGAGCCCGGTGATCGAGCGGGCGATCCAGCCGGTGGCGGTCACCCTGCAGGTGACGCCGGTCATCGCGGTCGCCCCGCTGGTCATCATCTGGGCGGGGCTGGACCATCCCGAGCGGGCGGTGGTCGTGCTGGCCACCATCGTCGCCTTTTTCCCGATCTTCTCGGGCGCGGTGACCGGGCTCAAGGCCTCCGATCCGGATCTGGAGCGCCTGTTCGACCTCTACGGCGCCGGCCGCCTGCAGAAGCTGCTGCGGCTCCGGCTGCCGTCGGCCGTGCCCTACCTTCTTGAGGGGCATAAGGTCGCGGCAGGCCTGGCGGTGATCGGGGCGGTGATCGGCGAGTTCGTTGCCGGATCGGGCGGGGCCCAGGGCCTGGCCTGGCGCATTCTGGAGGCCGGCAACCGGCTGCAGACGGCGCGGATGTTCGCGGCGCTGTTCGTGCTGGCCGTAATGGCCGCGCTGCTGCACGCGCTGCTGCAGATGGCCGAACGCCGGGCCCTGGTCTGGTGGCGCGGCCGTTAGGCGGCGATTAAGCGGCGCGGGTTAAGCACGGAGCCGTACCTTTGCGGCGGACTCCTGCATGCGTCTTGTTCTCGCCATCACGATCCTGACGGTCAGCGCCGTCGGCGCCCAGGCCGCCGAGGATCGCTACGGCCCGCCGCGCGCCCGTTCCGGGACCGCGGCCGGCCAGGCCGTCGCGGCGCCTTACACCGGGCCGATGCTGAACTGGACCGGCAAGACCGCCGCGCCGATGGCGGCGACGCCTGCGCCTGCCCCGGTCCCGGCCATACCCCAGCCGATGGCCGCCTGGGCCGGTCCGGCCGCCGCCGCGCCCGGACAACGCGCCGCCCCCTATCCGTCGATCTACGCCCCGGCCCCGATCGCCGCCGCCTACACGCCCGCGCCCCAGGCGCCGGCCACCGCGGTGCAACGGTCGCTGCCGACCAGCCTCTACGACCGCCCGGCCGCTGCGCCGATGGCCGCAGCCCCCGCTGCACCCGCGTCCCGCCCTTCAGCGCCCGCGCGCCCGCAGGCCGCCATGACGCCCGCGCCCTCCTCGCCGACGCCGGTGCGCGCCCCCGGCGACGCCGGTCGGTCGAAGGCCTATTCGGTGCTGCGCGAATTCGGCGGCGTGCCCGACCCGATCGACATCCCGCCCCCGACCTCCTACTGGGCCACGCGCCCGGAGACCGCGCCCGTCGACGCCGCCCCGGCCGACATGGCGCCCGGCGGCGGCGTGGGCTCTGACGAGGTGGCCGAAGCCAACGGCCAGGGTGAACTGTCCGAGGCCGCCCGTCGCCGCGAACGTGAGCGCGACCGCGCCCGGGCCGCCGCCGCCACGGAGGCCAGGCGGTGAGCGGGAGCAGCAGCCGACTTCATGACCTGATCGCGCTGGCGCAGGAGCCGTCCAGCGAGCGGCGCCGTGAACTGCTTCGCGGCGTAACCGACCTGTTCTTTTCCGCCGAGCCGCATAGCGCGGGCGAGATGGGCCTGTTCGACGCGGTGATGGGCGCGCTGGCCGCCGAGATGGAGGTCGCCGTCCGCGCCGAACTGGCCGAGCGGATGGCTGACGCGGACGCGCCGCCGGCAAGCCTGATGCGCGCGCTGGCCGCCGACGAGATCGAGGTTTCGCGGCCGGTGCTGCAACGCTCGCGGGCGCTCAGTGACGAGGACCTCCTGCAGCTGGCCCGCACGAAGGGCCAGGACCACCTGCGCGCCATCTCGCAGCGACCGACCGTCTCGACCGTCGTCTCCGACGCCATCGTCGAGCGCGCCGACGACGACACCCTCGGCCTGCTGCTGCGCAACACCGGCGCGGAGCTGTCGCGCAAGGCGCACGAGCGGGCCGTCGACCGGGCCGCCGTCAACCCGGACCTGCATGAGGCTGTGGTCGGCCGCGAGCAACTACCCATCGATCTGCTCAACGAGATGTACTTCGTGGTCGAGGCGCGGCTGCGCGACCGGATCACCAGCGCCAATGCCGCCATCGATCCGGCCCGGCTGGAAGCCGCCCTCTCCGCCGGCCGCAAGCGGGTCGCGCTGGGCGACGGCGCCCTGCCGGCCGACTACGCCGAGGCGGAGGCCGCCGTCCGCGCCCAGATCGCCAGGGGCGAGATGGGCCCGCGGGTGCTGGCCGCCATGCTGCGCAACCGCGAGACGACCCGCTTCCTGATCGCCTTGGCCGAAATGGCCGACATCGACTTCCACACCGCCCGGCGCATTCTGGAGCGCCGGGAACTCGACGCCCTGGCCATCGTCTGCAAGGCGGCGGACTTCGACCGCAGCCTGTTCCTGACCTTCACCGTGCTGATCCTGGACCGCGCCGACGACGCCATGACCCGGGCCAAGTCCTACGGCGACCTCTACAACAACCTGCCCAGGGACGCCGCCCTGCGGACCATCCGCTTCTGGCGCATGCGACGGACGACCGGGGATGTCGCAGCGGCTTAGGCCGCCCGCAGGCTCGATTTTCCACGATCGGCCGTCGCGGTAAGCCGCGCCTTGCCCTAGATTAAGGGACATGCGCACCGAAACGCCCCAGCCCGTCCGCCTGGCCGACTACCGGCCGCCCGCCTACCTGATCGACGAGGTCTTCCTCGACTTCGCGCTGGAGCCCGCCGCGACGCGGGTGAAGGCGAAGCTCACGGTCAGGCGGAACGGCGAGCATGCCGACCCGCTGGTGCTCGACGGCGACGGCCTGAAGACCCTGTCGGTCGCGGTGGACGGCGTCCCGCACGCCTTCGACGAGACGGCCGAGACCCTGACGCTCAGCGATCTGCCGGCGAGCTTCACGCTGGAAACCGAGGTCGAGATCAACCCCTCGGCCAACACCGCGCTGATGGGGCTCTACATCTCCGGCGGCCGGTTCTGCACCCAGTGCGAGGCCGAGGGATTCCGGCGCATCACCTGGTTCCTGGACCGGCCCGATGTGCTGGCCCGCTACACGGTGCGGATGGAGGCCGACAAGGCGTTCGACCGCCTGCTGGCCAACGGCAACCGCGTCGAGACCGGCGACCTGCCGGGCGGTCGCCACTACGCCGTCTGGAACGACCCATTCCCCAAGCCCTGCTACCTGTTCGCGCTGGTGGCGGGAGAACTGGACGAGCTGGTCGACAGCTTCGTGACCATGTCGGGCCGCACCATCGACCTGCGCATCTATGTCGACACCGGCATGGCCGCGCGGGCCGAGTACGCCATGGACAGCCTCAAGCGGTCCATGAAGTGGGACGAGGAAGCCTTTGGCCGGGAATATGATCTCGACCTGTTCATGATCGTCGCCGTCCGGGACTTCAACTTCGGAGCGATGGAGAACAAGGGCCTCAACATCTTCAACGCCGCCCTTCTGCTGGCCGACGCGCAGACCGCGACCGACATGGACTACGAGCGCATCGAAAGCGTCGTGGCCCACGAGTATTTCCATAACTGGACCGGCGACCGCATCACCTGCCGCGACTGGTTCCAACTGTGCGTGAAGGAGGGGCTGACCGTCTTCCGCGACCAGTCGTTCAGCGCCGACATGCGCGGCGAGGCGGTGCAGCGGATCAAGGACGTGAAGGCCCTGCGCGCCCGGCAGTTCTCCGAGGACGCCGGCCCGCTGGCCCACCCGGTGCGGCCGTCGGCCTACATCAAGATCGACAACTTCTACACCGCGACGATCTACGAGAAGGGCAGCGAGGTCATCCGCATGCTCAAGACCCTGCTGGGCGCGGAGCTCTTCCGCGCCGGCATGGACCTCTACTTCGACCGCCACGACGGCGAGGCGACCACGGTCGAGGCCTTCATCCAGTGCTTCGCCGACGTGTCGGGCCGCGACATGACCGCCTTCTTCGGCTGGTATGAACAGGCCGGCACGCCGACCGTCGACCTGACAACCGACTGGGACGCCGGCAAGGGCGAGGTGGCCATCACCCTGCGCCAGAGCACGGCGCCGACACCCGGCCAGCCGGACAAGAAGCCCCTGCCCCTGCCGGTCCGCATCGGCCTGCTGCATGACGACGGCCGGCCGATGGGCGAGGAGACGCTGGTCATCCTCGAGGATGCCGAGACCACGGTGCGTCTGCCGGCGCCCGAGCGGCCGGTGCTGTCGCCGCTGCGCGGCTTCTCCGCGCCGGTGAACCTGACCACCGACAGCGAGCCCAAGGACCGCTACGTCCTGCTCGCCGCCGACCCGGACCTGTTCAACCGCTGGGAAGCCGGCCAGGGCCTGGCCCGCGACCTGATCCTGGCCCGCGCCGCCGGGACGCCGGACGAGGTCGCCGAGGAGCGCTACGCCGAGGCCGTCGGCCGGGCGCTGGCCGACCAGGCCGCCGAGCCGGCCTTCAAGGCCCTGATCCTGACGCTGCCGAGCGAGCCGGACCTGTCGATGGCCATGTCGCCGGCCGATCCGGCGGCGATCCATGCGGCGCGGAACGCGCTGCGGGCGCGGCTGGCGGTACACCTGGGCGACGACCTTCGCCGCCAGCACACCGGTCTGTCGGACGGCGCCGCCTTCTCGCCGGACGCCGCCTCGGCCGGTCGGCGGGCGCTGCGCAACGCCACGCTGGAGCTGCTGGCGGTCGACCCGCATTCCGGCAACCGCGACCTGGCCGCCCGTCACTTCGAGACCGCGACCAACATGACCGACGCCATCGGCGGCCTGAACGCGCTGATCGAGCTGGGCGGCGAGACCCGCGACCAGGCGCTGGCCGACTTCCACGCCAAATGGAAGTCCGAGCCGCTGGTGCTCGACAAGTGGTTCGCCGCCCAGGCGCGCGACCCGTCGGAGCAGGCGCTGGGCGGCGTGCTCGGCCTGACCGCCCATCCGGACTTCGACGGCAGGAACCCCAACCGCCTGCGGGCGCTGGTCTCTACCTTCGCCAACTTCAACCCGGCGCGATTCCACGACGCGTCTGGCGACGGCTACCGCTTCCTGGCCGACCAGATCATCGCCACCGACGCGGTGAACCCGATGACGGCCGCGCGCCTGGTCGAACCGCTGGGAACCTGGCGACGCTACCGCCCGGAACTTGGCGCCCTGATGAAGGCCGAGCTGGAGCGGATCGTCGCCGTCGAGGGCCTGTCCAAGAACGTGTTCGAGCTGGCGAGCAAGGCGCTGGCCTAGGGACAGACACCAAGGTGTCTGTCCCCTACCGCCGCAGCCGCCCGCGCACCCCGGGCCAGAAGACGTTCACCGCCAGGCCGGCGATCACCAGCGCGGCGGCGGCGAGCTTCCAGCCGGGCAGCGCCTCGCCGAGCCAGACGGCCGAGGCCGCCATGCCGAACACCGGCACCAGCAGCGACATCGGGGCGATGGTCGCCGCCGGATAGCGTGACAGCAGCCAGCCCCAGACCGCGTAGCCGAACAGAGTGTTGCCCACCGACTGCCAGAGCACCGTCGCCCAGGTGGCTGCGTCGGCGGCGGCCAGCCCCTCGCGGATCGCCGGCCAGCCCTCGAAGACCAGCGAAAGCGCCGCCAGCGGCGGGATAGAGAACAGGCTGGCCCAGACCACGAAGGCCAGCATGTTGGCGGTCGGATTGCGCCGGCTGACGATGTTGCCGCCCGCCCAGCTCAGGCCCGCCAGCAACACCAGGACCAGCCCCAGCGGCGTCGCCGAGCCGTCGCTGCGCCAGAGGATCAGTCCAAGTCCCGCCGCCGCCAGCGCGAAGGCCGCGATCTGGAACGGCTTCACCCGCTCGCCGCTCAGCCCCATGGCCAGGGCCACCGTGAAGAAGGCCTGGCTCTGCACGACCAGCGAGGCCAGCCCTGGCGAGATGTCGCCCTTCATGGCGATGTAGAGCAGACCGAACTGCCCCGCCCCGATCATCACGCCATAGGCCGCCAGGTCCCGCCACGGCACGTCCGGCCGCCGGATGAAGAACACGGCCGGCAGCAGCGCGAAGGTGAAGCGCAGGGTCGCGAACAGCAGCGGCGGCAGGTCGTCCAGCCCGATGCGGATGACCACGAAGTTGGTCCCCCAGACCGCCACCACCGCCAGGGCGAGCAGCGCATGGCGCAGGGGCAGCGATGTCTGTGTCATCTGTGCGGGAGCCTTGGTCGCAGGCGTCCGACTTAGGCCCCCGCGATCCAGCGGGCACGCCAATTCTTCTATCGGCGCCGTCATCCTGCGGCCAACTGACTCACAACCTGTGCAAAGGCCGGTTTGGCCCGTGACGCGACAGGAACGCTTCCGTAAGATTCCCTGTCGGGGGAAGTGACTCGGGCGCGGGGATTCGAAGGACTTGGCGGGCAAGCGTCGCAAGGCAGGCAAGGCCGGCGAACCCGCATTCGCTCCCGGGGAAGCGCGCGCGCAGGGCGGAGCCTTGGTGCGCGTCGCCATCCTCGCGGCCCTGCTCCTGCTCGCCATCTACACCTTCTTCGGCGTCCAGCGCCTCGAGCGGAACTGGACACGCCCCGGCGAGGCCGGGCCGGACGCCGCCGCCCAGGTCCTTGCCGCCCGTCTCGACGTCGAGGCCGCGCGTCGCAACGGCGGACTTACGGCCGGCGCCGCCCTGATCGACCGCTCGCCGGACTCGCCCATCGACGCCGCCGAGACCGTGCTGCGCGGCGCGGGCGATGGCGTCGCCGCGGCCGCGGTGGTGACCGGCGACTCCGTCAGCGCCGTCGCGGGACGCGTCGAGGCCGCGGACTGGAAGGGCGCCGCGCGACTGGCGATCGCCTCGGGCAGGAGCAGCTGGATCGGCGTCCCGGCCGGCGACCCGGGCCGGCTCTACAT
Organism: Caulobacter sp.; assembly: GCA_044361705.1. GTDB lineage: Bacteria > Pseudomonadota > Alphaproteobacteria > Caulobacterales > Caulobacteraceae > Caulobacter. Next base: position 12,529 of record JBIKII010000057.1, read on the forward strand.
GGCGCGCGTGGTGCGGGACCGCACTGTCCTGCTGACCGCCCAGGACCTGGCGCGGTTGCCCCTGCGGGCGGGCGGACGGTCATCGGCGGCGGTGGCCATGCCTGACGGCCGTCTTCTCGCCGTGGCCGGCGCCGGCGGGGTGACCCAGGCCTCCACCGTACGCGAGGCTTTCGCCCTGTCCGCTGACGACCTCAAGGCCGATCAACTGACCCGCGCCCGGCGGCCCGACGGCGCCCTGATCGACGTGGCCGCGCGGCCGGCCGCCGGGGGCGCCCTTTGGGCCGTCGCCGCCAGCCCGCCGGCCGGCATCGTGACGGCCAATCGCGACCGTATCGACAGCATCGTCGCGCTGCTGGTGCCGCTCGGCATCGGCATCGCCCTGGCCCTGCTGCTGTTCAGCCAGAGCCGCAGGGCCGAGGCCGCCCAGCGCGCCTTCGTCCAGAGCGAGCAACGGTTCCGGATGGCCGTCGAGGCCGCCCGCTGCGGCATCTGGGAATGGGACCTGACCCAGGACCAGGTGTTCATGTCCGACGTCACCGGCGTCATCTTCGGGTGGGGCGGCGGCGGAATCGTCACCGGCCAGGAGGTGCTCGACCGGGTCGCGCCCGACCACCGCGAGCGGGTGCGGCAGGCGCTGGCCCACGCGGCGACCTATGGGGCGTTCGACGTGTCGTTCCGGGTTCCGGCCGCGACGGGCGGACGCTCGCTCTGGATCGACGCCCGTGGCCAGGGCCTGGGCGCGCCAGGCAGCGACGGCTACGGCCGGATCATCGGCGTCGCGCTGGACGTCACCGAGGAGCGCCTCGCCCAGGCCCGCGCCCAGGCTGCGGAGAACCGCCTGCGCGACGCCATCGAGAGCGTGTCCGAGGCCTTTGTCCTGTGGGATCGCAACGGCCGCCTCCTGCTGTGCAACCGCAACTACCGCAGCGTCTTCAACCTGGAGCCCAAGCTGCTCAAGTCCGGCGCGGCGCGGGACCATGTGAACCGCTTCGTGCAGCTGGCCATCAAGCAGGAGGTCGTCGGGCCCGACGGCCATCGCGGCATCCGCGAGGCGGAGTTGAACGACGGCCGCTGGATCCAGATCTCCGAACGTCGCACCGCCGAGGGCGGCCTGGTCATGACCGCCGCCGACATCAGCGCCATCAAGGCCCAGGAGGAGGCCCGGCGGCTGAACGAGGAACAGTTGCAGCACGCCGTCGCGGGCCTCGAGCGCAGCCAGGAGCAGCTGGCCGAGCTGGCCCGCAAGTACGAGACCGAGAAGGTTCGAGCCGAGGCGGCGAACAAGTCCAAGTCCGAGTTCCTGGCCAACATGTCCCACGAGCTGCGCACGCCGCTGAACGCGGTGAACGGCTTCTCCGAGATCATGATCGCCGAGATGTACGGGCCGATGGGCGACCCCCGCTATAGGGAATACGCCCAGGACATCCACAACAGCGGCCAGCACCTGCTCGCCCTGATCAACGACATCCTCGACATGTCGAAGATCGAAGCCGGCAAGATGAACCTGAAGTTCGAGCCGATGAGCCTGGAGGACGTCACCGAGGACGCCGTGCGGCTGGTGCGCAACCGCGCCGAGGCGGCGGGCCTGGAGCTGGCGGTCGACTTCCCGTTCCTGCCCGAGATCGAGGCCGACTACCGGGCGGTCAAGCAGGTGCTGCTCAACCTGCTCAGCAACGCCATCAAGTTCACGCCCCGCGGCGGCCGGGTCACCGTCCGCGCCGAGGTGCGCAACGATGGCCTGGGCGAGCGGGTCCGCGTCTCGGTGCAGGACACCGGCATCGGCATCAGCAAGGACGACCTGGCGCGCCTGGCCCAGCCATTCGAACAGGTCGAGAGCCAGCACAGCAAGACGACCCAGGGCACGGGCCTGGGCCTGGCCCTGACCAAGGCGCTGATCGAACTGCACGAAGGCGCGCTCGAGATGGACAGCGCCCCGGGCGAAGGCACCACGGTCAGCTTCAGCCTGCCGATCCGGCGCGGCGCGATGGGCGTCGTGGCGGCTTAGGCCGCTCTCCCGCCGTCATCCTCGCCCTTGTGGCGAGGAGATGGTTGCGTCGGTTCGCAGGTGCGGATGTGATCACGCTCTCACAGCGATGCTGAATGAGGGGTCCTCGGGACAAGCCCGAGGATGACGGAAGGTCTGAGCGGCAAGACTTGCCTCAGCCCGCATCAGACCGCTGTGATCAGGTCCTCAAGCGCCTAAACGAGGTTGCGCCTGTACAGGGCCAGCAGGGCGGCCCAGGCGCGTTCGGCCTGGACCTCGTCGTAGACCGCGCTGCCCCTGACGCACCAACCGTGGGCGGCCGGATAGACCTCGATCACCGACGCGCGGCCGGCGGCGTCCATGGCGACCTTCAGCTTGTCCTTGATGGTCGGGTCCTGCTTGTCGTCGTTGTCGGCCACCGCGACGAGGAACTCCGCCGTGGTCTTCGTCAGCAGCAGGTGCGGGCTGGTCGGCTGGTCGGTGTAGAGCCCGCCGCCGTGGAAGCTGCCCACCGCGCCGATCCGGCCGCTGACCGCCGCGGCGGTGCGGAACGAGAGCGGGCCCCCCATGCAATAGCCCTGCACCCCGGCGCGCCTCGACCTGTCAGTCTGCTTTCGGGCGTCCAGGAAGGCGAGGTAGGCGACCGCGTCGCGGTCCGTGCCCTCGGGCGTCACCGACTTGCGCAGCTCGCCCAGCCTGGCCCGGTCCTCGGGCTTGTTCCAGTCGAACGATCCGTCGACCACCGGGGCCTTGCGGACGCGGTAATAGAGATTGGGGACCAGCACGACATAGCCCTCGCCCGCGAGGCGGCGGCCCATCTCGCGGAAGGCCGGCCGAAGACTGACCACGTCCGGCCAGATCAGCACGGCGGGCCAGGGCCCCTTGCCTTCGGGATGGTAGAGCGCGGCGTCGGCGACACCGTCCGGCGTCTTGATCTCGACGTCCGTCTCGACCACCGCCGCGCCCGCCCGGGCCGCCCCGGCCACGCCGACGGCGGCCAGGCCGAGCAGGCCGAACCCGCGGCGGGACACCGTGGGATCGACGATCAATCCGGGGTGAATATCGTCATCGCACATGGGAGCCTCGTCGTCTGCCGGAGGGGATGAGCCATTAGATGCGGCAATCCGCCCGGAAGGAAACCCCCGGCGCCTACTCGGGCGGGGCCTCGGGCCGCGGACCGCCCTGTCCTTGCGGTCGCCAGGCCTGTTGCAGCCGGGCCGCCGCGGGACGCGACATCACGGTGCGCAGGGACTCCGACAGGGCGGAGCGCTCGTCGGGCGGCAGGGTCGCGGCGAAGGCGGCGACGTCCTGCTCCAGTCGGGTGCGCGCCTTGAACTCCAGGGTCCGGGCGCGCTCGAGGTCAGCCGCGACAGCCTTCGCGTCGTAGGGCGTCGCCGCCATGGCGTCGAAGGCCCGGCGCTTGAGCCGGCGGGACTCGACGAGGTCGGCGCGGGTCTCACGCGTCGCGCGCATCAGAACCTCGCGATAGGCGGGCCGATAGGCTTCCGACAGTCCGCGGCCGGCCATCCACATCGGCGCGCGGCGCGGCCCGGCGGCGGACTGGGCCTCGGGGCCGCGTTTGGCGCCGCCGCCGAACACCAGGGCCCCGACTCCGAGACCGACCAGGAAGAGGTTCAGGGCCAGCGAAACCACCAGCCCGACCAGAAGCCAGCGTCCCTTCATGAACTGCCTCCCAGATCGTCGGCCAGGCCGGTGTCGTACAGGGCCGTCAGCAGGGACTCGTCCTCCCCGACCGGCGCCTGGCCGAGGGAGAGATTGACGCCGGCCATGACGCCGGCGGCGGTGGCGGCGGTCAGGGCGGCGCCGACCCCGGCGCCGGTCATCCAGCGC
>JBIKII010000211.1:0-4865 GCA_044361705.1 Caulobacter sp.
CGACGCCATGTTCTCGGCGCTGATCGAGACCGGCGAACGGCTCAAGACAGAGCCCGGCGTCCGCGTCGTGGTGCTGTCGGGCGAGGGCCGCGCCTTCTGCGCCGGGCTCGACATGGGCAACTTCGGCAAGATGGCTTCGGGCGAGCGCAAGGGCGGCGACGGCCTGGTCACCGCCGAGCGCACGGCGGGCGGCAGCAACCGCGCCCAGCACGCGGCCATGGTCTGGCGCGAGATTCCGGTCCCGGTCATCGCCGCGGTTCACGGCGTCGCGTTCGGCGGCGGCTTCCAGCTCTGCCTGGGCGCCGACATCCGCTACGTGACCGCCGACACCCGTATGTCGATCATGGAGATCAAGTGGGGCCTGGTGCCCGACATGGCGGGCCTGGTGCTGATGCGCCTGCTGGCCCGCGACGACGTGGTGCGGGAGCTGACCTACAGCGGCCGCCAGTTCTCCGGCGAGGAAGCGGTGCAATACGGCTTCGCGACCCGGGTCTGCGCTGACCCGCGCGCCGACGCCCTGGCCCTGGCCGCCGATATCGCCGGTCGCAATCCGCACGCCATCCGTGCTGACAAGCGCCTCTTCAATCTGGCAGCGTCCGGCGCCGGACAGCTGGAGATCCTGAAGGCCGAGTCCGTCGAGCAGACCGCCCTGATCGGCACGCCCAACCAGATCGAGGCCGTCATGTCGAACATGCAGAAGCGCGCGGCGGCGTTCGCGGACTGAGCCTCCCTGCGTCCTTCGACACGCCGCTTCGCGGCTTCTCAGGGTGACGTCGTTAGAAGGCTACACGTCCACGTCATGCTGAACAGCGCTCGAAGAGCGCGTGTCGAAGCACGCAAAGCGGTTATTTCGCGATCACCTTCCCGACCGCACCGCCGATCAGGCCGCCGACCGCCGAGGCCGACGTGCCGATCAGCAAGGTGATCGGCGGGACTTGCCCCAGAGCCCAGGACATGGCGATGCCGATCAGGGCGCAGACAGCGCCCGTGATCGCGCCGCCGACCAGACTGTCCCCCCAGCCGCCCATGGCCGCCCGCGCATAGAGCAGGCCCGCGACCAGCGAGATCAGGGTCCCGGCGATCGGGTAGTAGGCCTGGACGGCCGGCAGGTACTGGCCCGCGACGATCATGGCGACCTGCAACGCCGCGCCGATCACCGTGTTGGTGATCAAAGCCCTCATGTTCATTTGGTTGTTCCTCCCCCTGTGACCACGGCCGAAGCCGCCGGGGCCTTCCGGCGTTCGAAGACGGCGGCCCAGTCGATGGGGCCGGTCTCGAACCGCTTCTTCAGTTCGTTGAGCGAGTAGGCGTTGCCCCACTCGAAGTGGCGATAGAGGACGTCGAAGCCCTCGCCGGGCGCGTAGCCGACGCTGGTCAGGCTGACCCGGCTGCGGCCGGCGCCGAGATCCTCGATCTCCAGCGTGGTGACAATGTCGCCGAACAGTTCGCGATGCGGCAGGGCCTTGGGCGCCTGGGCGTTGCGGAAGGACAGCAGGCGCTCTGGCACATAGGCGACGATGCGGTTCTTTATGTTGTCGGGCCCGCCGATCTTCGCGGTCGGGTCGTAGCTGGCCTCGATGTCGCCGCCGATGCGCAGGTCCACGGCCGCCACCGGCGCCACCCAGGCACGGTAGCCCTCGGCCGTGGTGAAGGCGTCCCAGACCTGGGCGGGCGAGGCCGTCACGACGATGGACAGCTGCAGCACCTTGTCGCCGTCCGCCTCCACGAAGGAGCTGTTGGTCACCGCTCGGAAGTCGCGCCAGTCGGGGACCTTCGCCGGCTCGGCGGCGTGGGCCGTGGCGGAGAGCAGGGCCGAGGTGAGCGCCGCCAGCAGGATGCGTTTCATGTGCCGGTCTCCTGTTGCTGCGCCGTGGCCGAGCCGCCGGCGTCGGCTTCCAGCAGGGTGATGTAGGACCGGAGGCCCGCCACCGAGGCGTCGAAGGCGTCGAGGGTGCGGTGGGTGCGCGACTGCATCACCCCGCCCTCCATGGTGGTCAGCACGAAGACGGCCAGGGCCTTCGTATCGGTCCCGGGCGGCAGGCGATGTCTCGCCTGGTCCAGGCAACCCTTCACGTGCTTGACCCAGCCGTCGAAGTTCACCGACAGGAGCTCGCGCACCGGCGGGTCCGGCTCATGCAGTTCCAGGGCGATGGAGCCGATGGGGCAGCCGTACAGGCAGTCTGTCGCGCGCAGCATCTCGCGATAGGCGCCCAGCAGCGCGAACACCCGCTCGATGGGGTCGTCGACCCCTTCCCAGGCCGGGGCCAGCAGCATCGGATAGATGCCGTCGCGGTACATCTCCAGCACCGCCAGCAGCACGTCCTGCTTGGTCGGATAGAAGTGGTAGAGGCTGCCGGAATTGGCCCCGGCCTCCTTCAGGATGTCGGCCACCGAGGTCGACAGGTAGCCCTTCTCCGAGAAGAGCTTCAGCGCGGCGAACAGGATGCGTTCGCGGGTCGTTTCCACGGGGTCGCGCCCTCCTTGATTGCTCAATCAAGAGACTGGCAGAACTTGAGTACACGATCAAGTGGGGTGGGTTTTGTGGAGGCGGCAGTGAGGCGATGCGTCCTTCGCGACGCGGCTGCGCCGCTCCTCAGGATGACGAAAGGGGGGCTGCACAAAACTGCGTCAGGGTGAGGAGCGCGAAGCGCGTCGCGAACCCCGCACGGCCTCGTCGCCGCAACGGCCTGACCTGGTAAAGGTGGAGATTGCGGCGCGTCCTTCCTCCCTCTTGCCAGCTGGCGGCAAGGCGGGAGGCCCCCTAAACCTGTCCGACCGTCCGCAGCCGCGCCTTGGGATGCACCTCGTTCTGGCTCATGACGACGGTCTGGCCGCGGAAGCGCTCGATGATCTGGCGGACGTAGGGGCGGGCCAGCGGGCTGGTCAGCAGGACGGGGCTGTCGCCGGCCAGGGCGGCGCGCTCGAAGGCCTCGCGCACGCCGCGGATGAACTCCTGCAGCTTGCTGGGCGCCATGGCCAGCTGCTTCTCTTCGCCGTTACCGACCAGCGACTCGGAGAAGGCCACTTCCCAATCGGGCGACAGGGTGACGATGGGCAGGGCGCCGTCGTCGCCGCGGTTGGCCCAGCACAGCTGGCGGCCCAGCTTGGCCCGGACCGACTCGACCAGGGAGGTGATCGAGGTGGTGTGCGGCGCGGCCTCGGCGACGCCCTCCAGGATGGCCTGCAGGTCGCGGATCGAGACCCGCTCGCGCAGCAGGGCCTGCAGCACGCGCTGGAAGGTGGTGCCGGTGACGATGGACGGGATGACGTCGTCGGCCAGCTTCTTCTGGTCGACCGCCAGATCCTTGAGCAGCTTCTGCACCTCCGCGAAGGACAGCAGGTCGGCCATGTTGTCCTTGAGGATCTCGGTCAGGTGCGTGGTCAGCACGGTGGCCGGGTCGACGATGGTGTAGCCGCGGAACGTCGCCTCTTCCTTCAGGCCGTCGTCGATCCAGGTGGCGGGCAGGCCGAAGGCGGGCTCGCGGACGTGGTCGCCGGGCAGCTCGACCTGGCCGCCGCGCGGGTCCATGGCCATCAGGCTGCCGATGCGGACCTCGCCGGCGCCGCACTCCATCTCCTTGATGCGGATCGCGTAGCCCTGCGTCGCCAGCCGCATGTTGTCGAGGATGCGAACCGGCGGCATCACGAAGCCGTAGTCCGCCGCCAGCGTCTTGCGCAGCGCGCGGATCTGGTCGGTCAGCTTGCGGCCGTCCAGATCATTGATCAGGGCCAGCAGGCCGTAGCCCAGCTCGATCTTGATGTCGTCGATGGCCAGAGAGGCGCTGATCGGCTCCTCTTCCTGCTCGACGGGCGCGGCGCTGAGGTCGATGGCCGGCGCGAGCTCGGGCGCCGGATGGGACCTGTGCCAGGCCAGGGCGCCGGCGCCGATCGCCACCGCCAGGAACGGGATGACCGGCATGCCCGGGATGAAGGCCAGCACGCCGGAGGTGGCGGAGACCATGCCCAGGCTGAGCGGGTTCATGGCCAGCTGCTTGACCAGCGCCTTGTCGGCGGCGCCCTCGACGCCGGCCTTGGACACCAGCAGGCCGGCGGCGATCGAGATGATCAGGGCCGGAATCTGGCTGACCAGGCCGTCGCCGACGGTCATCAGGGTATAGGTCTCGGCGGCGGCGCCGGCGTCCATGTCGTGCTGCAGAATGCCGATCAGCATGCCGCCGATGATGTTGATGCCGACGATCACCAGTCCGGCGATGGCGTCGCCCTTCACGAACTTGCTCGCGCCGTCCATGGCCCCGAAGAAGGTCGACTCCTGCTCCAGCTCCTTGCGGCGCAGCTTGGCCTGGTCCTGGTCGATCAGGCCCGACGACAGGTCGGAGTCGATGGCCATCTGCTTGCCGGGCATGGCGTCGAGGCTGAAGCGGGCCGCCACTTCGGCGATCCGGCCCGAGCCCTTGGTGACGACGACGAAGTTCACCAGCACCAGGATGGCGAAGATGATCAGGCCGATGATGAAGCTGCCGCCCATCATCAGGTCGCCGAACGCCTTGATGACGTCGCCGGCCCCGTGGGCGCCCTCGTGGCCGTGGCTGAGGATCAGGCGCGTCGAGGCCAGGTTCAGGCCCAGCCGGTAGAGGGTTGCGACCAGCAGCACCGTCGGGAAGGCGGTGAACTCCAGCGGCTTCTTGATCAGCAGCGCCGTCATCAGGATCAGGATCGAGCTGCCGATCGAGATCGTCAGCAGCAGATCCAGCATGAACGGCGGGATCGGCAGGATCAGGAGGACGATGATGCCGACGATGCCCAGCGCCAGCCCGACCTCGCCACGCGCCAGCCAGCCCCAGACTTCCCTGGGGCTGGGGCGGTTGGAAACGCCGGCTACGCTGGTGTCAGCCATGGGTTACTCG
>JBIKII010000378.1:0-16258 GCA_044361705.1 Caulobacter sp.
CAACTACGTTTGTTACTGGACTGACTTCAGCCGTCGATAACTTCTATAATGACTCGATGCTCGTCTTCACCGATGGGGCTTTGGCCGGTCAGGTTCGGGCTATTTACGACTATATTGGAGCCACAAAGACGATTGTTTTAGAAGAGGCATTGACCTCTGCACCAGCCAACGGAGTGGCGTTTGCCATCGTGTCGTTGCATATTCATCCGGTTAGTCAGATTCAGAGTGGGTTGGCTACTGCGAGTGCATTGGCCACAGCCAAAACTATTCTGGACAAGGTTGATACCGGATTAGTTGTAGATGGTGCTGTCTACCAGTTCACCGCAAACATGCTTGAGCTGGCACCGAGTGGAACAGGCGGGGACGCAACGCTGGCAAAGCAGGCTGAGATTCTTGCGGCAATTCAAGGCACTGAAGTGATTCAGGTTGCCTCGCCAAATGTGCTAGGCAATCTCGTATTGACTCAGGGCGATGACTACGACGGAACGGCAAACCCTAAAGCATCCTGGACAGTAACGACTGACTACACAACAGGCTGGACTGTTCGCCTGACGATTCGCGACTCAGATGATGCTGTTGTTTACACCAACACGGGAAGCGTCGTGAGTGCAACTGTCATTGCTGTCACGATCGCAGCACCGACAGGGCTCACAATGACAGGTTGTCCTGGGCAATGGCAGGGGAAGTTCGATGTCGAGTTGACGCACAGTTCGGGCAAAAAGAAGACGATCGCAATTGGAACGTGTTACATCAATGAGGATCAGACGCGATGAGTGTCAAAAATCGTCGCTACAAGACATGCGTCGTATGCAACCGCGTTGGCTATGGCACGAAGATGTTTCCGCATCCATTCAATGGGCATTGCGTCGAGTGCTGGAGGCTAAACACAGGTTATCCATTGAAGCTGGAAGTGCGTGACGAGTGGGATAATTGGGCCAACAAAGAGGGCAGCAGGTTTTTTAAGGCGGCAAGAAGACAGGGAAAGCTGGACGAAGATCGATGGAGAGTGTGGGCTAAAAATAAACAAGTCTGCATAGCAAACAGAATGCGTAAGGTATCCGAAAGCAAGCCAGAAAAGGCTATGACAAAAACATGGGACGACTGTATTCAGAATCGAATGTACAAACTATCGCAGAGAATGAAGCATCAGGATCAATCTGCATGGGACAAGAAAGTGAAGTCGTGGCAATCGTCACTGAGTCGCAGGCTAAATCAGCGACACGTCAAGAAATACGCGACCTGATCACGCGACAAAACTATCGATGTGCATTATCAGGAGTTGAGTTAACTCCTGATAATGCAGAGATCGACCATGTGATAGCAGTGAAGAATGGCGGATCACATGACGTTAGTAATCTTCAGGTGTTGCACGTCGTTGTGAATAGGATGAAAGGAACAATATCAAATGATGAATTCATCAGATGGTGCCGGCTTGTTAGTGAAAATCAGCGTCGATAGCCAAGCACTACACTCCCCGCCGGGGTCAAAGGTACTTCTGGGATTTAAGCATACCGAAGCGATGAAACAAGCCCCGTTTTTGAGTTGATACAGTCCGGCGTTTTAGAATCTAAAAATCGGAGAATCCGGAACGCGGTCAAGTAGTGAACCCGATGAAGCTGATTCCTCCGGGGTAGGGGGCCGGAATGCAATGACACCCAAACAAGAGGCGAGGCTAATCAATAAAGCAGTTCGCAATCGCTGGGATATTCCTGCTGAGGAAATGCGAAAAACAATCGAGCGAGTCGTGTACCTCCGCGACAACGCGGACGATGAAGCAGTTCAAATGGCGGCAGTTCGGGCGATCGTTTCAATGGTCGGCCAAAACCAAAAAGATGAGCATAAGGTGATTGATGTTCGTGTTCAAACCAGACACGATGAACTTGCTGGAATCGCTGCCGACCTTGGAATTGAAGTCGGTGCTCTCGAAGATGCCGCGCGACAGGCAGATTGCGGCATTGGTGGAATTGAAAGCCAGGGCGATGAAGTTACGGAGCGGCGACGACCGTGACACGGACGCAACCCGCAAGCGAAACAAGCGTTCCGAGTCCGCTCGCATCGACATTCCTCAATGCGTCAATCCTTCACGCCGCCTGCGATGTCTTGCAGACCCCGAGTTGTTTCTCAAGACCTACATGCTCAAGAAGTTTCGCCAGCCATTCGGCAAAGTCCACCAACGCATCATCCAGACAATCCACGATCGGGCATCAACAGGCGGAAAGAAAGCAGTTGCGGCCCCCCGAGGCCGGGGCAAATCGACCATCGTAAAAGGAATGCTGATCTACGCGACGGCTCGTGAACTGGTCCGCTTCATCGTGCCGATCTGTGCGACGACAAATCTCGCAGGCCGGATCTATCGAGACTATCGGAACGAGTGGGGCAATAATGATTTGCTCCTAGAAGACTTTCCAGAGATCTGCGCCCCTGTCCGACATCTTGAAGGAGCACCACAGAGGGCAGCTCGCCAACACGTTGACGGGCATCTGACGCACATCAACTGGAGTTCAACAGACTTCTTGCGATTGCCGCGAGTCCCAGGCGACGCAAACGATTTTCTAAAATCACAGGGTCGGGAGTGGTCACCATTCGGCGGCGTGAAGATGGCCTTCGCGGGACTGGACGCAGCATTCCGTGGGATGAACATCGACGACGATCGTCCTGATTGTCTAATCATCGACGACCCTGAGACACGCGAATCAGCCAAGAGTCTTCAGCAAATCGAGGACCGCATCGAGATCATCGAAAAGGATATCGAAGGGCTTGAAGGCCAAGACAAGCCGCTGGCGATGGTGATGGTAACGACGCTGCAGAACACCTACTGCGTTTCCGCTCAGTTTACCGACCCGGAGCAGAAACCAGCATGGGAGGGCGAGCGGTACGGCTGGATTCAGACTTGGCCGGAGCGGCTCGACCTGTGGGACGAATACATTGCCCGACGACGGAAAGCTCAGAGAGATGGCGACCGACACGGAATGGAGGCGGTCGAGTTCTACCTTACCAACCGCGAAGCAATGCACGCGGGCGTCGTGATGCTGGCCGACAACTTCAAAGAGATCACTTTGAAGGACGGCCGGCAAGTTGTGCATTCAGCGATTCAGGAAGCCTACAACAAGATTGCCGACACGAATCTTTCCGCGTTCAAAGCCGAATACCAGAACGACCCAGATCCAGAGGAACAGGCCGAAACGTCGATGCTCACTCCTGGGCGAGTCGCTGGCCAGCTGTCAGGATTGCATCAGGGCGAAGTGCCGGACGCTCGGGTGTTCTCGTTCGTTGGGATCGACATCGGTAAATACAAATCACACTGGGTCAAGCTGTCCTGCACTCGCGATCTTGTTTCATGGGTCACAGACTATGGAGTCGTGGAAACGCACGGCCTGTCGAAGTTTTCAACGGAGCAGGCAATCGAACTAGCAATCCTCGAAAGCCTGAAGCAATTCGCGGACGGGGACGTGTTCGCGGACGCGCAGCCCTTGCTTGTGCTGGTCGACTCCGGGGACTTTACGGAATCCATTTACGAGTTCTGTAATCAAATGGGTGCCCCGTTCTATCCGTCAAAGGGCTGGTCGATGGATCGTTTCCGGCAGAAGAAGCAGACCGACGACTATGAGCCTTTCCTGCAATCCTACGCACATAAAACCGCCGACAGCAAACGCCGCGAACTGTGGTTGTACAACGTCAACACTGAGTTCTGGAAGAAGTGGGGGCAGGACAGATTTTTGGTCGATGCTTTCATGGACCATACCCGACTCGCCGGCAGTGTCGCGTTGTTCGATCCGCCGCACGCTGACATGAAATTCCATCTACAGTTTGCCCGCCACATGGTGAGCGAGTCTGAACAGCTCGTGCCGGTCGATGGCAAGGTCAACAAGCGGCAATGGATCGTCCATGATAAGAACAACAACCACTGGCTGGACGCTTACGCTCTGGCATGTGCAGCGGCCGGATGCACTGGGTTACGGCTCGTGAATCCAGAGCCTGAGCCAATTAAGCAGCAGGCAAAATCAGAACCGAAACCACGGCTCGTGAATCCTCATGGGCAACCATTCCTTGCAACGGAGAGAAGATAGATGGCGAAACCACTCCCAAGAATCGACGGCACAGAAACAGTTCGAGAGTTGCGACCTGTTGAGCAGAAGATTGAGAAGCCCGCACCATCAGAGGAAAACTACGTGACATCAATGGCCCATGTTCGTCGCGTTGACGTTGTCCTGCCTCCGAGGCATCGCAAGATTCTAAGCGACAAGATTCGAAAGTTGCAGGACGAAGGTGCGCGGCTTGATGACGGCACGGAAGTTACAGATAAAACTAAGGCGGTTCTTTGGATTTTAGAAAACGAGGTGACGGTATGAAAACACAGCCAGAAATCAGCGAAGAGAATTTATCGAAGGCAATCGCGGCCGCTCTATCAATTTCTGGAAATATTACAGTTACTCAACAAGACTGCTATATATTAGTAGCCCATTGCTTTGAAAAGGTTACTCCAGAGCTAAAGAAAGAATGGGAAACCGCCATATCGGTGGCGAGACTTTTAGCGCCGTGGTTAGATAGCGAATCAAGCGGCGTCTGGTGCATGAATTTGTTCACGATCGACGGACTGTGGATGTTCCCAGCAGATTAAGAATCCGATTTCCGGAAGTTGACCACACGGTAAACCTTCCGTGCTAACGTCCGCATATGGTAATCGCGGACATCGAAACAGATTTGCTCGAATACGCCGACTTTGAAGAAGTCGCCAGCGTTGCACGCGCGAAGCTGTTTGTCACTGCCGCAAAGCGATGGTTGATTCTTCGCGCAGAGTCAGCCAGCAATCAGTCAAGCTCGCTCAGCATCGGCAAGTCATTTGTTGAGACGATGCTCAAGCGGGCATTGGATTACGTTGCGACTAACGCAACGACGACAGGCGGCGCAGCAAGCTCAGTTCGATTCCTCGGAGCGGGGACGAACTACCGATGAGCACGCAGCCCCGCAGCATTCAATCTGCATTCGGCGACATTCGTGCGGACTACGACGCCACGCGACACAGCCGATTCGTTCGACGACGCACAGGCGTCTCCACGATGGGCAGCGGCCCTGATTATCACTTCCGAACCGAAACGCAGTACTACAGCCTGATTGAGCAAGCTCGGGACATGGACCGCAACGACGCACTGGTTGGCATTCTCGCCGATCGTCGCGTTGACAACATCGTACAGAGTGGCTTTACGCTCGACCCAAAGACCGGCGATAAGGGGCTCGACAATGCACTGTGGGCATGGTGGGAGGACTTCTCAACTGACCCGGACCAGTGCGACGTTACTGGCGAAACCACTTGGAAAGAAATCGAGCGGCAATGCTGCCGAAGTGAGTCGGTTGATGGCGACATTGTTGTTACTGGGACCGAAGAGGGATCGTTTCAACTTCTGGAATCACATCTGATTCGCACAAAGTCGAAGGTTGAAGACACGTTTCTCGGAGTCACGACGAATCGAGTCGGGCGTCGCGAGCAATACCACGTCGCGGAAGAACTGAGCGAGTTCGGCCAGTTTGGCGAATGCACGCCGATTGATGTCCGTAATGAAGACGGCATCCGGCAGGTCTTTCATGTCTACAACCCGAAGCGGGTAAATCCGACTCGCGGCGTCACTCAGCTGGCCCCGGTGTTTTCAATCTCCGGGATGCTCGAAGATATCAACTTCGCAAAACTCGTTCAGCAGCAAGTTGTCTCCTGCTTTGCGGTGTTCCGCAAGATGGCAGCCGGTGGAAATCGCCTGCCGTCTGCCGACAGTGCCTATGGCGACGCGACCACAGAAACAACTCAGGCCGGAACGCGACAGCTCGAAGGCGTTTCTCCCGGCATGGAAGTCATCGGCCAGCCTGGTGAAGAATTGCAAGGGTTCAGCCCAAACGTTCCGAACTCGGAATACTTTCAGCAGGTCAAGCTCATCCTGCAAATCATCGGCGTGAACTTTGGCCTACCGCTCTGTCTTGTCCTGATGGACGGCAGCGAAACCAACTTCAGCGGATGGCGCGGGGCTGTTGATGAAGCCCGAAAAGGATTCGTGGCCGATCAAATGAATTTGGTTCGCCGGCTGAATCGCCCCGCCTACATTTGGAAACTGTCCCAGTACCTGAAAGAAACCAAAGACCCGGCAATAAAGAAAGCCGCCCGAAAACTCGGCGACGGGATCTTTCGCCATAACTGGAATCTGCCGACGTGGAGCTACATCGAGCCAGTGGCAGACGCCGAGGGCGATGCAACGCAGTTGAAAAACTGTTTGACATCCCCGCGACGATTGCACGCGGCACGGGGCAAGGACTGGGAAGAGATCGCAGAAGAATCAATTGCTGATAATTCGTTCGCTATTGAGGCGGCGACGAAGCAGGCTGCGAAGATTAACGCGGCATTCCCGAATTCACCGGCAGTCACCTGGCGGGATCTGATTGCGTTGCCGATGCCAGCCGGAACAACAATGGCAATGCAAGACCCAGCAGCGATTGCCGTTCAGGAAGACGCAGCATCATCTGCAACTGGGAATGATTCTCCGGCACCGACTGGAGAATTCGCAGGGCTATCGACTCAGCAGTGGAACCGCAATCGAAAAGCCATTCAGAAGGTTCTGGAAGAACTATCGAGCGGAGCCACAAGCGAATCAGCGGCCCGTGTTTACCTCGGCGGGATCGGACTGACTCAGCAATCTGTCGACGCATTGATTAAAGACGCTGTCGACGCACCTGTCGACACCCCGGAGGTGCTCAATGACATCGCCTAAAACAATTCGAATCGACGGCGTGATCGGAAGCAGCGACGGGGAAATCTCCGCCGTGATGATCCGCGAGCAACTGCCAGAAAACGGAACCGATCCAATCGCCGTGAAGATCCATAGCGAAGGCGGATCAGTCTTTGAAGGCTTCGCGATTCACGACGCATTCGCTGCGTATCAGGGGCCGAAGACGCTCTCGATTGAATCGTCTGCTTTCTCGATTGCTTCATTCATCGCCTGTGCATTCGAGGACGTGGAGATCAGCAGCAACGGCTACATGATGCTCCACAATCCGTACGCAGCGGTTGAGGGCGACGATGAAGACTTTGCCCGCCAGTCGGAAATGCTCGGCAAGCTGAAAACGTCGATGGTCTCTGCCTACGCTCAGCGATCCGGTAAGAGTGAAGACGAGATCAAAGCCATCTTGAAAAACGAAACATACCTGAACGCTCAGCAGTCCGTTGAAATGGGGCTGGCGAAACGAATCGCCGGCCAGCCAGTCATTGGGCGAGCGTTCGCCAAAGTGAAGAACATACCGCACAGAGTTTTAGCCGCCCTGTCTGGGTCGGGCTCAGGCGGTGACAACGACTCAACGAAAGGCAAAACCATGAGTGAGTCAAAACCTGTTGCCGCAACTCTGCAAGAGATTGAAGCAGCATTCCCAAAGGCGTCTGAAAAGTTCATCGTGAAGTGCTTGCGTCGGAGTCTTCCGCTTGCATCAGTCGCATCGGCAGCCGCTGAAGAAATGATGAGCGAAAACGAAGACCTGAAAAAGCAGGTCACTGCAATGCAGGAAGAACTCGCTAAGTACAAAGCAATGGACGAAGAAAAAGCCAAGGCGATGGAAAGCGAAGAAGACGAAGAAGAAGAGCCAGCGATGGCAATGGAAGACGAAGAAAAGAAGCCAGACGCCAAAGCTAAGGCCCGTGGCGTCAAGCCAGTTGCTAAAGCCCGCACGAGTGGCCCGTCTGCTCGCGTTCGCTGGGACGAAGCCATTGATGCTGCAATGGCAAAGACTGGCAACAACAAAATGAAAGCGGTCGCACTCGCTAACCGCAACCATCCCGGACTTCGCGAAGCAATGGTGTCCGAAGTCAACGCACGCTGATCGTCGCGTTTTGCGGTTCGTTTTTCATTTAATCAAACTCCAAAAGGGAGATCTACATGAGTCAGTATTTTGAAACACCAACGCGGCCAGATACTGCCGCTGGTGCAATCGCTCAGCACTTGCGAGTTAAAACCACTGGGGCTCTCGTTGTGGCGACTGCCACGGACGTGGAACTGGGCACGATGGAAACAGCATCCACGGCTGCTGGTCCAGCAACCGTGCGGCTTCGCAACGCTAATGGCACAGCAAAGATGGTCGCCAATGGGGCAATTACAGCAGGAGCCACGGTCTACGCAGCGGCAGGCGGCAAGATCGCAGCAAGCGGAACGATCGTCGCTGGTCAGGCACTCGAAGCGGCCACGGCAAACAATGATGTAATCGAAATTCTGCGATATGCAGACGTTGGTGCATCATTTGGAACGCAGTCAGTGACTGCCGACGATTCCGATTCCGCATTGAATCAGATTCTGCCGGGCATTAACTCAGTCGTTGTTGCGGGTGTGACGAATGACACAAACGACTACGTCGTACTTCCAGCACTTGCCGACGTTCCAAACGGATTCCGAGTCACGGTGATCAATTCATCTGGCGGTGCCTGTGAGGTTCGAACGCCAGCAACCAGTGCCGAGGAAATCAACTCCGAAGATTGCGACGGCACGAAAGAGTACTTACTCGCCAGCACTCAGATTCACTACTTCACCAAGATCAGCACGGCTGTTGGGTGGATGGGGAATGGATACACAGCAATCGGAGCAGTCGCTGCGGCGATAGTTCCGGACTAATTGAAGCCCGATGCGTTCCCCGGTGGCGGTGGCCACCAAAGCCGGGGGACTTTACTTTCTGTTTCATAAATCGCGTTGCATCGGGAAGAAAGAAATGCAATGCCATCTCCGACAAGTAGCTTGGCTACACAGCGGCCAGATTTGGCCACGTTCCTTGAGTTTGATCTGGAATCCGAAAAGGCTGGCTACATCGCAACGCAGGTCTTCCCTGTGATTGATGTGCAGAGTCAGGCCGGAAACTTTGGGAAGATCCCAATTGAACAACTGCTCCAGCAGCGAAACACCAAGCGAGCCCCTGGAAGCGGTTATGCTCGTGGAAACTGGACGTTCGAACCAGCGGTCTACGCTACGGAAGAACACGGCGCGGAAGAAGCTGTTGACGACCGCGAAGCGAAGATGTATGCCGAGTATTTCCAAGCGGAACAGATCAGCACAATGCGTGCATTTGCCTCCGTTCTTCGAAATGCTGAGCAGAGAGTGGCTGATGCGGTGTTCAACACAACGACTTGGACAGGGTCGACGCTGACAACCGGCATCACTCACGAATGGGACGACGCCACGAACTGCGTTCCTTTGACCGACGTGGAAGCGGCCGTGCAGAAGATTTACGATAACAGCGGCCTTTGGGCCAATGCTCTTGTGATCAATCGTAAAGTGTTCCGTAACCTGCGGAACTCTGCACAGGTCATCGACCGCATTGAATCGAATGGTGCCGGCAACGCATCAAAGGCGTCCGACATCACCGTTCAAATGCTGGCAGCTGCCTTTGACCTCGACTACATCATTGTGGCTGGTACAAGCAAGAATGGGGCGAAGGAAGGCCAAGGGGCTTCCCCAACTCAGATCTGGTCCGGTGAATACGCAATGGTTTGCAAAGTCTCGACAAGTGCCGACATGCGAGATGCTTGCATCGGCCGGACGTTCCACTGGGCTCAGGATGGCTCGTCCATCGGTGGAACGGTTGAGAGCTATCGTGACGAAACCGTTCGCGGCGACGTTATCCGAGTTCGCCACGATGTTGACGAGCTGGTGCTGTACCCACAGGCCGGCCACTTGCTGAGCAACATCACAACTTGAGGTGACTGATGGGAACCACATTCGACTCACACTTTGCAGCCGCAGGGTTCCCGATGTTGCTCGACAACTTCGGGGAGTCGGTTGTGTATTTTCCAAATGGCGGCGGGCGGCGTTCAATTCTCGCCATTGTTGAACGCAACCCGCCAGCCATTTTTGATGCCTCAGGAAATGCTGTTTTGCCGACAGCAACCATTCGAGTTTACAACTCCTGCCGGTCTGGGATTTCCTCACAAGAAATCAATATCGGCACGGACGAAATCGAGTTCGTGCTGAAGGTTGGGCAGACGCTGCCTAAGCGGTTTTCATTCATGACTCTGATGTCACAAGACGCAGGCGTCACTCATTTGGCGGTGATCTAATGACCGAACCAGTGGTTGAGCAAATCATGTCGAACGTCCGAACCCGCATGGCGGTGGCGTTCGATGATGTTTACCGCTCGACACGGATTGGAACATGGCAGCCAAAAGATTTAGTTCTTCATGTACACCAGGGAGCACTAAGCCCGAATTCGGAATTGTCCTGTCCGGGAAATCCGCCGGCGCAGGCGTACGACCTTGAAGCGATTGTTGCTGGAATCGTGAAGCCGTCAGATGCCAGCACGGTAGCAGTCGACACGTTCAGAAACCGACTGGGGGCTGACATTATTACTGCAGCCACCAACGCGACGCTGTGGCATCAATGGGGCGGACTGGCCATCAACACGATGATCGGAACGGTGGAAGAATACACAGAAGAGACGGGTGGTCTCTCGGGCGTAATGGTGAAGTTCACGATCACGTTTCGAACGGATGAAGGCGATCCATACACGGTGCGAGCATGATTGGAATCGAAGTCGACGCAAAGCAACTCAGACGGCTGAGAGAAGCCGTGGGGAAGGCTCGCAAAAGTCTTCCTCGGGAACTGGCGGCGGCGGTTAATTCAGTCTCGAAGAAAACGCGATTGAGCATCGGCAGAGAAATCCGAAAGACTGTCAATCTAAAAAAGGACCAAGCGGAAAAGCCGATCAAGATCACTCAGACGGCGACAGCAGAAACGCCAACCGCAAAAGTTTCACTGGCCAAAGAAGTTCGATTGGGCCTGCAACACTTCGGAGCACGTCACGACAACCGGGGCGTTTCTTACAAGATTCAAAAACAGGGCGGGCGAAAACGAGTCAACGGAGCTTTCATGGGTCCACGGCCGGGAACTCTGGCCCCGAAACTTCATGGCGGCGTTTGGAAGCGTGAAGGCGACGCGCGAAAAATGAAAAAGGGGCGTCGCCAAGGGAAAATAGCCGAGCCGATCGTGAACCTGAAAGGCGTTTCGCCTTATGGGGCCTATGCCAAAAACGACTTGTCAGAAGCGGAAGTCAAAACGATTAACGCCAATCTGGGCAAGGAAATGGAACGACGAATCAACCTCAATATTCTGCGAGCCAATGGGCTCGTTAAGAAATAGGAACACACAATGCCATTGCTACGCCGTCGAGCCGTTTTCGCTGCCAAAGTCGAAACCACCATCGGAACCGCTGAGTCACTCACCGGCGCTGAAGGTGCGTTCAACGCTCGCGACTTTTCGATTCAGCCAAACGTTCCAATCACTCGGCGCGAAGGTCAGGGCGGGTTCAATTACCTGCCGGGCATCGCGGAAGGAATGCAGGGCACTTGCACGGTCACGATGGATATGGCGTATGACGGAACGACCGTGCCGACATGGGCCAGCGTGCTGCTGCCAGCGTGCGGATGGGTTGCAACCGCTGGCGTGTTTTCGCCGCTGTCTGAAGGCCCAGGCACCAACGTTAAGACGATTACCATCGGCCACTACAAAGACGGCAAGCGATCCCTGCTATCTGGCGCGATGGGCACGTTCAAGATCATGGCACCAACCGGCAAAATGGCGTCGATTGAGTTCACTTTCACTGGCAAATACTCGACCAACGAAACCGACACAGCATTGATCGCCCCGACGTACCCAACAACTCTACCGCTGCGAGTCGCGGCCGGTGCGTTGACATGGAACAGCGTTGCGTTGTGTACTTCCAATGTTGAAGTGGACGCCGGCAATTCCGTCATCATGCGAGAGTGCATGAATGCGACTGACCGCAGCGGGTTCGTTTCGGCCATCGTAACAAATCGTCAGCCGGTCATCACCGCAGACCCGGAATCTGAACTTGTCGCCACACAAGACCGTGACGCTCTTTGGCTGACATCCAATCCACAGGCTTTCTCGATGCAGATCGGCGTGGCTGGAACCTCAATCACTGTTGCAGCCCCGAAAGCTCAGTTGGAAAACAAACAGCAGGGCAACCGAAACGACATGATGACCGACGACCTTACCTGGCTGGCCACAAAAGGCAGTGCTGCCGATACCGAACTCACAATCACTTTTGACTGATATGAAACATGCCTCGAAGTCTTGACCCAAACGCACGCCTGACGATGGTCCTTGCGTGCGATGTCGACGCCAATCCTCAACCAAAGATTTTCGCAAAAGCTCCTACGCTCAATCAGCAGAGAAAGCTGATTGGGCTCATGGACACTCTGCAAAGCGGAAGCCTTCAATCGCAATTCGATGCCATCATCGACGCGGCTGCGGTTTGCCTGACAGGATGGGAAAACATCCCGATTCCGTTCTCACGGGAAACAATTGGCGACGTTCTGAGCCTGGAAGAACTCATGGAGGTGTTTGGCTTCCTTGTGACATCCACAGTTCCATCGGCGGACGATAAAAAAAAGTCAGAGTAGCCGCATTGGTGCGATGCGGCGAACTCTGCAAATCGTGTGTAGGAAAATGCCGGGAGACTGTCACAGAACAATTTCCAGCAGAAATTGAATGCCCGATTTGCGGTGGCGATGGCAAGTGTGAGCACTGTGAAGATGGTTGGTACACGGTCAAGCAATGCCCGTCGAAGTACATCGGCACGGAACTGATACAGGACATTTCCGTGGTGTCAGCCTGCGAGCATCATCTGCCTGTGGCTGGTGGGCTCTTGGATCAGTCGGCGTGGTGGTTTGAGCTTCGAGGATTGTTGAAGTCTGAAGAAAACCGAGTCCAGGAAGAACAAGCGAAACGGCGGAACTGATGGCAACGAACGGCATTGACTTTGTGATCGGCGGAAAGAACCAGGCAGCCCCTGCGCTTGCCTCTACCGAAAAAGGTCTATCACGACTCGAAGCCGGCACGAAGTCGTTGAAGACTGCGACAACATCGCTGATGTCGTCAATGGCACCACTTCTGGCTGTTCTGGCCGCCGTCAAAACTGTGATGGCTGCGGTGGGTGGTGTGAAGGCAGCGAATGAAGCCTACGACGCGCAGACAGAATCAATCAAGAAGCTGAATTCCACTCTTGCGATTCGCGGTGCTCAGGGTGCATCGGCGGGAATGCAGCAGGTTGCTAAGGATCTAGAGAAGCTCACGGGTGTCAGCGATCAGACGACCCTGGCTCTGATGCAGCAGGCCCAGTCGATGGGATTTGCAACCGGAGCGATGGACGACGCAGCCAAAGCCGCTCTGGGACTGGCAGCAGCCACAGGCAAGACCGCAGAGCAATCACTCGGCGACATGAAAGCAGCACTCGAAGGAAACTTTGAATCGTTTCATGGACTGAATCCGCAGATCATGTACATGCGGACGAACCAAGAGAAGCTGGCAGCCGTTCTCGCGATCGCCAATCAGGGACTAGCACAGCAGGCAGCAGACACAACAAGCGTTGCTGGCTCTGGCCGCCGAGCCGACACCGCAATGGGAACGCTGATGGAAACCTTCGGGGCCATTATTGCACCGATTCGCGTGTTGATCAGTGCAGGACTACAGCAACTCGCGGAGACGCTCACAGGCATGATGGCCCCCGCAGCGGAGTATGCCACCAGTGTCCTCGAAAACATCGGTCCAATAATGGACTACGTGAAGGAAAAAGTGGTTCAGGGAATCAACGTCGTCATCGGGGCGTTCACGTTTCTGGAAGTCATCCTGACAAATCTTGGCACCGTGTGGGATCTCGTTTTAGCCTACGCGGAAAAGACCATGCTCGGCATCGTCGGGGCTGTCATGCACGCACTCACGGAAGTCATTCCGGCCTATGCAATGTGGTTCGGGGAAAACTTCGTCAACCTGATTCGTGATGGGCTCATGTTGGCGTTTACGGTGGTCACTAATCACATCGCCAAGATCGTCGATGCCTTTCAGGCTCTGTGGGATTTCATCGCTTCGGGCGGTCAGACGGACGTGCTCGGGGAACTCGGCAACATCGCCGGCCGATCGTACCTCGAAGGCTTTCAGTCGTCGCTGACGGCCCTTCCAGAGATCGCAGCACGGCAACTCAGCCAGCGTGAGCAAGACCTCGCGGACAAAGTTGGCAAGATCGGCGCAAAGCTCGGCAATGAGTTTTCTGACAAGATGGAAGAGCGAATGGTCGGAGTTGGCTCAACGATCAGCGATGAGATGTCGGCAGCCACCAGCAACATCAATCTAAAGGGCAATGGCGCAGTGATGACGCAGGGCATTCCAGCGACGGAAGGCCGGCTATTGACACGAGGGCCGGGAACGCGAATTCCGGAACTGATGCAGCAGATTTTGAACGAGCTAAAGAAGAAGCCAGATAAGGCAGACAACAACAACGGCAGGCCGCTTGTGCAACTTGACCCGCAAGGCATGGGGCTGCTTCAGGCTATCGCGACAAATACCGCGAACACACTCCAAATGGAGGCTATCGTATAATGGCAGCCCTCAACGTCACGCCAATGTGGAGCAAGGAAGGCGGAAGCGGCGAGTCTGAAAAGTACGACTCGTTTGCCACGAAGTTTTCACACACCGAAGGCTACATGGTCGAGGCTCAACCGGGCGACAGTGCCGAAGATGTTTTAGCGACCAGCGGCCTTTCTGTGATGGACATTCCAGATTACGGAGCACGCCACAGGTCCGGAGCTGATTCGTTTGTCGACTCGAAAGAGGCACAGCCTCTCGGGCCGATCTTTTGGGTAGTCACTGTCAACTACAAGGGCTCGCGATTTGACAGCAATGTCGATATCGAATGGACCGACTCAACAAGTTCAGAGCCAGTCGATAGGGACTACAACGGGCGGGCGATCGTCACGCAAGTAGGCGAACAGGTCGAAGGGCTGACATACGAACTTGCCGACCCTGTCGTGGTGATTCGCCGCAAGTTTCTTCTGTTCAACGCATACACGATCGCACAATACCGACACGCCACAAACTCCGACACGTTCCTTGGATGGCCACCCGGAACGGCGAAGCTAATTGGAATCTCCGCAAAAAATCAATTCAAGTGGAATATGCCACTTGAACAGTGGGACGTGACGGCCCGCATTCAATTTCGCATTCCATACATGGGCGCGACCGCTGCCCAAGCATGGTACAAGCGATGGCGGCACGAAGGGTTGTTCGTGCGTGAGCCCTCTGTGGCAGATCTAGCGAATAGCACACCTGCTTCAACATGGCCGTGGGCACGTGCGAGAGATCCTCTGGGGCAAGAAGTCACAAAGCCCGTGCTACTCACCATTATCGGTACACAAGAAACTAATCCAGACCTCGCCATATTCAACTACACGCAACTCTACGGTTCACTTCCCTACTCAGCCCTCGGGTTAATCTAAAACAAAGGCAACACATGACGACCATATTAGACGAGGTACGAGTCACAGGATCGCTGTCAATCAAAGACACCGGAGTATCTCCGCAGACGCGGGCGTCTATTCTGAAGCAGGATGCGCTCGCGATTTTCCCCGTCCGACTGACTGGCCTGCGAGTATGGGATGCGTTCCACACAAACCTTCCTGGAACAGCGGCAACTGATGACCTCGCATTGATCGGCGGGACGTTTGGAACATCGCCCCCAGTTGTCTCGGCGGGCGACTGTAAAGCACTGGGAGCCACAAGCCGCTACGCTCGATTTATGGTCGAGCTTCCGGAATGCTACGAGGCAGGCGAAACCGTCACGCTGTCACTGTCTGCAGGTGTGGTAACGACTGTTGCTTCTGTCTCCTGCACTGTCGACGTTGAGTGTTACAAGATCGACAAGATTGGGGGCATCGGATCGGACCTATGCACAACAGCCGCAACGACGATCAACTCACTCGTGTTCGCGGCTAAGTCATTCACGATCACGTCGAGCGGACTGGTGGCGGGAGACGTGCTCGACGTTCGGCTGACGATCGCAGTCAATGATGCGGCAACCGTAACGGCAGTGACTCCGACAATCGCGGCGATTGATCTTCTTTGCGACATCAAAGGCTAATCATGGATCAGATTGGCGTTTTCACTCCTGAGCAAGCTCGCGAACTGTGGCAGTTCTATCAGTCACAAAAGCAGCTTCCTGCGCAGCTCACGAAGAACTTCCCGCAACGCCGGCCGATCGATGAGGTATCGCCGCATAGGGTGTTTGTACTTAACTCCGAGACTTACGAAGCAATCCCGCCTTTCGCGTGTATGCAGATCACCGGCACATCACTTTACGGTGGCCGGACTGTGATCACTGTTGAAAAGCCGACGACACTTGATGGCGAATATCTTTTCAATTCACCTTACCAGATCGAAGCAGGGGCGGCAGGCTGGGC
>JBIKII010000002.1:0-58157 GCA_044361705.1 Caulobacter sp.
GGACAGCAACATCCGCTGTCTCTGTGCCGACTGCCATCTGGCCCGCACGGCCGAGCAGTTCGGTCATCGCAGGACGGTTGCGACCGGCTCTGACGGCTGGCCCAGCCCGTGACCGCACCGGGGGGGGGGCGGTTCGTAACTTCGCTTGGTGGGCGAGGGAAACCGCGCATGGTCCAAACTTTTCACGACCGCGAGTTAGCGACCGGGGGTCAAATGACACAATGGCCAGCCGATCAGGTCGAGCGCAGAAGCGTCTCGGCCCTCGTCCCCTATGCCCGAAACGCCCGCACCCACAGCGACGAACAGGTGGCCCAGATCGCCGCCTCCATCCGCGAATGGGGCTGGACGGTGCCAGTTTTGATCGACGAGGACGGCGGCCTGATCGCCGGCCACGGACGGGTGCTGGCGGCCCGCAAACTTGGCCTGGCCGAGATCCCGGTGATGGTCGCGACCGGCTGGAGCGAGGCGCAAAAGCGCGCCTATGTGCTGGCCGACAACAAGCTGGCGCTCAACGCCGGCTGGGATGCTGACCTGCTCCGCGTCGAGCTGGCTGACCTGCAGGCCTTCGATTTCGACCTTGGCCTGACCGGCTTCTCCGACGAGGAGCTGGCCGGACTTCTGGCGCAAAGCAGCGAGGGTCTGACCGACCCGGACACGGTGCCTGATGTGCCGCTGGTTCCAGTCTCGGTATCGGGCGACGTCTGGGTGATGGGCGACCATCGCCTCTGCTGCGGTGACAGCACCGTTCAGGCCGACGTCGACCCCGCCGACCGCTTCTTCGGCTGATCGCACCAGCGCCTATGCCAGGGCCGCGGCCATCTACGGCGCCGACGCGGTGGCCGGGGTGGTCAACACCGTGCTCCGGAGCGATTTCGACGGCATCGAGGTCGACGCGCAGTACAGCGGCGCCGAAGGGACCAGCCTTCGTGAGTTCGAGACCAGCCTCTTCGCCGGCAAGAACTTCGACCGTGGCAACATCTCGCTGTTCGCCAGCTACAGCGACCGCACCGCGCTGAAGGCCGAGGATCAGGACTTCACCCGCAGCGACGACATGAGGCCCTTCTTCGCGAACCAGCCCGGTTTCGAGACGTCCACCGTCCCGGATGGCCGCTCCTCGAACACGCCCTGGGCCAGGCTGAGCACCCCGGGCAGCACGACCGCCCTGCGCCCGCGCATAGGCACCGCCATCCTCGCCACGTCGGCGGGTGCGTTCCGCATCCAGCCCCAAAGCTTCGGCTGCGGGTCGACGGTCGCGGTCAACCTCAATAACGGCCTCTGCCTTGTGCAGGGGGCGGGCTCGTTCAACAGCGACATCCGGGAACTGCGGTATGACACGCGGGACGGAACGACCATCCGGTCGGACCTGCAGCGGACCAACATCTACCTTACCGGACACTATGAACTGACCCCGACGATCACCGCGTTCGGCGAGGTCGGCTTCTACGGGGCCGAGAGCCGCGCCGTGCAGCCGCCGGTCGTCAACCTGAACCGGATCTGGATCCCCGCGAGCAACTACTGGAACCCGTTCGGCCCGGTCAACTTCGCGAACGGGTCGGTCAATCTCAACCGCCTCCCGAACCTGATCAATGTCCCCTCCGCGGGGCTTCCCATCCTGCTGACCAGCTACCGCTTCGTCGACGCCGGCTTTCAGGACGTTAGCGTGAATAACTACCAGTCACGGTTCCTGGGCGGTCTCCGGGGCGAGTTGCGAGGGTTCGAATGGGAGTCCGCGCTGCTCTACTCCGAGGCCGAGGCCGAGGATATCTCGCCGAATATCAACCGGACCGCACTTCAGGCCCAGCTCGCCATGTCGACGCCGGAGGCCTACAACCCCTTCAGCGGCGGCTGCATCACCGCGACGACCCGTGGTGACTGTTCGCCGTCCTCCCGGACCGCGATCGACACCATCACCTTCGACATGAAGCGGTTTTCGCGGACGACCCTGTCGCTGGCCGATTTCAAGATGTCACGCGGCGACCTGTTCGAGCTGCCCGGCGGCCCGGTCGGCGTCGCCTTCGGGGCGGAGTTCCGGCGCGAAACCCAGTTCGACGACCGGGACGAGAACCTCGACGGGACGATCACCTTCGTCGACTCGGTCAGTGGCGAGACCAGCCTCTCCAACGTCGCGGCCGTCAGCCCCAACCCTGACACCCGCGGCAAGCGCACTGTCACAGGCGCCTTCCTCGAGTTCGCCGTTCCGGTCGTTTCGCCGGAGATGAACGTTCCGCTGGTCCGCAGCCTCGACATGCAGATCGCCGGACGGTTCGAGGACTATTCGGACTTCGGTTCGGTTACCAAGCCGAAGGTCGCCGTGGCCTGGGATCTGTTCGACGGTTTCCGGGTCCGCGGGTCCTACTCCCAGGGATTCCGGGCGCCCAACCTCGAGCAGGTCAACGCAACCCAGTACGCCCGCCTCGCCAGCGGCACCGACTACTACCGCTGCCAGCCCGCGCTGCTCGCCGGGACCATCACCTCGATGGCGCAGTGCACGCAGGGGGCCAGTGTTTCCCTGCTCGTGGCCGGCAACCCCGATCTCAAGCCCGAGGAAAGCACGAACCAGTCCATCGGCCTGGTGTTCGAGCCGCGTTTCCTGCCGGAGTCGTGGGGCGACTTCACCTTCACGGTCGACCGCTGGTCGATCGAACAGGAACAGATCGTCGGCCTTCTGGGCGCCCAGGCGGCCCTGACGCTCGACTACCTGAACCGGGTCCAGACCAGCTCCAATCCGAATGTCATGCGGGCGACGCCGGACGCCGATGACGTGACCCTGTTCGCCGGCAGCGGTCTCGCCCCGGTCGGCGACGTGGTCTCGATCAACGACCGGTTCATCAACCTGCTGCCCCAGACCGTCGAAGGGGTCGACTTCGGCTTCTCCTGGAGCAAACGCCGGACGGCCTGGGGAAGCTTCACCTTCCGGGCCAGCGCCTCGCAGCTTCTGACCTACTCGCGCGAGCCGGGCGACATCATCGACTCGCTTTATGCCGCCCGCGAGTCGGGCGTCATCGATCCGCTGACCGCCCTGCCGGATTCCAGCCAGCTCATCGCCCAGAACGGCCGACCGGAATGGAAGATCAGCACGACCTTCATCTGGCGCAACGGCCCGTGGCGGATGGGCTTCTCCACCCAGTACGTCAGCGAGATCGAACAGCCCTCACTGCTCAGCGCCACTGGCAAGCCCTGGGTGGTCGAGGAGCAACTGGTCGCCAACCTGTACGGCCAGTTCGAGTTCGAGGATGCGGGTCTCGCCTCGGGGACCGCGCTGCGGATCGGCGTCCGGGACCTGACCGACGAAGGCCCTCCGCTGGCGGACGGCGGCTATCTGGGGTCCGTTCACCGTCCCTACGGCCGGTCGTGGTACGTCAACATCTCCAAGTCCTTCTGACCCCTGGAGGCGCGGGCCTGATACACCCGCGTCTCCACGCCTGCCGATGAGTTCGCCATGATGCGCCTGGTGCTGTTGCTGTCGGCCCTGCTTCTGGCCCCCTCGCCCGGCCTGGCGGGAGGAGGGGAGGCGGCGCCCGCGTCGGTCCCTTGCCCGCCGTCGGTTGGACAAGGCGTCCGCTGCGTCTCGGGTCAGGACGCCAACGGCGCCTGGTACATCGCGGCCATCCCGCCGAACTGGAACCGTCGCCTCATCGTCCATGCCCATGGCGGACCGCGGACGGGCGCGCCTGAAGCCACTGACCCGCTTGAGGATCTGGACCGGTTCTCGGTGATGGTCCGTCATGGTTACGCCTGGATCGGATCGACCTACCGCCGCGGCGGCTACGGCGTCCGGATGGCGGCCGAGGACACCGACAACAGCCGCCGGATCTTCTGGTCGCTGTATGGCCGTCCGGAACGCACCCTGCTTCACGGTCAGTCCTGGGGAGGCAATGTCGCCGCCAAGGCCGCCGAGCTCTACATCGGTGACGCCGGGCGCGGCTGGAACTACGACGGGGTCTTTATCACCAACGGCATCGTCTCTGGCGGGACACGCGCCTACGGGTTCCGCGCCGACCTGCGGGCGGTCTACCAGTTCTACTGCGCCAACCACCCCGCGCCGGACGAGCCGGCCTATCCGGTGTGGAAGGGCCTGCCGCTCGACAGCAAGATGACCCGGGCCGACCTGCGCCGGCGGATTGAAACCTGCACCGGCGTGAACCTTTCCCCGCAGCGCCGAACCCCGGAGCAAGCCTCGCGGCTACGTGACATCCTGGCGGTGACCGGCGTCGCCGAAGCCCAGCTGGTCAGCCACATGAGCTGGGCCACCTTCCTGTTCCAGGATCTGGTGCAGCTTCGGCTGGAAGGCAGAAATCCCTTCGACAACAGCGCCACCGTCTACCGCGGGTCGGGCGACGACGTGGCGTTGAACGCCGGCGTGGAACGGTTCAAGGCAGATCCCGAAGCGGTCGCCATGCTCGCTCACGACGCCGACCTGACCGGCCTGATCAGCCGGCCGGTCCTGACCCTCCACGCCCTGCATGATCCAACGGTGAGTTTCAGCCTTGAAGCGCTTTATGCCCGCACGGTCGCCGATGCGGGGCGGTCGGCGATGCTGGTCCAGGCGGCCACCGATGAGGACGATCACAGCAAGCTGTCCGACGCCGGGTACATGACCGCGCTGGATGCCCTGGAGGGGTGGATCGACCGTGGCGTCGCGCCGGCGCCGGCTGCCTTCCAGGCGCGTTGCCAGACCTTGTGGGCGAGCCTCGGTCCGTGCCTGTTCGTCACGCCCTGACCAAGGACTGAGGAATATGCCAGGGTCGAGGTGAAGGCGACGACAAGCCTCAACGACCTTGCCACAAGACATTCGATACCCCCCATCCGGGGCGCCCCGATTTGAGCGGGTTTTTGGTACACGCTGTTTGGCGAATCGATTTGTCTCGCTGCGCAGGGGGCTGTGAAATGGACGGGTTCCGGGGGGAAGCCATGAACGTTCGACAGCCTTGTCGACAACGCTGGCGGTTGCGCGGCGGGAAGCCAGGCCCGTGGAGATCCGTGCTTATGGGCGCGGCGCTGGTATCCGCCGCGGCGACGCCGGTCGTCGCGATGGCGGCGGGGGAGACTGATGACGGCGCGCCCCGGGACCCGCTGGCCCCCTTCAACAGGGTGCTGTTCGGGTTCAACGCGAAGGTGCTGGATCCGTTCATCGTTCGCCCGCTCGTGCGGGGCTATCGGGCGGTTACGCCCGCGGTCCTGCGCCAGGGCCTTCGCAACGCCGTCGGCAACCTTCGCGAGCCGGCCACGACGGCCAACGCCCTTCTGCAGGGCCGCCCGAACGTGGCCGCTAAGGCGACCGGACGCTTCCTGATCAATTCGACGGTCGGCGTGGTCGGCCTGTTCGATGTCGCGGGCAAGAGCGGCATCACCCGGGAACCGGCTGACTTCGGCCAGACGCTCGGACGTTGGGGGGTTGGCGAGGGGCCTTATATCTATGTGCCGGTGATCGGCCCGACCACCTTGCGCGACGGCGTCGGCGGCCTCGTCGGCAATATCGCCGACCCCGTGAGCCAGGCGACCGGCGGCCTCGACACCGATTTCGCCATGGCCCGCTCCGTCATTCGCGGGGTTGAGGCTCGCTCCGAGGCGGACGCTCTGCTGACATCGGTGATGACCGACTCCACCGATCCCTACGCGACCATACGCGGCGCCTATCTTCAGAATCGCGCCGCCGCCGTCGCCGCCGCTCGCGGTGAAGCCGCGGATCTGCCGGATTTCGACGAGACCCTCCCGGAAGAGCTGAACTGAAATGCTGTTCGACATCATCAATCGCCGCAGGCTGATCGCCGGCCTGATCGTCGGCGCGGCCGGGGCGACCGCGGCGCCGGACCTGGCCCACGCCGCGCGCAGCACCGAGGCCGAGGCGTTCGTGGCCTCGGAGGGACAGAAGGTGCTCGCCCTGCTCGGGGATCGAAGCCTGTCGGAGGCGGCGCGCCAGAGCCGTCTGACGGCGAGCATGGATGCGCTGGCCGATTTCAACCGGATTTCGGGCTTCGTGCTCGGTCGCCACGCCAGAGCCCTCGCGCCGGCGCAGCGCCAGCGCTTCAACCAGGCCTTTCGCGCCCATGTGCAGCGGGTATTCCTAAAACAGCTGGCGGCCTACAGGGGCGGGCAGTTGCGCGTGACCGGCAGTGCAGCCCGGTCGCCGACGGACGCGGTGGTCAACAGCCTGGTTCGCGTCGGGTCGGGGGATGAGGCGGTGAGCTGGCGCGTCCTCGGGGCGTCGGGCGCTCTCCGGGTCGTCGATGTCCAGGCCAAGGGCGTCTGGCTGGCGATCACGCTGCAGCAGGACTTCGTCTCGACCATCGACAACGCGCGCGGCGATGTCGAGGTGCTTATCCGCAGGCTCGAGAGCGGCGGCAAGGGCTAGGAGGGCGACGCGATGCGCGACAACTGGATAGAGCCGCTGGTCGGCGCCGTCGTGCTGATCGCGGCGGGTGTGTTCCTGACCTATCTGCTGGTCGCCGGCGATGCGCGACCGGCGCCGGACGGCTACAGCGTGACCGCGCGCTTCGGCCAGGTCGGCGGCCTTCGCGAAGGCGACGACGTCCGGGTCGCGGGGGTCAAGGTTGGTCGGGTCGAGCGCATCGCCCTGCAGCCCGACACCTACCTGGCGGTGACCTATCTCGAGATCGCGCCGCAGGCCCGCCTGCCGCGGGACTCCACGGCGCGCGTCACCAGCGATGGTCTTCTTGGCGGCACGCATGTGGCGATCGAACCGGGCGCCGACACGGCGATGCTGAAGGCTGGCGGCGAAATCGAGAACACCCAGGGCGCGGTCGATCTGTTCGGTCTGATCGGTCAGTTCATCAACAGGCCCGCGACGGCGGGCGAGCCGGCGACCTGACGCGGCCGATGCAGCAGGTCGCCCTCGCCCCGTTCACTGTCGTCGGGCGCCTCGTCATCGGGGTTTGCACGATCGTCGGGGCGTTGAGCCTGTTTGTCGGACGGACGCTTCTCGCCTGTTTCACGCCGCGCTGGCATGGCGGACAGATCGCCCGACAGGTCGTGTCGATCGGTTTCCTGTCCCTGCCGGTTGTCGGCCTGACGGCGATATTCACCGGCGCGGCCCTGGCCCTGAACATCTATACGGGCGGAGGCCGCTTCAACGCCGAGCAGATCGTGCCGCAGATCGTGGCCTTGGGCATCACCCGAGAGCTGGCGCCGGTGCTGGTGGCGCTGATGCTGTCTGGTCGGGTCGCCACGACCATCGCAGCCGAAATCGGCGCCATGCGCGCCACCGAACAGATCGACGCGATGCGGACGCTTTCCACCGATCCGTTCCGTTTTCTGGTCGCGCCGCGGGTCCTCGCCGGAGTGGCGACCCTGCCCGTGCTGACCGGCGTGGCGGACATCCTGGGCATTGGCGGCGGCTGGCTGGTATCGAGCCTGTCGCTGGGCTTCAACCCGGAGGCCTATGCGCGCTCTACCGTGGCCTTCCTCGAGGCCTGGGACATTCAGTCCGGGCTGATCAAGGCGGCGGCTTTCGGGTTCATCGTGACGGCGATGGGCGCCTTTCACGGCTATCGGGCGACCGGCGGCGCGCGCGGGGTCGGTCATGCGGCAACGCAGGCCATGGTCTGGTCGGGCGTGTTGATCTTCGCCACCGACTACCTGATGACCAGCTGGTTCACCCAGACATGACCCCCGCGGCGCCCGAACTGGAATGGCGTGGCATCCGCAAGATCCTCGGCGGCCGGACGGTGCTGGACGGCCTGGACCTGTCGCTCGTCGCGGGACGATCGCTCGTGATCCTGGGCGGGTCCGGTCAGGGGAAGTCGGTCGCGCTGAAGCTGGCGCTCGGCCTGATGCGGCCCGACGCCGGAACCGTGCTGTTCCGGGGGCGATCGCTTCCGGGCCTGTTCAACCGGCGACAGTCAGACCTCTATCGCCAATCGGGCGTCCTGTTTCAGGGTTCGGCGCTGTTCGACAGCCTGAGGATCTGGGAGGTCGTATCCTTCCGGCTGCTGCACGCCGACAACCGCCCCCGGGCCCGGGCGCGCGAAGCGGCGATCGAGGCCCTGGCGCAGGTCCAGCTTGGACCCGAGGTGGCCGACCTGTTTCCGTCCGAACTGTCCGGAGGCATGCAGAAGCGGGTCGGATTGGCGCGGGCGATCATCGGCGCGCCCAGGATCCTGTTCTTCGACGAGCCGACCACCGGTCTCGATCCGGTGACCGCGGCGAGCATCAGCCGCCTGATCGCCGATCAGGTCACTCGGCTCGGCTGCACGGCGGTCACCATCACCCACGACCTTGTCTCGGCGCGGACCATCGCCGACGACATCGCCCTGCTCGACGGGGGGCACATCGCCTGGCAGGGCGGTCGCGCCGACCTCGACACAACGACCGACCATCGGGTGCGCTCCATGGTCGAGGCGAGCCTGCCAACCCGCTGACCGCTCGACCGGTTGGCCGCCAGAGGCGCGTCGTCAGGCTGGTCGCCGCGATCACCCTTCATTTGCGATTCCGGCCAGGAAGTCCCGACACGACCGGAGCCTTCGGGGTTGACCTGGCCACCGCCCCGAAGGTGAGGCCGGCTCGCCCGGCTCAGCGAAGTAGCACCCCGTCGGCCAGGGCAGCGATATGGCGGGAGATCAGGACCTGGTGGTCGGCCCAGGGGAAGCCGGGCCGGGCGATCAGCAGGGAGACCAGGCCGTGCAGACCGGCCCAGAGGGACTGGCTGAGCAACACGGCCTCGCCGGGCCGGGTCATGCCGGCTGCGACGAACCGCGCGACCTGGCCATGGAAGCACTCGAAGGATTCCACCCCCGCCGCGATGATGCGGGCCTTGGTCTCCCGGGGTTCGGAGCCGCCCTTTTCGAGCATGAAGGCGACGCGATAGGCGTCGGGCTGCTGCAGCCCGAAGTCGATGTAGACTTGGCACATTCTCATGAAGCTGGCCCGGGTGGGCAGCTCGTGGTCCGCGGCGGCCAGCATTCGGGTCCGCAGATCCAGGAAGGCCTGCTCGCACAGAACCGCCGTTATCTCGTCACGGGTGCCGAAGTAGGCGTAGAGCGCGGGCTGGGAGATGCCGGTCGCCGCCGCGATATCGCGGGTCGACACCGCCAGGATGCCGCGCTGGGCGAACAGCATGAGGGCCGCGTCCAGGATCTCCTGGCGCCGCTCGGCGCCATGGCCCTTGGCCTTGCGCACGGATCGTACCGTCATCGCCATCACTATTGCTTACCCCAGACCGGCGCTTGACAAAAGCCTCCCGTTGATCAGTGATCACTTATCACTGATCAACGACCCTGGGCTTCATGGAGGTTCCGTTGCGGAGGACTTGGCCGGGCCTGATCGCCGGACCGATGGCCGCACTTCTGGCGAGCTGCGGGCCCGCCAAGGCGCCGCCGATGGAACCGGTGATCGCCGTCGTCGAGACGGCGGTAGTCGCGCCCGCGGCTGAAGGAGGATTGATCCTCTCCGGGAACCTGGCGCGGCGACGGGAGATGACCCTGTCATTCCGGATCGCGGGCGTGATCACCGACCTGGCGGTCGACGCGGGTGATACGGTCGCCGCCGGCCAGTCACTTGCGCGCATTGACCCGACCGGCGTCGAGGCCCGGCGGACCCAGGTCGAGGCCGACCTTGAGCGGGTCCGTCGCGACCTGCGCCGGGACGAAACCCTGTTCTCACAGGGCTATGTCAGCCAGCAGCGCATCGACGATCGCCGCAGCGCCCTGAAGTCAGCCCAGGCCGCCTATGACTCCGCTGTCTTCGACCGCCGATGGGCCAGCCTGTCGGCGCCGGCCGGCGGCGTGGTGCTGGAGCGAATGGCCCAGCGGGGCGAAGTCGTGCAGCCCGGCCAGGCTGTGCTCCGGATCGCCGATCTGGCCAGCCCGCTCGTCCTGCGCGTGCCCGTGGCCGACCGCGACCTCGTTCGTATCGCTGATGGCCAACCCGTGGAGATCACCGTCGACGGCCTGCCCGGCGAGGCCCTGATCGGCAGGGTGGTGAAGATCGGCCAGGCCGCCTCTCCACGCACCGGCGCCGTAATCGTCGAGGTCGAGGCGCCCTCGCGTCCGAACATGCGCAGCGGTCTGACGGCCAAGGCCAGATTCGGACCGCTTCCTGGCGGCGCCGCCCGGGTTGAACCAGCGGCGGTGCTCAGCGTGCCGGCCGAGGCGATCCTTGAAGCCCAGGGGGACCAGGCGTTCGTCTTCCGCCTGCAGGGTGACCGCGTGCGGCGCGTCGCCGTACGCTTCCACGGCTTCGACGGCGACTTCGCCCGGGTCAGTGGCCTGGCGCCCACGGACCGGGTGGTCACCGCCGGCGCCGGTTTCGTGTCCGACGGCGAGCGCGTGCGCACCGCCGACACCGCGGCGATGGCGGGCGCGGTCCGATGAGCTTCGATCCGGCCGGCTTCGCGGTCCGCCGCTGGCAGTTCACGCTGGTCGCGTTCGCCTTGCTGGCGGCGCTCGGCGTGAACGCCTTCCTGTCGACGCCCCGTTCCGAAGATCCGCATTTTCCGCTGCCCCTCGTCATCGTCCAGGCCGTGCTGCCCGGCGCCGAGCCGGCGGAGATGGAACGGCTGGTCGCCGATCCGATCGAGGAGGCCATAGACGGCCTGGACTCGGTCACGTCGATCGAGTCGACCAGCCAGGACGGCGCCGCCGTGATCGTCACCGAGTTCGGCTGGGACACAGACCCCGAGCGCAAGTACGACGAGGTGGTCCGGGAGGTGAACGCCCTGCGCGGGAGCCTGCCTGACGGGCTGGCCCGGCTGGAGGTTCGACGGGCCCGCACCACCGAGGTGGCTATAGTCCAGGTCGCCCTGGTTAGCGAAACCCTGCCCATGCGCCGCCTCGAGAAGGCGGCAGACCGTCTGCGAGAGCGGCTGGCCCGGGTGCCCGGCGTTCGGCAGGCCCGCTACTGGGGCGTTCCGCCGTCGGAGGTCAGGGTATCGCTGGACCTGGCGCGGCTGGCGGCCCTGCGACTTCCCGCCACCGCGGTAACCGACGCCTTGCGCGCCCAGGGCGCCGAGGCGCCGGTCGGCGCGGTGCAGGCCGGCGACCGTCGCTTCAACGTCAAGACCGGCGGCGCCTTCAACAGCCTGGAGGCGGTGGCCGACACCACGGTCCGCAGCCAGGATGGACAGGTGGTGCGGGTTCGGGACGTGGCCGAGGTGGCCTGGGCCCAGGACGAGCCGACCCACCTGGCGCGATTCAACGGCAAGCGGGCGGTGTTCGTCACGGTCACCCAGAAGGACGGCGAGGATATCGGCCGTATCACCAAGGCGTTGCGCGCCGCCCTTGACGAAGAGGAGCGGATCTTGCCGGCCGGGGTGCGGCTGGAGCGCGCCTTCTTCCAGTCGGAGAATGTCGATCACCGCCTCGGGAAGCTCTTCCGCGATTTCGGCATAGCGCTGGGCCTGGTGCTGATCACCCTGCTGCCGCTGGGCCTGCGCGCCGGGCTGGTGGTGATGATGTCGATTCCCCTCTCGCTGCTGATCGGGCTGTCGCTGCTGCAGGCGTTCGGCTTCACCCTGAACCAGCTGTCGATCGCCGGCTTCGTGCTGTCCCTTGGGCTGCTGGTTGATGACAGCATCGTGGTCGTCGAGAACATCGCCCGCCGCATGCGCGAAGGGGAGGATCGGGTCAGCGCCGCCGTCAACGGGGCCCGGCAGATCAGCTTGCCGGTCCTTGGCTGTACGGCGGCCCTGATGCTGGCCTTCCTGCCGCTGATGGCCCTGCCCGGCGGCGCCGGCGCCTACGTTCGCTCACTGCCAGTGACCGTCCTGGTGACGGTCGCGGCTTCGCTGGTCGTGGCCCTGACGATAATTCCGTTCCTGGCCAGCCGGGTTCTGTCGCGCCACGAAGACCCCGAGGGCAACGCCCTTCTGCGGGCCGTCAACGGCGGCATCCAGAGGTTCTATGCGCCTGTTCTGCATTGGGGGCTCGCCCGGCCGATCCTCACCACCGTGCTGATCCTGGCGCTCTGCCTGACGGCAATTCCGATGCTGCGGGCCATCGGATCCAGTCTGTTTCCTCCTGCGGAGACGCCGCAGTTCCTGGTCAGGATCGAGCTGCCCGAGGGCGCGGCCCTCGCCCGCACCGACCAGGCCCTGCGTTTCGTCGACCGGACCCTTGCCCGGCAGCCGGATGTCGCCTGGCGCGCCGCCAACCTCGGCCGTGGCAATCCGCAGATCTTCTACAATCAGCAGCAGCGCGAGCACAGCAACAGCTTCGCCGAAGTCTACGCCGGGCTGAAAGCCTGGCATCCCGGCCGCAGCGAAAAGGTCATTGAAGAGCTGCGCGAAGCGTTCGCGCGCTATCCGGGCGCCCGGATCACGGTGGTTCTGTTCGAGAACGGACCGCCGGTCGAGGCGCCGATCGCCGTGCGTCTGACCGGCGAGGACCTTGGCGTGCTGAAGGCCGCCGCGGCGCGGGTCGAGACGGCGCTGAAGGCCACGCCCGGGGCCCGGGACATCAACAATCCCCTGCGGGTTGACCGCACCGATCTCGACCTCGGTCTCGACGAGGCCAAGGCCGCCGCCCTGGGGGTCGCCCCAGGCGTGGCCCGTCGCACCGTGCGTCTTGCGCTGTCGGGCGAGGCGGCGGCGCGCTTCCGCGACGATGACGGCGATGACTATGCCGTCCGGGTGCGTCTGCCCATGCGCAGCCTCGCCGGCGCAGACCGGAACGACCTGGCGGCCCTGGGCTCCATCTACGTCCCCACCGCCGACGGCGGGACGACGCCGCTATCGACCCTGGCCGATCCGCGACCGACGGTGAGCCCGGCCCGCATCGACCGGTTTGACCGGGAGCGCACCGTGACGGTGACAGCCTATGTTGCATCCGGCGCACTGACCTCCGCCGTGACCGACGCCGCCCGGGAGCGGCTGGACGATCTGGAGCTGCCACCCGGCTATCGGCTTTCCTTCGGGGGCCAGGCCGAGGCCCAGTCCGAGAGTTTCGCCGGATTGGGAGCGGCCATCATGATCGCCATCTTCGGCATCCTGGCGGTGCTGGTGCTGGAGTTCGGTCGGTTCAAGAGCGCGCTGGTCGTGGCCGGGATCATCCCGCTGGGCCTGTTCGGCGCGGTGGCGGCCCTGGCGGTGACCGGCAATTCCCTGTCGTTCACGGCGGTGATCGGCATCATCGCCCTGATTGGCATCGAGATCAAAAACTCGATCCTGCTGGTCGACTTCACCGAACAGCTTCGCCGCCAGGGCATGCCGTTGCGCGAGGCCATCGAACGGGCGGGCGAGGTGCGCTTCCTGCCGGTTCTGCTGACCAGCGTCACGGCGATCGGCGGGTTGATCCCCCTGGCGCTCGAACGCTCCGGCCTCTACTCCCCGCTGGCCATCGCCATCATCGGCGGGCTCATCTCCTCGACCCTGCTCAGCCGCATCGCCACACCGGTGCTTTACTGGCTCACCGCGCGGGGCGAGGCCTGGAGCGACGTACAACCTGCTGGAGACGGCCCGGTGACCGCCTAGATCATCGCCATCGCGACCTGTCCGGCGCCGGCCACCGCGCGCTT
Source organism: Caulobacter sp. (assembly GCA_044361705.1). Lineage (GTDB taxonomy): Bacteria > Pseudomonadota > Alphaproteobacteria > Caulobacterales > Caulobacteraceae > Caulobacter. The sequence continues at coordinate 13,468 of JBIKII010000002.1, forward strand.
CAGGCCTGGTGAATTGAACTGGAAACTGACGCGGCCTTGTCGGTTCACGGCGATGAGGCCGCCGTCCCCGCCCAGTTCGCCGATCCGGGCGATCGCGCCCTGACAGGCCTCGTCCAGCGATTGCCCGCCGTAGCGAAGGCGGGCGGTGACATCGTAGGCCGTTGCGCCCAGGATGAAGTACTCGCCGACGCCGGTGCAGGACACGGCGACCTCGCCATCAGCCCATACGCCCGCGCCGGGCAGCGGTGTGTCGCCAACCCGTCCGGGTCGCTTGCCGAAGACCCCGCCCGTGGAGGTCGCCGCAGCCAGGGCGCCCTGCCGATCAAGGGCCACGGCGCCCACCGTGCCGTGCGCCAGGGCGGCAGCCTCGGCGTCGATATCTTCCTGGGTCAGGCCGACGGGCGTGCGATAGAAGCTCGCCGGATCCCCGATCAGCGGCAGACCTCGCTCACGGGCGAACAGACCGGCCCCCTCTCCAGCCAGCAGAACGTGCGGCGTAGCCTCGAGCACCTGGCGTGCCGCGCCCACTGGACTGGCGATGCCTTGCAGGGCGCAGACCGCGCCGGCTCGGTGGCGGGCGCCGTCCATTATCGAGGCGTCCATTTCGACCACGCCCGCGGCGTTGGGGGCCGAGCCACGCCCGGCGACGAAGAGACCACTGTCCTCCATTTCCGCCACGGCGATCTCCACCGCGTCGATCGCGGCGAGCCCGACTGCGAGTTCAGATGACATGCGCGCGGCGAGATCGCGAAGGTGGTCGAGCGCGCGACCATAGTCCCGCCCGGGGATCACGCCCGCTCCGCCATGCAGAGCGATTACATAGGGCACATCGGTCATGGTCGGCCTTGCGGTTCTTTGGGTCGGACGTGCGACGTGATCGAGACCTGCACGTCAATGAGCGTAATGCCCGATCGGTAAGGTGCTTCCGGCCTGACGAACACCCTGGTGCTCGCGGTTCGGGTGAAACTGAAGTCGACAAGAGCCTCCTCCCCGATCCGGACGGTCTCCCGGTGAGCGGCGCCTGACGGCAGCACGAGCAGCTTTTGCGCCAGAACCGCCTCCTGCCGGCCCCCCCTGGACGGCGGCGTCGTGGTGAGGGATTTCTCTGAAGACGGCGTCACACGCAGCGATACAAGATCGATCGCGTCGCCGTCGGAAAGCATGGTCAGCGTCCCGCTCCGCAGGGCGAAGGGCTGATGCCCCGGCGGCTCTGTCTCCCGGGCGTCCAGCACGGTCACCGCGCCGGCGCCGACCACGCGGGCCACGCGTCCGTCCGGATCGACCACCAGGGCGGTGTTCTCGTCGATCCCGAAGCCCAGCCGTTCGGAGGGGGCGAGGGCGCCCAGCGCTCGCGCCAGACGTCCAAGGCGCTGGCGGCGGTCGAAATGCTGGTCGACGAGCCCGAACGCGAAAAAGCCAAGGCCTTCGCCCATGGAGAGCGGCTCGCCCAGAGGCCCCGCCGGCCCGCCCAGGGGCAACACGACAGCGGCGGGACTATCGCCGGCGACGATCATCGGTCGGCTCATCATGGCCGCGCCCGCGCTGGTGCCGCCGATCGCCGCGCCGGCGCTCCATCGCGCGCGAAGCCGCGCCAGGAATGGGGTGTCGCCACCGTCCCGGGTCTTCAGGGTCGCGGTGATCCGGGATTGATCGCCGCCGACGAACCACACGCCGTCGGCCGCGCTGAGCTTGGCGACCTCGCTGGTCGCATAGGCCCCGTCGCGCCATTGAGACTCGTCGACCGCCCCCGTCTCCGGATCATCAACCATCGCGATCTCGGCGACGGTGATCGCCTCGCGCGGCACGCCCCGGCGGACGAGGTGACCGATCATGGCCTCCGCGGATCCGCCTGGCTCGGCGGAGCCGGCCGGCACGATCACGAAACGGGGCGTGCGAGGGTCAGGGGCGTGACGCGCCGCCTCGGCGATAAAGGCGCCGTACAGAGCGTCGTTGGCCGGATCCACTGCGCCACCGGCTATCACCAGGCGCCCGGTCTCCGCCACGGCCGGTCCCGCCGCCAGCGCGGCGAGACCAAGTCCGATCAGGAGCCTCTTCATTGGTAGCCCAGCCCCTGCGCGAGGAGAACGAAGGCCGCCGCAAGCAGCAGGAAGCCCGCGAGCGGACGCCAGATGAACGTAAGCCAGGTGGAGAAGCCGAGCCGCCCCGCCGCCAGACATCCCATCAGGGAGGCCGAGGTCGGCGCGATGATGTTGGTCAGCCCGTCACCCAGCTGGAACGCCAGCACAGCCGTCTGCCGCGACACGCCCGACAGGTCCGCCAAGGGCGCCATCAGAGGCATGGTCAGAGCAGCCTGGCCCGAGCCCGAGACGATCACCAGGTTGATCGAGCTCTGAAAGCCCAGCATGCCCAGAGCCGTCGCCCAGTCGGGCAGCAGAGCCGTCAGTCCGCCCATCGCGTGCAGCAGACTGTTGAGAAGGCTCCAGTGATCAGGCTTGTCGCCGCCGATCATCAGCAGCACGCCCTTGGCGATGCCGACGACCAGAGCGGCCGGCGCCAGCTGGGCGGCGCCCTCGCTGAACGCCCGCACCAGATCATTGGCGCCGGCCTGTCCCAGCTTCAGAACATAGGCGACGAGGCCCACGGCCAGACCCATCGCGAAGAACTGGGCCGCGATCTCCGCCAGATAGTAGCCCTTGGCGATGACGCCCCAGGCGACCCAGAACACGGTGGCCAGAAGAAGAGTCAGCACCAGAAGATCGCCGGCCCGGAAAGCCCCGGTGTCTCCGGCCGACACGGTGTCTCGCCAGCGCGCATCGGACTGGAAGGCGATGGAGCGTGTCGGATCGCGCCGCACACGCCGGGCGTACCAGCCCAGATAGGCCACTCCGACCAAGGTGAACACCACCCACATGAAGAGCCGCAGACCCATGCCGGAAAGCGTGGGCAAACCCGAGATGCTTTGCGCGATCACCAGGCCGAACGGGTTCATCCAGGAGGTGGCGAATCCAATCTGGGTCGCCACGTAGCAGGTCAGCATGCCGGTAATGGAGTCATAGCCGCTGCGCACCAGGATCGGCGTCAGGATCAGGCTGATGGCGATCGCCTCCTCGCTCATGCCGAAGACGGCGCCGGCCAATGAGAAGGCGACGAACAGGCCCATCACGATGAGGTCGCCGCGCGCGGTCCCCAGCTTTTCCGGCGGACCGATCAAGGCGGTGAGCACCCGGTCGATCGAGCCGGTGCGCATCAGGACGCCGAACACGCCGCCGATCACGAGGATGAAGGCCATCAGCCCGACCGTCGTGGAGGCCCGGTCGCCGGCGACCAGTCCTTCGAACGGCACGTTCAGCAGGCCCACCGCCCCGTCCTGGCCAAACAGCGGCGCACGAAGCGGCGCCGCGCCGGGCTCGAACGAAGCCGGATCTATGCGTCCCTGGGCATTCAGGCCGAAACGACCGGGCTCGAAGATCCAGGTGCTCGCGAAGGCCGCCAGGGCCAGGAACAGCAGGATCAGGAAGGTGTCGGGAAGCTTGCTCTTGCCTGGCGCTTCGTTCGGCGGATCTGGGGTCGGTGACGACATGGGAAATCTCGAAAAGGGCGCGTGACTCCGCGCTGCGAAGCCACGCGCCGGGCCCGGGGGCTAGAAGCGATGCGTCAGGCGGACTGTAGCGAACCGCCCGATGAGGTCATGATTATAAAGGTCGACATTGGCGCTGGAGCCCAGCACCCGCGGCGGCGTCTCGTCGAGCAGGTTGCGGACATTCAGTTGAATGTAGCTGTCCTCGGAGAAGTCGTAGCTGATGCTGCCGTCCAGCGTGAAGGAGGCGTCCACCGTCACCTTGGTGTTGGGCGCGATACCGACCGCCGCCAGGGTGCGCGCGTCGGGCTGGTCCGTGTAGCTGCTGACGTAACGGACCCCCAGGGAGGCTCGCCAGTCGTCCTTGCGCCAGCGGATCCGGGCGTTCGCCAGGAAGCGCGGATAGAGGTATGCGCCCGCCAGGGTCTCGACCGTCGCATCGACAGAGGCCTTGCGATCGAAATCGATCAGATAGGTGGCGTCGAAGGTCGCGGTGAACCGACCGAGGTCCGTCTCCGGCAGGTACTGCGTGTACGAGAAGTCAATGCCGCTGGTCTTCTGATACCCGAGGTTGGTGATCTGGAAGTGGGCGTCGGTGACAAACCCGCCGGTAACCTCGACGCCCGCGACGCCCGTCGGAAGCAGACCAGGCCCCCTCACCGGAAACGCGCCGGCCAGGGCGCGACGGATAAAGTCGTCCTCGGCGATGCCCACCAGATCGCGGTGCTCGATGCTCCAGTAGTCCAGCTTCACCTCGATATCCTGGGTCGGCTCGAACAGCATACCGCCGCCCCAGCTCTCGGCGCTCTCGGCCTGGAGATCGGCGTTGCCGACATCTTCCGACAGCAAGGCCTGACCGGTCGCCGCCGCATTGCCGTTACAGGCCTGCGGCGTGACGCGGCAGTTCACACGGTAGCTGGACAACAGCACGCCGGCGCCGCTCTGCGCCAGGGACGGGGCGCGGAACGACGTCGACCAGTTCGCCCGGAAGGTCAGGACGTCATTGGCCCGGAAGCGCGCCGAGACCTTCGGATTGAAGTCGCCGCCGAACGCGTCGTAGTGGTCGTAGCGGCCTGCCAGCTGCAGATCGAGGCGATCCGACAGCGGGACATAGAGTTCGGCGTAGACCGCCCACTGGTCCCGCTCGGCCCTGGCGCTGGTCGACGAGAAGCCCAGGATCGGCTCGGGATTGGTCGTGGTGGCCACCGCGTCGCCGGACGGCGTGTCGCGAAGGGTTTCGCGGCGATATTCCGCCCCGAAGGCCGCCTTCACCTGACGACCCGCCAGGGTGAACAGGTCTCCGGACAGCGAGCCATCGATAGCGTAGGCGCGTGACCGGCCTTCACGCTGAGCCTTGGTGGACAGCAGATCGACAAGCCCGGCCGGCTGGTTGGTCTGACCGCCGAACGGATTGTACCAGAGCGTCGTCTTTCCGGCGGCCTCGCAGGTGGCGCCGCGATAGGTCGCGGTCGGCCGGGCCAGGTTGACGTCCCAGCGCCGGACCACCGATCCGTCCGAGCACAGGTTCCCGAGGTTGGCGTCGTAGAACGCCTTGTTGCGATAGAGACCGGTAAGGCCCTCTTGCGTGCGGTCATTTCCGCCGAGGGTGATGGCGGCGTCATAGGCCCAGCCCGAAGCAAGGTTGCCCTTCAAACCGGACACGAAGCGATAGGACCGCGACTCCACCTCGATGGCGCGGGAGTTGAGCAGCTTGCCCCAGGCGAAGATCGGGAAGCCCGAAAACGCGCCGAAGTTGGCGACCATGCCCTCGGCGATCATGTCGTTCTTGAGGGCCGTTGGCCAGTTGGGGTTTGCCGGATCAATCGGCGCCCGCGAGAAGTTCGCCGGCGAGCTCGTGCCCTGAGCGCTGGACGACTGGAACAGCAGTTCGTTGTACCAGGAGGCGCCGTCGCCGAAGTCGTAGCTGTGCGAGATCAGCCCGCCGATGCTTTCCTGCTCATCCTGCGAGGAGACGTAGCGGTTCGTGTTGACCTGGCAGTACTCGCCCAGGTTCCCGATCTTGAAGTCCACGCTCGCGCAACCGCTTCCGCCAGGCCCTTCGGTCTGGTCGTCGGTCATCAGGAAGAGATCGTTGAAGCTGGGGAAGAAGCCCTGCTGGCTGGGCCGGACCGAGTCGCGGGAAGCCTCGCGATCCCGCAGATAGAAGGCGTTGCGCTTGAAGTAGTCGAGAACGACGGTCACCTGGTGATCGCCGAACGCCTTGCCGGCGACGAGGTTGAGATTGACCCGACCCTCGTCGCTCTTCTCCGTCGAGTCGCCATAGGACAGCGACGCTTCCAGGCCCTCGAAGTCCTTGCGCAGGACATAGTTGACGACACCGGCCACCGCGTCGGCGCCGTAGAGCGCCGAGGCGCCGTTCGGCAGAACCTCTACCCGCTCGAGCGCAGCCAACGGGATGGCGCTGGCGTCGATGAACGACTCCTGTCCCCGGGCGAAGGCGCTGATCGATGCGCGACGGCCGTTGATCAGGGTCAGGGTGGCGCTGGTCCCCAGGCCCCGGAGCGAGACACCCGAGGCGCCGACAGGCGTGTCGCTCGACAGCGCGCCCGCGCTGGCCGTCGAGAAGGTGCCGCCGCCGCCGGCGGCGATCGGCAGCTGGTTGAACAGCTCGACGACCGAGGTCGCGCCCGACTCGTCAATCAGTTCACGGTCGACCTGGAAGGCCTGGACCGCGCCTTTCAGATCAAGGCCCTGGATCCGGGTGCCGGTCACGGTGATGGCTTCGATCGTTTGCGGTTCGTCCTGGGCGGCGGGCGGAATCGCCGGCTTGTCGTCCTGGGCCAGGGCGGCCTGCGGCAGGCCGAGCACCAGTATCGCCCCGAGCACACGGCTCAGGTCGTTGCGTTGGAAGGTCATTGAATAATCCCCTGAAGCCGCGCGATGGGTCCCGGCCCGCGCGCGGCGCTATGTCGATGGCGAGGAGCGGTGTTTGGCTGGACGCGACACGGATGCCAGGGCCTCGCGGCAGGCGAGGGCACAGGGGCAGACTGTCAGAATCCGAAGGCGCCCTGAGGGCGCGAGCCTATGGCCGACCGCTGGGCGGCTGGCGGGGCGTCACTCGTTGAACCAGTCTTTCAGATGGTACTGAACTGACCGACGCACGAGAATCTGATGCGGGGTGCGCATAGCTGAACCTGATCTCTCGACACGCTAACGGTGCACAAAAGTCCGCAGCTGGCAAGTCGGCCGCGCGACGATGCTGTCGACGGACCCGACAAGCTGACCGCCTGACGCCGGCTGCCTGTTGTGTGCCTGTGTGCTCATCACCAAGCCCCTCTTGGCGCAGAGTGTTCGACGCGAGACCGCACCCAACGCCGGCCAGTCGCGGCGAAGGCGCTTCATGCGGCGCCGGGCCCTAAACCTTCGGATCGACCTTGCCCTGAACCAGAGCTGATCCGTCAAAGGCTCATTTTCTCGAAGTATCCGGTCAGCTCCAGATAGCCCCGGGCCGCGCCGTCAGACACCGCGCCTTCCCAGTAGACCGGGCCGCCGCCGGCTCGGCTGTCCAGCTCCTGATCGTCGAACAGCGGCTTGAGGGTCAGGGTGCGCTCGCCCTCCGGCAGCTGCACCGTGATCGCCTGTTCCACCGGATAGAGCGCCTTGGTGCGGGGTGATCGCCAGCGCCTCAGGGCCTGGAACGTGACATCGCCTGGGCCAAGCGTGGTCAGCCGGCCATCGGCCCGTCGCCAGGATCCGCCGGCCCAGACCGGATTTCCGGCGGCGTCCCGGACCTGGAAGGCGGTCAGGGCCGCGCCGTCGGGCAGGTTGATCCCGGCCCAGTCCCAGCCGACGGCCTTGGGGTCCAGCAGGGTCGAGGACCATTCGCGGTCCAGCCAGGCCCGGCCGGTGACCTTCCGCGCCTTGCCGTCCCGGGTGACTGTTCCGCTCACCGCCATCTGCGGCAGGCTGTAGTAGTAGCTGGCCTGGCCCGCCCCGGGGCCCTTGCGGCTGAAGCCCGCCTGTCCCTGCAGCAGCGGAGGCTGGGTGGGCGTGAAGGTCAGGTCCAGACCGAAGTCCGCGCCGGCCGCCAATCCTGCAAGACCCGCCCAGGCCGGGAGCTGGCGGTCGCGCAGGATCAGCAGGCTGGCCGAGATCGCCCAGATCGCCGCAAAGCCAGCAACCCCCAGCGCCTCACCGATGGCGCCGCCCCAGGAGTTGATGGCGCCCTGCGTCGCCTCGATCGCGGTGCGGGCATCCGCCGACAGGCCCGGGGGCGGAATACGCCTCCGCAAGGGCGGAACTACCGGTCAGCCAGCGGATAATGCCGATCGCCCGGGCCAGCGCCGAAGCCGCCGCGGCGCCCAGAGCGACCAGGCCGAGAATTCCGAGCGGGCCCGGCCGGGCTGCGAGGCGCACGGTCAGGACGCCGGTCACCAGGAAGAGCAGCGAGTAGCCGAGGTAGAGCCCGTAGCCCAATCGCACGGCATCCATCTGCTCGAGGAGCAGGGGCAGCATCCGGGCAGGCGGGTAGTCGAGGCTGTCCGGCCACTGGATCGCCGCGCCCAACACGGCCAAGGGCGCGAAGATGCTGAAGCCCTGCAGTAGCAGGACTCCTCCGGCGAAGAGCCAGAGCGTGCGGGAGGGAGCCGGGGAGGAGGCGTCTGGGGAGGACATGGGCTTGGCCTTGTGAGACGGGCTGTCAGGGAACAGGCGAACGCGTCAGTGCGCCGGTGCGCGGGCGCCGAAGCCAAGGTCGCGGAGGGCCTGGGCCAGTGCTTGGCGGGGCGGGGTCGCGGGAAGTTCACCCACGCGGGTGGCAAGCCGGGCGCCGCTCAGGGCGTGAGGGACCCGCCAGAGGTAGCTCATCTCGGCCACCGCCTTCAGATTGGGGACGAAGACGCCCATCATCCGGATCACCCCCCAGGGCATGCCGCCCCGGCGGAAGCCCCCGGCGGGGGCTGCGCCGATATCGGCGGCAACGGCCTCGACCAGGTCCAGCAGTTGGGCGCCAGTCAGGGTGTCGCCGGCGAAGTTCAGGGTCTCAAAGGCAGGCGCCCCGTCCTGGACGGATCGCTCGGCCACCGCCACGAAGGCCCGGGCGAGGTCGGGTAGGTAGGCCCAGGCGTGCGGCAGGTCGAGGGGGCCGGGATAGACCAGCCGGCCCTTCGCCAGGTCCTTGACGATCGACAGGTCGAGCCAGGAGCCCTCTCCCGAGCCGTAGAAGTCCCCGGCGCGCAGGACGACGGCGCGGAGGCGACCGGCCTCGGCGCGGGCGCTCATCTCCCCCTCCAGCGCGACCCGGAGCCGGCCCTTCGAGGTCGTCGGGCGCTCGGGCGTGTCCTCGGCCAGCAGGGCGGGCATGGCTTTGCCGTAGCCGTAGACATTCCCCGGCAGCATGAAGAGGGCGCCGAGCCGCTCGGCCATATCCATGCCCTGGCGACCCAGCGGCATGACCTGGGTCGCCCAGTCGGTGTAGGCAGGGTTGACGGCGTGGAGCACGACCTCGGCGCCTGCGGCGGCGGCGGCCAGGGCCTCCGTCTCGCCCAGGGAGATGTTCAGCGCCTCAGCACCCGGCGGCAGGGTCGGCTGGCGGCGGCGGGCCTGGGACAGGACCCGCCAGCCGGCGGCGGCGAAGGCCTTCACGGCGGCGGCGCCGAAGCGGCCGTTGGCGCCCAGGATGAGGACGGTGCGGCGGGTCATGGGAAGCTCCTCTTGCGGCCAGGTATGAGGCCGATAGAGGCCAGACTGCGCCCGTCCCGACCATCCGGCTATTGGCGATGTGGGTAACTGAGATATACGGAAAAGCGTGCCTTCAGCCCTGACCGATCCCCGCCTCGACGGCTTTGACTGGACCCTGGTCCGGAGCTTCCTGGCCGTGCTCGACGCCGGCAGCATGAGCGCCGCCGCCAAGCGCATGGGCGCGCACCAGCCCACGCTGTCACGGCAGGTGGCCCAGCTGGAGGCGCAACTGGGCGCGCCCCTCTTCGAGCGCACGGGGCGCGGCGCGGCGCCCACGGCCCTCGCCCTGGCCATCGCCGACGACGCCAGGGCCATGCAGGAGGGGGCGGAGCGCCTGCGCCACCGCCTCACCCGCGCGCGCGCTGAGACCACCGGCGATGTCAGGATCACCACCAGCCAGGTAGCGGCCAGCTATCTCCTCCCGCCTGTGCTCGCAGCACTGCAGGCCACGGAGCCCGGCATCCGGATCGAGCTGGTGGCGTCGAACACCCTCACCAACCTGCTGCGGCGAGAGGCCGACATCGCCGTGCGCATGGCGCGACCGGCCCAGGGCTCCCTGGTGGCGCGGAAGCTGGCGGACATCCCAATCGTCGCCTGCGCACATGTGGACTACCTGGCCCGGGCGGGGACGCCGCAGACACCTGCCGACCTCCTTCGCCACCGGCTGGTCGGCTACGACCGGGACGACGCCCTGGTGCGGGGGTTCGCGTCGGCCGGCCTGCCCATCGGCCGGGAGCAATTCACCGTGCGAACGGACGACCAACTCGCCTATGGCCGGCTGGTAGCGGCGGGCGCCGGCGTCGGCTTCATCGCCGCCTACAACCTGCCCTGGCTGCCCGGCGTGGTCCCGGTCCTGCCCGGTATGGCGATCCCGCCCCTGCCTTGCTGGCTAGCCGTGCACCGGGAGATCCGCGGAAATCCCCTGGTCCGCCGGACCTTCGACATCCTCGCCGAGCAGATCCCGCAGGTGCTGGCGGGCGCGGCGGCGGGAGTGGGAATAGAGCGGGACTGACCCCCTCGGCCTCCCCGACTGGGACGGCCCAGGAAAGCTGAGTTCAGCCTGGTCTGACCCCCTTGAAGTGGCCGATCCTATATGATGGTCCGGAGGGTGGCGCTCTATTACGCCCTCGTTCTTTTCGGCATGGGGTGGTGTTTCGCGACTTTGGGGGTCGCGCGCATGTGGCCGGGCGTTCCTCCGTGGATAGCGCTGATTGGCTTAGTACCTTTATTGTTGATCGCCTTGGCCGTTCGTTTCAGTCGAGGCTTCGCCGTGCGCCTCCTGCCCGGATTGCGGCAGTAACGACCTGATGACCGCGACGCACTGCCCCCTCATTTGGATAGTTGCTCAACTACAGACGCTCGGCTTGGCGAGAGTTCGCCATCAGGCGCCCTTCCACCGCCATCCGCCTCGCTCATGGGTCTCTGACCGGCGGGGCTGCCTGAAAAGCCCGGGAATCCTTCGCGAACTGACCCGGTAGCCGCCACGGACGGTCCGCTCTTGCCGGGCCAGCCGCGGCCCGGCCGGCTATCGTCGGCGATGTTGCGCCGGGACCAGGCCGTGGCGGGCCATCTTGTCGTAAAGCGTCTTTCGCGGAAGCTTCAGGTCCGCGGTGACCTGGCGGATATCGCCCTGGTGGCGAGCCAGGGACTCCCGGATCAGTTCGGCCTCGTACGCCTGGACACGCTGGACCAGTCCGGCGTCCGGGCGCGTTTCGGATTCCGGGGGAGCGAGGCCCACGGCGACCTGGCTGGCGTAGTTGGCGAGCTCGCGAAGGTTGCCCGGCCAGTCATGCTCGAGCAGGCGCCGGCGGACGGCGTGATCCACCTTGGGGATATCGCGGCCCAGACGGCCAGCCGCCCGGCTGAGGAAGCGGGCGAACAACAACGGCACATCCTCGCGCCGCTCCCGTAGGGGGGGCGTCCTCAGGCGGATGACATTGAGGCGGTAATAGAGGTCCTCCCGCAGGGCGCCGCGCGCCACGGCTTCGGCGGGATCGCCCTTCGTCGAGGCGAGGATACGGAGATCCAGCGCGTGCGGCTCCATCGCGCCGACGGGCAGCACCTCGCGTTCTTCCAGGACCCGCAGGAGCAGGAGCTGAGCCGCGCGCGGCGCCAGATCGATTTCGTCCAGGAACAGGGTGCCGCGGCTGGACTGCTCGATCTGGCCTTCCCGGCGCCGGAACGCGCCGGCGCCGCCGGTGACATCCCCCATCAGCAGACTCTCCAGCCCGCTCTCCGGCAGCGCCGCGCAGGAGACCGCCACGAAGGGGCGCAGGCGGCGGCGTCCGGCGTTGTGGATGGCGCGGGCCACGGCCTCCTTGCCGGAGCCGGTCTCGCCCTCGATCAGGACATCCACCTCGGCGTCGGCGAGCCGCTGGATCGCACCGCGGAGCGCCTCGGCCGAGCGGCTGGAGCCGCTCAGGGGGATCGACCCCTCGTCGTCGGCGGCGAGCGCGGCCAGCCTGCGGTTGTCGAGCACCAGCGCGCGCTTCTCCAGGGCGCGACCGAGGGTCTCGACCAGACGTTCCGGCGCGAAGGGCTTGGCGAGGAAGTCGTAGGCGCCGCGCTTCATCGCGTCGACGGCCTCGCTGATGTCGCCATGCCCGGTCATCATCACGACGGGGATGTCGGGATCGATGGCGCTCAGGCGCTCGACCAGTTGCCGGCCGTCCATGCCGGGCATGCGCAGATCGGTGACCACCACCCCGTCGAAGCGATCGGTGATCGTCCTGAGCGCCGCCTCGGCCGAGGCGTAGGACGCGACGGCCAGCCCGTCCAGCTCCAGCCGCTCCGCCAACGCGGCTCTGAACGCGTCGTCGTCGTCGACCAGGGCGACCCGGCTGAGGACCTCAAAGCTCATGGCGCCCTCGCCAGCCTGATGACGAACCGCGCACCGCGGGGCGAGGGTTCAAGCGACAGTTCGCCCCCGAAGGTCGCCACGATGTCGCGGCTGATGACGAGACCCAGGCCCATGCCGTCACGCTTGCTGGTCGTGAACGGCGTGAAGAGCCGGGCCGCGACCTCGGGGGCGACGCCGGGCCCGTTGTCCGTCACGTGGATGCTGACCTGCTTGCCCTTCACATTGACGCCAAGGGTGATGGCCGGGTCTGGCGTTCCATCCAGCGCCTCGATCGCGTTCTGCAGGATGTTCAGCACCACCTGCTCGAGCCGGTTGCGCTCGGCGAGTACCGCCAGTCCCGCCGTCGCCCGTCGACGCTCCAGGGTGATCCCGTTCTCCCTGAGCCTGCCGGCGACGAGCAGGATCGCGCCGTCGATGGCCCCGTCGACACCGACCGCGACGGTCTCGGACCGGGTCTTCCGCGAGAACGCCCGCAGCTCATCGGTAATGACCCCGACCCGTTCGGTCAGGCGATCAATGTTCGACAGGGAGCGGAGCGCGCCGGCGCTGTCCTCCCGCCGCAGCTGCAGGGACGCGCTGTCGGCATGGGTCCTGATCGCGGCGATGGGCTGGTTGATCTCATGGGCCACCCCGGCGGCGATCTGACCGAGAGTGGCCAGCTTGTTGGCCTGGATCAGTTCATCCTGGAGATCCTGCCGCACCGACTCCAGACGTTGCCTCTCGTCGATCTCGCGGCTCAGCAGCGCGTTGGTCGAGCGCAGCTCGGCGGTCCGAAGACCGATCTGGCGCTCCAGCTCAAGACGCCCCTGCTCGGCCTCGACGGCCTGCGCGGCCGCCCGCTGGCGGCGGCGCAGCAGGATGCCGCTCAGGGCCGCCAACAGGGCGATGCTGAGGGCGGCGAGCCAGCGGGCCCCGGCCACCGCCCGGTCGACGGCCTGCCCGGCCGGCGCCAGCAGGGTCAGCCGCCATCCGATGTCGGGGATCGCATCGGAGGCCACGGCATAGAGATCGGGCGGAGCGTCCGAGGTGATGCGGACCGTGGCTCCGGTCTCCGCGACGAACGGCAGGGAACTGGGGACGATGGCGCCCGCGGTCTGGGTCGCCGCGAACCGGCGGCGCTGGTCAGGCGACAGCGGTCCGGTGGTGCGGAACCGCCACGCCGGAACGGTCGTCACCACCACGACCCCGTCGGGATCGGTGACATAGGTCGGCTCGCCCGAGGCCCGCCACTCCGCCTCAAGACTGTCGAACTCCACCTTGGCGACGATCACGCCAAGCGGCCGGCCCGAAGGGTCGTCCACCCGCCGCGACAGGTAGAGACCCGGCCGGCCGCTCACTGTTCCGAGGGCGAAGAAGGTGGCCTGCCCGTCCCGCATGGCCTCGAAATAGTAGGGGCGGAACCGGTAGTTCGAACCGACGAAGCTGGTCGGCAGTCTCCAGTTGCTGGCGGCCAGTGTCCTGCCGTTCGCATCGAGGGCGTAGATAGCCGCGGCGCGGACGTCCCGGGCCAGGGCTTCGAACTTGAGGTTCAGGCGGCCGGCCACCTCCGCGTCCGGCCGGGCCAGCAGTCTGACCAGATCGGGATCCTGCGCCAGAACCATCGGCAGCGAGCGATGGCGTTCCAGTTCGCTGCGAAGAACGGCGGCGTGGAGCGCGCTGGCCGTGGTCGCCTGCCGCCCGGCGGACGCCATCGCGTCCCGACGGGCGAACGCCCCGCTCGCCGCCACGGCGATGACGGCGATCACCAGCCAGACAGCCACGAAGAGGCGCCACTGGGCCGCGTTTGATGTGGGCAGGCGCATTCGGCAACTATGCGAACTTCCGCACAAATGTCGATCCATCCTGTGCATGAATCCGCACAAATCAGACCGCGGAGGCAGGCGATCAAAGATTTTCCTGTTTTAACTCAACGCGTTGAACGGCGACTGAAACCGCTTGGCCCCGTCTCTAGAGCGGCTCGATACTTGGCTCAATCGCGCCGGTCAGAGCGCGATCAAGACCGGAGCCGGCCAAGGCTCCAAGGGGAGGTCGCGTGATGCATCCAGCTGTCGCCAGCGCCGGCGCGCCGATCGTCCGCCACCCCTTCTATCGCAGCCTCTACTTTATCGTGCTGGTGGCGATCATCGCCGGCGGCGCGATCGGACACTTCTGGCCCGACCTCGGCGAGAGCCTGAAGCCGCTGGGTGACGCCTTCATCAAGCTGGTGAAGATGATCATCGCGCCGGTAATCTTCATGACCATCACCACCGGCATCGCCGGCATGCGGGATCTGAAGCAGATCGGCCGGGTCGCGGCCAAGGCCTTCGCCTACTTCCTCGTCTTCTCGACCCTGGCCCTGATCATCGGCCTGGTCATCGCCAACGTGGTCCAGCCGGGCCGCGGGCTGAACATCGATCCGGCGACCCTGAACGCCGGCGCGGTCAGCCAGTACGCCGCGGCGGCGCATGAGAGCACCATCGTCGGCTTCCTGACCGGCATCATTCCCGGCACCCTCGTCAGCGCCTTCGTCGAAGGCAACATCCTGCAGGTGCTGTTCGTCTCCATCCTGTTCGGCATCGCCATGGCGATCGTCGGGGACGCCGCCGCGCCGGTGCAGCGCGCCCTGGAATCCCTGAGCCAGATCGTCTTCAAGCTGGTGGCGATCCTGATGAAGGCGGCGCCGGTCGGCGCGTTCGGCGCCTTCGCCTTCACCATCGGGGCCTATGGCCTCGGCGCCATCGCCAACCTGGCGGCGCTGATCGCCACCTTCTACCTGACGTCCCTGGTCTTCGTGTTCGGCATCCTGGGCCTGGTCGCCTGGGTCAACGGCTTCTCGATCTTCCGGCTGGTGGCCTACCTGAAGGAAGAGCTGCTCCTGGTGCTGGGCACCTCCTCCTCGGAGGCGGCGCTGCCGAGCCTGATGGAGAAGCTTGAGCGGGCCGGCGCGCCCAAGGCGGTGGTCGGACTGGTCGTGCCCACCGGCTACTCCTTCAACCTCGACGGCACCAACATCTACATGACGATGGCGGCGCTGTTCATCGCCCAGGCCATGAACATCGAGCTGAGCCTGCAGGACCAGGTCCTGCTGCTGCTGGTCGCCATGCTGAGCTCCAAGGGCGCCGCCGGCATCACCGGAGCGGGCTTCATCACCCTGGCGGCGACGCTCGCCGTCGTGCCCAGCGTGCCGCTGGCCGGCATGGCGCTGATCCTCGGCATCGACCGCTTCATGAGCGAGTGTCGGGCCCTGACCAACTTCGTCGGCAACGCCGTGGCGACCCTGGTGGTTGCGCGATGGGAAGGACAACTGGACCACGAGATGCTGCAGACGGCGCTCAGGTCCGGACCGAAAGCATTGGCCGCGCCGCCGGATCCGGCGGCGGGGCCGGGGGACAAGGACGCCTTAACGGCCGACTGAACGGCCGGGGCGAAAAGGGAGGACGAGACCATGAGAGACATCCATCGCACCACGCTGCTGGGCGGCGCCGCCGTGCTGGCGATCCTGTCCTCCGCCGGCGTAGCGGCCGCCCAGAGCGCGCCGGACGCCCCGGTGTCGACCGGCCAGGCGACCGAGGTCGAGGAACTGGTCGTGGTCGGGTCGCAGATCCGGGGGGCCTCGACGACCGCCGCCCTGCCGGTCGTGGTCTTCGACGAGGACCAGATCGACGCCGTCGGCGCCCTGTCGGGCGACGACCTGATGCGGTCCATCCCGCAGATGGGCGATGTCCTGTTCGACCCTGCCAACAACCCCCAGACCAGCAACTCGGCGCGCGGCGACGTCAACTCCGTGAACCTGCGCTCGCTGGGCGTCGGCAACACCCTGGTGCTGCTTAACGGCCGCCGCCTGGTGCAGCATCCGACCAGCCAGGGCACCTCCGACACCGGCACCGTGCCAGTGCTCAGCTACAACTCGAACGCCATTCCGGTGTCCGGCCTGGAACGCCTCGAAGTGCTGCTTGACGGCGCCGCGGCCATCTATGGCGCCGACGCCGTTGCGGGCGTGGTCAATACGGTCCTTCGCAAGGATTTCGACGGCGTTGAGGTCGAGGCGCAGTACAGCGGCGCCGAAGGCACCAGCCTGCGTGAGTTCGAGGCCGGCATCTTCGCCGGCAAGAACTTCGACCGCGGCAACATCTCGCTGTTCGCCAGCTACAGCGATCGCACAGCGCTGAAGGCCGAAGACCAGGACTTCACCCGCAGCGACGATATGCGGCCCTTCTTCGCCAACCAGCCCGGATTCGAGACCTCGACGGTGCCGGACGGCCGCTCGTCGAACACGCCCTGGGCCCGGCTGAGCACGCCGGGCAGCACGACCGCCCTGCGCCCGCGCGTAGGCGCCGCCGTCCTCGCCACGTCGGCGGGCGCCTTCCGCATTCAGCCCCAAAGCTTCGGCTGCGGGGCGACGGTGGCGGTCAACCTCAACAACGGCCTCTGCCTGGTGCAGGGAGCCGGGTCCTTCAACAGCGACATCCGGGAACTGCGCTACGACACCCGGGACGGAACGACCATCCGGTCGGACCTCGAGCGGACCAACATCTACCTCACCGGACATTATGAACTGACCCCGACGATCACCGCGTTCGGCGAGGTCGGCTTCTACGGGGCCGAGAGCCGGGCTGTGCAGCCGCCGGTCGTGAACCTGAACCGGATCTGGATTCCGGCCAGCAACTACTGGAATCCGTTTGGTCCGGTGACCTTCGCGGGCGGGGCGGCCAATCCGAACCGGCTGGCGGGCCTGACCAACGTTTCCGCCGCGGGCCTTCCCATTCTGCTGACCAGCTATCGCTTCGTCGATGCCGGCTTCCAGGACGTCACCGTCAAGAACTTCCAGTCCCGCTTCCTGGGCGGACTTCGGGGCGAATGGCGCGGGTTCGACTGGGAAACAGCGCTGCTCTACTCCGAAGCCGAGGCCGAGGATCTGTCGCCCAACATTGACAGGACCGCCCTTCAGGCCCAGCTCGCGCTGTCGACGCCCGACGCCTACAATCCGTTCAGCGGCGGCTGCATCGCTACGACGAGCGTCGGGGACTGCTCGCCGTCGTCCCAGGCCGCCATCGACGCCATCACCTTCGATATGAGGCGGTTTTCGAAGACCACCCTCGCCCTCGCCGACTTCAAGATGTCGCGCAATGACCTCTTCGAGCTTCCCGGCGGTCCCGTCGGCGTTGCGTTCGGCGCCGAGTTCCGGCGCGAGACCCAGTACGACGACCGCGACGAGAACCTAGACGGGACCATCACCTTCGTGGATTCGGTCAGTGGAGAGATCAGCCTTTCCAACGTCGCGGCCGTCAGTCCCAACCCGGACACCCGCGGCAAGCGCACGGTCGCCGGGGCCTTCCTCGAGTTTGCTGTCCCGGTCGTCTCGCCCGAGATGAATATCCCGCTTGTCCGCAGCCTGGACATGCAGATCGCCGGACGTTTCGAGGAGTATTCGGACTTCGGTTCGGTAGCCAAGCCGAAGATCGCCATGGCCTGGGACGTGTTCGACGGCCTGCGCTTCCGCGGCTCTTACTCGCAGGGCTTCCGGGCGCCCAACCTGGAGCAGGTCAACGCCACGCAGTACGCCCGCCTCGCCAGCGGCACCGACTACTTCCGCTGCGAGCCGGCCCTTCGCGCCGGGACCATCACCTCGATGGCCCAGTGCACCCAGGGCGCCAGCACGTCTCTGCTGGTCGCCGGCAATCCCGATCTGAAGCCCGAAGAAAGCACCAACCGCTCCTTCGGCGTGGTGTTCGAGCCCCGCTTCCTGCCGGAATCCTGGGGAGACTTCACCTTCACGGTCGACCGTTGGTCCATCGAACAGGAGCAGATCGTCGGCCTGCTGGGCGCCCAGGCGGCCCTGACGCTGGACTATCTGAACCGCATCCAGGGCGGGTCCAACTCCAACGTCGTGCGCGCCGCGCCGGACGCCGATGACGTGACGCTGTTCGCCGGCAGCGGCCTCGCCCCCGTCGGGGACGTGACCGCGATCAACGACCGCTTCATCAATCTGCTGCCCCAGACGGTGGAGGGGATGGACTTCGGCTTCTCCTGGGAAAAGCGGCGCACGGCCTGGGGGACCTTCATCTTCCGCGCCAACGCCTCGCAGTTGCTCACCTACTCGCGGGAGCCGGGCGACATCATCGACACGCTCTACGCCGCTCGGGAGGCCGGCGTCATCGACCCGCTGACCGCCCTGCCCGATTCCAGCCAGCTGATCGCCCAGAACGGCCGGCCGGAATGGAAGATCAGCACGACCTTCACCTGGCGCAAGGGACCGTGGCGCATGGGCCTGTCCACCCAGTACGTCAGCGAGATCGAGCAGACCAGCCTGCTCAGCGCCACGGGCTGGGTGATCGGGCAGAACGGCCAGCTCAGCGCCACCACGGCCAAGCCCTGGGTGGTCGAGGCTCAGCTGGTCACAAATCTCTACGGCCAGTACGAGTTCGAGGACGCCGGGATCGCGTCGGGAACCGCTGTGCGGCTCGGCGTGCGGGATCTGACCGATGAGGGCCCGCCCCTGGCCGACGGCGGCTATCTGGGGTCGATCCACCGGCCCTACGGCCGCTCGTGGTATGTCAACATCTCCAAGACCTTCTGAACCGTAACCGGCGCGGGCCCCTTCGCCCGCGCCGTTCGCCTGGAAGCAAACCGTGATGCGTCTGGCCCTGCTCCTGTCCGCCCTGCTTCTGGCGCCGGCCTCCAGCATGGCTGGCCTGTCCGGGGCGAAGCCGAAGCCGATCGACTGTCCGGCCTCGGTCGGCAAGGGGACGCGCTGTGTCTCGGGCCAGGACGCCAACGGGGCCTGGTACGTCGCCGCGATCCCGCCCAACTGGAACCGCCGCCTGATCGTCCATGCCCACGGCGGACCGCGCACCGGAACGCCCGAAGCGTCCGATCCGCTCGAGGACCTCGACCGCTTCTCGGTCATGGTCCGCCACGGCTACGCCTGGATCGGGTCAACCTACCGCCGCGGCGGCTACGGCGTCCGGATGGCGGCCGAGGACACCGACAACAGCCGCCGGATCTTCTGGTCGCTGTATGGCCGTCCGGAACGCACCCTGCTTCACGGTCAGTCCTGGGGCGGCAATGTCGCGGCCAAGGCCGCCGAGCTCTACATCGGCGACGCTTCGGCCGGGTGGAACTATGACGGCGTCCTGATCACCAACGGCATCGTCTCCGGCGGGACCCGCGCCTACGGGTTCCGGGCGGATCTGCGGGCGGTCTACCAGTACTACTGCGCCAATCACCCGGCCCCGGGTGAACCGGCCTACCCGGTGTGGCAGGGTCTGCCGCGCGACAGCCCGATGACGCGGGCCGACCTGAGACGCCGGATCGAGACCTGCACCGGGGTGCACCTTCCCGCCGCGCGGCGGAGCCCGGAACAGGCCGCCCGGCTTCGCGACATCCTGGCGGTGACCGGCGTGGCCGAGGCGCAGCTGATCAGCCACATGGCCTGGGCCACCTTCCTGTTCCAGGACATGGTTCAGCTACGGCTTGAGGGGCGCAACCCGTTCGACAACAGCACGACGGTCTACAGCGGCTCGGCCGACGACGCGGCTCTGAACGCCGGCGTGGAGCGGTTCACCGCCGATCCCAAGGGCGTCGCGCTGCTGGCCCATGACGCGGACCTGACCGGTCGGATCGAACGGCCGGTCCTGACCCTTCACGCGCTTCATGATCCGACCGTGAGCTTCGACCTCGAGGCGCTCTATGCGGAGACGGTCACCGCGGCCAGCCGGTCCTCACTGCTGGTCCAGGCGGCGACGGATGAAGCGGACCACAGCAAACTGTCCGACGCCGGCTACATGACCGTCCTGGACGCGCTGGAGGGATGGATCGACCGCGGCGTCGCCCCCGCGGCGTCAAGTTTCCAGGCCCGGTGCCAGGCCCTGTGGGCGACGCAGGGCCCCTGCCTGTTCGTCACGCCCGGTACAGGCTAGCGACGGTCCTCGAGGATCATCCGGGCGGCCTTTTCGGCGATCATCATGGTCGGCGAGTTGGTGTTGCCCGAGGTGATCGTCGGCATCACCGACGCGTCGGCGATGCGCAGGCCCTCGATGCCGAAGACGCGCAACCGCGCGTCGACGACGGCCGCCGGATCAGCGGCCAGGCCCATCCTTGCCGTCCCGACGGGATGGAAGATCGTCGTCCCGAGGTCGCGGGCGGCGGCCAGCAGACCCGCGTCGTCGTCAACCGTCGGACCGGGATTGATCTCTTCCGGCCGATAGCGGGCCAGGGGCGCCTGCCCGACGATGCGGCGGACCAGCCGCAGCGAGTCGACCGCGACCTGCTCATCGTCCGGCGTGGACAGGTAGTTCGGCGCGATGCACGGCGCGGCGAGCGGATCAGCGCTCACCGCATGGATCGAGCCGCGGCTGGCCGGCCGCAGGTTGCAGACACTGATGGTGATGGCCGGGAACGGGTGCAACGGCTCGCCGAAGCGGTCCAGCGACAGCGGCTGGACGTGGAACTGCAGGTTCGCCGTCGTCTGGTCGGGCGAGGATCGGGCGAAGGCGCCCATCTGTGACGGGGCCATCGACATCGGGCCGCGCTGGAAGGCGGCGTACTCCAGCGCCATGAGCGGTCGACGCCACAGCGAGGCGTAGAGGGCGTTCATCGTCGGCACGCCGCTGACGCGGTAGATGGGCCGGATCTGCAGGTGATCCTGCAGATTCTCCCCGACCCCGGGGAGATGCCGGACAGGATCGATCCCCAGGGCCTGAAGTCGGCCGCCGTCGCCGATGCCGGAATGCTCGAGAAGATGAGGCGTGCCCACGGCCCCGGCCGCCAGCACGACCTCGCCCGAAGCCCGGGCCGAGAAAGTCTGGCCGCCTTTCGTCCATTCGACGCCGACCGCCCGGCAGCCCTCGACCAGGACCCGGGTCACACGCACCCCGGTCTCCAGCCGCAGGTTGCGTCGCCCGAGCACCGGCTTGAGAAACCCCCGCGCCGCGCTCCAGCGAAGTCCGCCGCGCTGATTGACCTGGAAGTAGCCGGCGCCGTGATTGTCGCCGCCATTGAAGTCCGGGACCGTGGGGATGCCCTCCAGCGCCGCCGCCTCGGCGAAGGCGTCCAGCACCCGCCAGCGCATGCGGGGATACTCGACCCTCCATTCGCCGCCGGATCGATGGTGCTCACCCGGCGGCGCGATATGGTCTTCCTGGGCCAGGAACAGCGGCAGGACATCGTCCCACCCCCAGCCGTTCAGGCCGAGATGGCGCCAGCCGTCATAGTCCGCCGCCTGGCCGCGCATGTAGATCATGGCGTTGATCGCCGAGGAGCCGCCGATCACCTTGCCGCGCGGATACCTCAGGCTGCGGCCATTCAGGCCGGGCGAGGGGGCCGTCTCGTACATCCAGTCGGCGCGTGGATTGCCGATCGAGAACAGATACCCGACAGGGATGTGGAACCAGATCCAGTCGTCCTGCCCGCCGGCCTCAAGCACCAGCACCTTGTGGCGTGGGTCGGCCGAGAGCCGGTTGGCCAGCACGCAACCGGCCGAGCCGGCGCCGACGACGATGTAGTCGCAGGTCTGGATCATTCCTCCCTGTAGCCCGCCTGCCGCGGCACGCAAGCGAACGCCGGTCCGCGGCGCTTCGCCACAGCCGTGGTGACAATCCGTGAACGAGTTCAGGTGCAAGGTCCTTTCCTGCACGAAAGAACAGTCACGGTCCCGCAAGGATGTCTTCCAGCCCGCCGAAGCCCCCCTGGGCAAAGGTCAACTTCGAGGATCTGACAATCGTCGTCGTCGACGACAACCAGCAGGCGCTCGACATCATGATCCAGGTGATCAGCGGCTTTGGCGTCAAGAAGGTCAACCGCTGCCTGTCGGCGGACGAGGCCCGCAAGGTGATCAGCGACGGCCAGGTCGACATGGTCATCACCGACGCCATGATGCCGACCATCGACGGCTACGACCTGACCCGCTGGATCCGCCGGGAGGCCCCGGACGAAAATCGCTTCGTGCCGGTGATCGTGGTGACCGGCCACACGCCGAGGCGGGACGTGCTCAAGGCCCGCGACTGCGGCGCCAACTACATCATCGCCAAGCCGATCACGCCCAAGACGATCATGGATCGTATCCTGTGGGTCGCCCGCGAGGATCGCATGGGCATCGACTGCGACTCGTATGTCGGACCCGATCGGCGCTTCAAGCGGCAGGGCCCTCCGGCGGGGATGCCGGGCCGCCGGTCCGGCGACCTCAACGATGAGATCGGCGCCGCCGTCGAACCCAACATGTCCCAGGACGAGATCGACTCCGTCATGAAGCCTCAGAAGGTGACGGTATGACCGTTGTCCGCAAGTTCAAGATCCCCAACCGCCTTCGCGCGGCGCTGTTCAGTGGCGGCGGCAAACGCATCGACGAGGCCGTCGCCGACGCCGACGCGGGGCTGGCGACGCTCGCCGAGGCCTGTCTGGCGGCGGTCGCCGAATGCATCGCCCGGATGGAAAGCGAATTCGGCGCGAAGGTCGTCGATCGCGAATCGCGCGACATGGCCGAGCTCTACCGCCTCTCGGGCAGGATCATCGACGCTTGCGCGCCTATCGAGCCCAAGGCTCTGGCGGAAGCGGCGCGAAGCCTTTGCGACGTCCTGGACTA
The DNA here is from genome assembly GCA_044361705.1 of Caulobacter sp. GTDB lineage: Bacteria > Pseudomonadota > Alphaproteobacteria > Caulobacterales > Caulobacteraceae > Caulobacter. The sequence goes on from JBIKII010000002.1 coordinate 36,124, forward strand.
CGCCATGGAGGCCGGCCGCTGGGACACGGCCGCCGTAGATATCCACATCGACGCGCTCAAGCTGCTCGCCAGCGGCATTGATCTGGGAGAGAGTGGCGAGCAACAGCTCGTCCAGAGCCTGGTAATGCTGCGCCAGCACCGCGAAGCCCTGGTCGGCTGAAGACGGCGCAGGGCGGGGCGGGGGAACCGGCCATGACCTTCCAGCGCACCGTTGTCGCCTTCAACACCGCCACGGCGAGCGAGAACCGCATCCACGCCGACGATGTGGCCAGCCGCTTCGGCTTCACCGGCGGCCTGGTGCCGGGCGTCGATGTCTTCGCCTACATGACGGCCGCGCCACTGGCGGTCTGGGGCGGCGACTGGCTGAGCCGTGGCCGGATCCGCGCCCGGTTCAATCGCCCGGTCTACGACGGCGACGCCGCCACCCTGACGGCCGAGGGCCCCGTCGACGGGACAATGTCGCTGGCGCTGGAGGCGCGGGGCGAAGCGTGCGGTTCGGGCACGGCCTGGCGGAATGACCCGCCGCCGCCGCCGGACATCCAGCCTGAAGCGGACCTTCCGACGCCCGACGCGCGCCCGTCGGCCTCGCCGGAGAGCCTGCCCGTCGGCCGGGTCCTGGGGTCGCTGAAGGAGCTCTACTTCGCCGACGTCGGCCGGGCGCATCTGGAGAACACCCGGCAGGACCCTGCCGTGTTCGAGGGCGGCGATATCGCCAATCCGGCCTACCTGCTGCGGCGGGCCAACTATGTGCTGGCCCAGAGCGTGCGGCTGGGTCCGTGGATCCACCTGGAGAGCGATGCACGGCTACACGGCCTTATCCGCGACGGCGAATGGCTGGAGACCCGGGCCGTCGTGACCGGGAATATCGAGAAGAACGGCCATCTGATCGTGACCCTCGACTTCACGGTGTCGAGCCGGGACCGGCTCGCGATGTCGGGTCGGCACTGGGCGATCTACGAACCCCGTCAGGTGCGGGAGACGGCCTGACCGGGCCTACCAGACGGTCGAGACCCTCAGGTCCGGGGAGCAGTTCGACACCGCCGCCACCACCAGCCCCTGACGAACGCGCTCGAAGGCGATATCGACGCGGCAATCGCCGACCTCCAGTCCTGACAGCGTCAGGAGGTTGACCCCTTCAGGCAGACGGGGCCGCACGATGGTGACGGTCTTGTCCAGCGCATCGACGCTGATCCCGAGCAGCGACTGCAGGACCATGAAGGCCGAGCCCGCCGCCCAGGCCTGGGGCGAACAGCTGACGGGATAGGGCACCGGCGGCTCGCCCGGTCGCCGGGAAAAGCCGCAGAACAGTTCCGGCAGTCGCATGCGCATCTGCTGGGCGGTTCCGAACAGGTCGCGCAACAGCTCCGCCACCCGGTCGCGGTCGCCATACCGGGCCATGCCGGCCACGCAGAGGGCGCTGTCGTGGGGCCAGACCGAGCCGTTGTGATAGGACATCGGATTGTAGCGGGGTTGCCCCTCGGCCAGGGTCCGCAAGCCCCAGCCGGTGCTGAACGCGGCGCCCGCCAGCCGCTGACTGACCTTCTCCGCCCGCTCGGGCGACGGCAGGCCGCAGAAGAGCAGATGGCCGGCGTTGGAGGCCAGAGGCCGACACAGCCGACCCTCGCCGTCAACGGCGATGCCATAGAAGCCCTCGTCCTCCATCCAGAACCGGTCTTCGACGCGCGCGCGCAGTTCCTCGGCGCGCCGGGCGAAGTCCGCCACGCCCGGTTCGTTCAGGCAGCCGGCCATGTCCGCCAGCGCCTGCCAGGCGGCGAAGGCGTAGCCCTGCACCTCGACCAGGGCGATCGGCCCGGGCGGAAACCTGCCGTCGGCGTGGAAGACGGAGTCGTAGCTGTCCTTCCAGCCCTGGTTCGACAGCCCGGTCTCCGCCGCGCGGGCGTAGTCGACCAGACCATCGCCGTTGGAGTCGCCGAAGTCCCGCAGCCAGGCCGCGGCGCCGGTCAGCGCCGGCCACAGGCTTCGCAGGAAGTCCAGGTCGCCAGTGCGGCGGGCGTAGGCGCCGGCGAGCGCGATGAACAGCGGCGTGGTGTCGACACCGCCGTAGTAGAGGCCGTAGGGCACCTCGCCCAGGGCCGCCATCTCGCCCTGCCGGGTCTCGTGCATGATCTTGCCTGGCTGGGAGTCGCGAAAGGCCGAGGTCTCCATCGCCTGCCGCGAGCCGAGATAGGCCAGCACGCCACGCGCGAGGCCCGGATCGAACAGCAGCATCTGCCAGGCGCTTATGATCCCGTCGCGGCCGAACGGCGTCGAGAACCAGGGGATGCCGGCAAAGGGGTAGCGGCCGGTCGGAAGATCGGAGACCAGCAACGCCATGTCGGCCCGCGACTGGTCGATCCAGCGGTTGAAGCTGGGGCTGTCGGTGCGCGGTCGCGCGCCGTGCCGGGCCTTGATCCGCATGGCGCGCCGGGCGTCGGCGGCGGCCGTCCGGAAGCGCCGCTCGTCCGGCGCTTCATCGGCCGTCTCGGCCACCTCGATGAACAGGTCGAACCGCCCGCCGGGACAGAACCAGGCCATGAAATCCGCCCGTCCGTCGGTGAGGCGCTGGGGCGGCTCGGAGAAGGCCACCACGCTGGTGCGACGCTGGCCGTCCAGGCCCTCGTAGTCGAACGTGGCGCTGCGGCCGTCGAGGCGCGGCTCGCCCGGCGTCCCGCGTCGGGCCCGGACATCGCCGCGCACCTCGAACATGTCGCGGAAGTCGGCGGCGAACTCGATCGACACGGGGGCGAGGATTTCGTCGAGCCCATGGTTGGTCAGGCTGACGTGTTCGTACAGCCGCCGCCTCCAGATCAACCTCCGCCGCTCGACGTGAAGCACGCCGGGCGGCACCACCCGGCCACCGCTCGGCGGCAGGGGACGGTTGGCGCCATGGAAGGTGAAGACGACGTTGTCCGACGTCACGCCCGAGCTGAGCAGGGTGGGGCGGCGATCCCCGATCAGCAGCCGTAACCGCGACAGCAGCCGGGTGTCGGCGTCGAACAGCCCGTCCGGCCCGCCGGTAATGTCGCCGTGAGGATCGCAGACGACGAAGCAGTCGCCGTCCTTCAGCGCCCAGAACCGCAGCGCGCCCTCGCCATGAGGGTCGCCCTCCGCCGCCGTCACCGCCACCGCGGAGTCATCCATCGCCGCGACCGTCAGCTGGCCAGCGCCGTCGCCGCCGGAAGCGGCGCGACGTCCGCATACTCACATCCCGCCAGTCGGTCGGCATAGAGCGCGACATAGCGGCGGCCCATCGCCTGGGCCGAGAAGCGAAGCTCGAAACAGGCGCGGATGGCCGCCCGATCAAACGTCATCACCTCGCGCACGGCGGCGATGGCTTCGTCCATCGACTCGACGATGCGGCCGGTCTCGCCGGGCTCGACGATCTCGGTAGTCGACCCGCAGCGCCAGGCGACGACGGGCGTGCCGCAGGCCATGGCCTCGATCATCACCAGACCGAAAGGTTCGGGCCAGTCGATGGGGAACAGCAACGCCGCCGCGCCGCCCAGGAACCCCGACTTGGCCTCGTCGCCGATCTCGCCGACGAACTCGATCAGCGGATCGCCGAGCATGGGCTCGATCACTTCCTGGAAGTAACGGGCGTCGGCGGCGTCGACCTTGGCGGCGATCTTCAGCGGCATGCCCAGCGCCCTGGCGATCTCGATGGCGCGGTCGGGTCGCTTCTCCGGCGAGATGCGCCCCAGGAAGGCCAGATACCCACGCGGCCTGGGCGAGAAGTCGTAGAGCCGGGTCGGCAGTCCGTGGTGGACGGTGGCCGCCCAGTTGGCCAGAGGCAGGCCGCGTCGCTGATCGTCAGAGATCGAGACCAGCGGATAACTGGGCCAGCGCTCGTACACAGACGCCAGATCCTTGAGATCCAGTCGGCCGTGCAGGGTCGTGAGGGTCCGCCCCGCGATGTCCTCGAACATCGGGAAATGGATCATGTCGGTGTGGAAGTGCAGCAGGTCGAACTCATGGGCGCGACGTCTCACCTCCCACAGCATGGACAGGTGGGCGGCCAGGTCCGACTTCAGAGGCGATGGATCGAGCCGGATCGCCTGGTCCCGTACCGGCGCCAGGGTCGCCAGGGTATTGGCCTCGGCGCTTGAAAACAGGGTGACGTCGTGGCCGAGCTCGACCAGCGCGTCACAGAGGTGGGCGACGACGCGCTCGGTGCCGCCATAGAGCCTGGGGGGAACGGCCTCGTAGAGCGGGGGGATCTGGGCGATGCGCACGGGGGTACTCCTGTGCCCGACGGACGTCGCCGGCGGACCCAGAAGGAAGTCGCCCCAAACCCATTGGTTCCCAGCGGGCCTCTAGGCGGCCCTGGCGACCGCCGGAGCGGGGTTGGTGAACCGCATCACCCCGTCGTCGACCCCGCCGTAGCGCAGGGCCATGATGTCGAGGGCGTAGTTCTGGTGCTGCTTCCAGGGCTTCTTGGCGCCCTGCTTGGGGAACCTGTCGATGGACCGCTGGACGTAGCCGGAGGAGAAGTCCAGCCAGGGCTCCGCGCCCAGATCGGGGTCGGTGTTGCGCGGCGTGCACTGGCGCGTGCCGGTGCGATCCATATGATTCAGCAGCCGGGTGACGTACTCGCAGGTCAGGTCGCACTTCAGCGTCCAGGACGCGTTGGTGTAGCCGAACGACGAGGCCATGTTCGGCATGTCGCTGTACATCATGCCCTTGTAGCTGAGCGTCTTCGCGGGATCGACCGCGGCGCCGTCGACGGTGAAGGCGATGCCGTTGAGGACCTGCAGGTTCAGGCCGGTCGCGGTGACGATGACGTCGGCGTCCAGCGTCGCGCCGGACTGCAGCTTCAGGCCCGTCGACGTGAAGGTCTCGATCTGGTCGGTGACGACGGACGCCGTGCCCGCCTTGATGGCGTCGAACAGGTCGTTGTCCGGCACCAGACAGAGGCGCTGGTCCCAGGGATTGTAGCGCGGCGTGAAGTGGGTCGCGACGTCGTAGTCGGGGCCAAGTTTCTCGCGGACCATGCCGATGATCCGCTGCTTGATCTTCTCGGGATTCTTCCGCGCCATGTTGAAGAACAGCATGCCCAGCAGCACGTTCTTCCAGCGGGTGATGCGATAGGCGGTCATCGGCTTGAACTTGCGGCGCAGCCAGTTGGCGGCGGCATCCTCTGCCGGGCGCGAAACCACATAGGTCGGCGACCGCTGCAGCATGGTGACGTGAGCGGCGTCACGGGCCATCTCCGGCACCAGCGTGACGGCGGTGGCGCCGCTGCCGATCACGACCACCTTCTTGCCGCTGTAGTCGAGGTCCTCGGGCCAGTGCTGCGGGTGGACGATACGGCCCATGAAGCTGTCCGTGCCCTCCCACTGCGGCGTGTAGCCGGCGTCGTAGTTGTAGTAGCCGCCGCACAGGAACAGGAAGTTGCAGGTGAAGCGGACGGTCTGGCCGTCACGCACCGCCTCGACGGTCCAGGCCGCGTCTTCGGTGGACCAGGACGCCGCCTTGACCCAGTGGCCATAGCGGATGTGGCGGTCGATGCCGTGGTCGGCGGCGGTCTCACGAACATACTTCAGGATCGACGGACCGTCGGCGATCGCCTTGGCTTGGGTCCACGGCCGGAAGACGTAGCCGAGCGTGTACATGTCGGAATCCGAGCGGATGCCCGGGTAGCGGAACAGGTCCCAGGTGCCGCCCATGGCCGCGCGGCCTTCGAGGATGACGTAGGACTTGCCGGGACTCTTGTCCTGCAGGTGGTAGCCGGCCCCGATCCCTGACAGGCCTGCGCCCACGATCACAACGTCGAAATGCTCTGTCGGCAGCGCCTTGCCCATGGTCCCCGTCCCTCCGGTCTTCTTGTAACTTTACGCTGTTAATATAGCAGCCGGCAGGATTTGAACAGTCGTTTGGACCCTACGTCACCCGGTTGCTCCCGGGGCGGTCGCGCTCTAACGAGAAGGCTGTTCTCGTTCTGCGTTTCGGGGGAAGGCGTCATGCGTCCAGCAACACTGGTTCTGAGGGCCGCCGCTATCGCCGCCCTGCTCGTCAGTGGTCCCGCGATGGCTCAGACCGTGCCCGCGGGCGGCGAAGCCTACCAGCTGCCGCCGGCCCCGATTCCGCAGATTCTCGACGCGCCGCCCACGCCCAGCGTGAGCATCGATCCGACGCGCGCGACCATGGCCCTGTTCGGGCGGTCGAACCTGCCCTCGGTGGCGGAGTTGGCCGAGCCGTCGCTCCGGCTGGGCGGCTACCGGATCAATCCGCGCAACAACGGCCCGGCCAACAGCCGGATCAGCTGGCTGAAGACCATCACGCTGCAGGACGTCGCCGGCGGCAACCCGCGAACGGTCGCCCTGCCCGCGGACATGCGCTTCACCTCGCCGTCCTGGTCACCGGATGGTCGGGCGATGGCGTTTCTGGCCGACGCCCCGACCGGTCTGGAACTGTGGGTGCTCGACACCCGGACGGCCCAGGCCCGACGGCTGACCGGCCCGCGGGTCAACGCCGCCTTCGGCGCCTCCTACAGCTGGCTGCCGGACGCTTCGGGACTGCTGGTGCGGCTCACGCCGGAAGGCCGGGGTCCGGCGCCGGCCGGAGACCCGACGCCCCGGGCTCCGCTGGTCCAGGAGAGCGCCGGCCGCATGGCGCCGGTGCGCACCTATCAGGATCTGCTCGGCAATCCGGGCGACGAGGCGCTGTTTGACCACTACTTCACCGCGCAGCTGGCCATCCAGCCGGTCGACGGCGGCGCGGCGCGGGTGCTGGGCGCGCCCGGCCTGATCGTCGGGGCCAGCGTCTCGCCCGACGGCCGGTTCATCCTGCAGACCCGCCTGAAGCGGCCGTTCAGCTACATCGTGCCCGCCGCCCTTTTCCCGGCGGACGTCGTTGTCACCGATCTCGACGGCAAGGTCGTGCACACGGTCGCCGCCCTGCCCCTGCGCGACGATATCCCGCCGCCCTTCGACTCGGTCGCAAAAGGTCCCCGCTCGGCCCAGTGGCGCGATGACACGCCCTCGACCCTGGCCTGGGTCGAGGCGCTCGACGGCGGCGACCCGCGCAAGGACGTTCCCGTCCGCGACCGGGTCTTCATGCTCGACGCGCCGTTCACCGACGCGCCGCGGGTGCTCATCGATCTCAAGGAGCGTTTCGGCGGCGTCACCTGGGGTCGCGGCGATGTCGCGGTCGTCCAGTCGCAGTGGTGGAAGACGCGGCACGAGACCCGATATCTGGTGAACCCCGACGCGCCGTCGACGCCCCGGGTGCTCGTCGACCGCAACTATCAGGGTCGCTACGATGACCCGGGGGACTTCCTGACCCGCACCAATGCCCAGGGGCGCCAGGTCATCCAGTTCACTGCCGACGGCAAGGGCGTCTATCAGAGCGGATCCGGCGCGAGCCGTGACGGCGAGTTTCCGTTCCTGGATCGCTTCGACCTCGCCACCGGCGCCAAGACCCGCCTCTGGCAAGCCCGCGCACCCTACTACGAGTACGTCATCGGCCTGCTCGACGACGGCGCCGGGCGGTTCCTGACCCGCCGTGAGAGCAAGGCCGAGGTCCCCAACATCTTCCTGCGTCGACGTTCCGGCGGAGCGCCGCGCCAGCTGACCGCCTTCACCGACCCCGCGCCGCAATTCGCCGGGATCACCAAGCAGCTGATCACCTACAAGCGCGCCGATGGCGTGGAGTTGAGCGGCACGCTGTATCTGACGGCCGGCTACGACGCCAAGCGGGACGGGCCGCTGCCGCTGGTGATGTGGGCCTATCCGACCGAGTTCACCGACGCGAAAATCGCCGCCGAGGTGGTGGGGACCGACAACCGCTTCGTGCGACCGGGCGGGTCGAGCCACCTGTTCCTGCTGACCCAGGGCTATGCGGTGCTCGACGACCCGAGCATGCCGATCATCGGGGCGGGCGGCGCACAGGCCAACGACACCTACGTCGAGCAACTGGTCGCCAGCGCCCAGGCCGCCGCCGACAAGGTCGTGGAGATGGGCGTCGCCGACCGCGGAAGACTGGCCGTCGGCGGTCACAGCTACGGGGCGTTCATGACGGCGAACCTGCTGATCCACTCCGATATCTTCAGGACCGGCATCGCGCGGTCGGGCGCCTACAACCGGACCCTGACGCCGTTTGGCTTCCAGGCCGAGGAGCGGACCTACTGGGAAGCGACCGACACCTACACGCAGATGAGCCCCTTCACCCACGTCAGGAAACTGAACGAGCCGATCCTGCTGATCCACGGCGAGGCGGACGACAACTCGGGGACCTTCCCGGTGCAGAGCGAACGGTTCTACGCGGCGCTGAAGGGCAACGGAGCCAATGTCCGCTACGTGGTCCTTCCGCTTGAGGCCCACGGCTATCGGGGTCGTGAGTCGGTGCTCCACACCCTCTGGGAAATGACCCGCTGGCTCGACATCCACGTCAAGACGCCGAAGACGGAGAAGTAGCCATGGCCGGTCCCTATTCCGACGACGACTGGATTGTCGGCCAGACCGAGGATGAAGACGAAGGCGGACTGATCGTCCGCTGCCGGGCTCGCCTGCCGGCGCCGGAGTCGCGCAAGGCGTGGCAGCACCTCGTCCTGATCGGCTGGACCTATGAGGGCGACGACGACACCGGCCTGCCGCCCAAGGCCGTCGATCGCCAGATGAACGCCTTCGAGGCGGCGGTGACCGCTTCGGTGCAGGATTCGGGGGCCGGCGTGCTCGTCGCTTCCCTGACCGGCGCCGGGGTGCGCGAGTGGCGTTTCTACACCCTGGGCCCGGACGCGTTCATGGACGCCCTCAATGCCGGCCTGGACGGGCACCCCGAGTACCCGCTGGAATTCGACGCGTTCGAGGATCCTGACTGGAACGCGCTGGAGGAGCTCCTGCCGGAATAGCCGGCGGCGGGGTCTGGTTCCCCGCGCGGGCTGTCTAGTAGGCCACCTTCAGCGCGGCCAGACAGGCGGCGGCGGTCACGAATGCGATGATCGCGAGGACTTCGTAACGCTTGAACAGCGGACCGTTTGGCGAACGCATGGCCTTCTCCCTTGTGCCGTTTCGGTTCAGTGGGAAGGATGGTCGGCAAGGCGCGCGCCAGCGCAGGGAGGGTGATCGGGATGCTCGGCAGACGGACGCTGATCCTGGGAGCCGCCACGATGGCAGCCGGAGGCGCGGCTGTTGCGGCTACGGCTCCGGTGACGGTCTTCGCGGCGGCGTCGCTTCAGGAATCGCTGACGGAAGCCGGCAAGCTCTGGAGCAGGGGCTCCGGCGTCCCGGTCCGGTTCAGCTTCGGCGCGTCGTCCGCCATCGCCCGTCAGATCGCGCAGGGCGCTCCGGCCGACCTGTTCCTCTCGGCCGACCTGGAATGGATGGACTGGCTGGCCGGGAAGAGGCTGATCGTCGCGGCCTCGCGCCGCAATCTCCTGTCCAACGACCTCGTGCTGATCGCGCCGGCGCGCTTGCGGACGCGGCTGACGGTCGGCCGGGGCATGCCGCTGGCCCGGGCGCTGGGAACCGGCCGCCTCGCCGTGGCCGACATCAACGCCGTCCCGGCGGGCAGGTATGCGAAGGCGGCGCTGACCTCGCTCGGCGTCTGGCGGTCGGTCGAGGACAGGCTGCTTCCGGCCGAGAGCGTTCGCGCCGCCCTGGCCTATGTTTCCCGCGGCGAAGCGCCACTGGGCATCGTCTACGCGACCGACGCCAGGGCCGATCCAAAGGTCAGGATCGTCGGGCGGTTTCCGGCCGGCAGCCATCCGCAGATCGTCTATCCCGCCGCGTTGGTGGCCGCGTCACGGCATCGTGGAGCCGCCAGCCTGCTGGGCTTCCTGCAGGGCGCGGGCGCGGCGGCGGTGTTCCGACGCCACGGCTTCGGCGTGCTGGCCCGGCCGGGCTAGTAGGCGACCTTGCCCGGCCAGGTGAGGGCGCCGTCGCGGGTGATGCCGGCCAGCTGGACGCTCGGGCCGTGCGGGTGGGAAGCGGGCGCGCCGACCGTGGCCGGCGGCGGACCGTAGCGGCTTTCACGTCCCGAAGCGCCGGAAGCCGACCCGTAGGCGTAGCCGCCGCTCGACCCCGACGCGTAGGTCGCGCCGCGCGAACCCCAGCGCTCCTCGGACTCGCTGTAGCGATAGCTGGCGCTGGAGGAACCGGTCTCGGTCACCGACACCGATGAACCGGCATAGCGCCCGCCGTAGGCGCCCCCATAGGCGCCGCCGCCGGACCCTTCCGACACGTAGCCGCCGGCGACCCGGCCTCCGCCCTTGATCACCCGGGGCTCGTGATAGACGCGGTGGACACGCGGGCGAGCGGGTTCGGCCCCGGGCCTGGCCACCGGCTTGGGGGCATCAACGGCCGCCATGCATTTGGCGCGGCAGATCGCGGCCTTGTCGGGCGCCGCAGTCGGGGCGGAGACAGGAGTCTTGTCGGCCACGGCGGCCGGCTTGCCCTGCGGCGTGCAGGCCATCACGAGGGTCGCCGTGAACAGGGACAATGGCAGGCGGATCAGCATGGAGGCCTCGAAGGACGCCGGTTGAGGGCCGACGATACCGCCTGCCGACACCGTCCTTCGGCTCATTCACCCCGGGCGGGAGACTTAACCATGAGCCGTTCCCCAACCACGCGCGCCACCCCCAGACCCAGCGCGATCCCGAGGCTGTTGGCGAGGGCGTCCAGCACATCGCCCTGGCGTCCCCATCCCATGGTTGACTGCGCGATCTCCAGCCCGACGCCGAGCGCGAACAGGCCGGCGCCCAGACGCCATGCCGCCGCCGGGAAGGCCCAGGCGCCCAGCAGCGCCAGACCAAGGTAGGCGCCGGCATGCTCGAGCTTGTCCCACATGTTGACGCTCGGCACGGCGGTGGTGGGCGCGAGGGACAGCCAGGCGATGCTCACGCAGGCGGCGAGGAAGACGGCGATGCGAAGCGGGCGCGGGAACATGCGGTCACGGGTTGCACCCTCCCCCCGTGCTGTCTAGCGTCCGCGCCGAAAAACAAGGGGAGCGATCTGTGGCGGTAGCGGCGGTAATCTGGGATTTCGGCGGGGTGATCACCTCCTCGCCGTTCGAGGCGTTCAACCGCTATGAGGCCGAGATCGGCCTGCCGCGCGACTTCATCCGCAGCGTCAACGCGACCAATCCACTGGACAACGCCTGGGCGCTGTTCGAGCGCAACGAGATCGACGCCGCCACCTTCGATGTCAAATTCCTGGAAGAGGCGACAGCGCTGGGTCACCCGGTGCGGGGCGCCGACATCCTGCCGCGCCTGTCGGGCGACGTGCGGCCCCGGATGGTGGCGGCGCTGAGGCAGTGCAAGGCGCACTTCAAGGTCGGCTGCATCACCAACAACGTCCAGACCGGCCACGGCGCCGGCATGGCCGGCACCAGCGACAAGGCAAGGCAGGTGGCCGAGGTCATGACGCTGTTCGAGGTGGTGATCGAAAGCTCCAGGGCCGGCGTCCGCAAGCCCGACCCGCGCATCTATCAGATGATGTGCGAGCAGCTGTCGGTCGATCCCGCCGACTGCGTCTACCTCGACGACCTGGGCATCAACTGCAAGCCGGCGGCGATGTTGGGCATGCGGGCCATCAAGGTCGGCGGCGTCGACCAGGCGTTGGCCGAACTGTCGGCCGCGACCGACCTGATCTTCGAGTAGACCGGCGGGGCCGGGCCGGCGACGTCAGTTGATCAGGATCGTACCGATCAGGAATTTGCCGCCGGCCTTGCCGAGCACGCGGTCCGTCGCCTTCTGCATCTCGCCGGCCAGATAGTCCGCGTTCGGCACCGTCGCCTTGGGCAGGCCGCCGGCGTAGCTCTGCAGAATGCCGACGTAGGCGTCGCGCAAGCGGGGGTGGACCGTATTGGCCTTTGCCCGCAGCGCCTCGTTGGGGACATCGACGCCGCATTCGACCGTCATCACGCCCCGGCTGCCATCGCGACGCATGATGGTGGCGGACACGGCCTTGATCTGGACGAAGGTGACGCCCCCGCCCTTCTTCTTCTCCCCGCCTGCTGCGGCCGCGACGGCGGGAACGAGGGCGAGCACGGCGGCGAGGGCGAGACGGCGATCCATGAGCCCTTCATGCGCCGGGCCGGGTTGACGCTCCGTTTACCGCGACATCGCCCTGCGACGCGGCGAGGCGTGACCGGCGGGCCGACTCAACAGAGAATCACCTGTAACCAACGCAAGGAGTCGGCATGGGCCGTTTCGCGCCCGGGAACCTCGACCTCGACGGCAAGGTGATCCTGATCACCGGCGGCACCGGCTCGTTCGGCCGCCGCTTCATCGAGACCGTGCTGACCCGCTACGCCCTTCGCAAGGTGATCGTCTACTCGCGCGACGAGCTCAAGCAGAGCGAGATGCAGCAGGAACTGCGCGAGCGGTTCGACGCCGAGCAGATGTCGCGCATGCGTTTCTTCCTCGGCGACGTGCGCGATCGGGCCCGCCTTACACTGGCCCTACGCGGGGTCGACATCGTGATCCACGCCGCCGCCCTGAAGCAGGTGCCGGCCGCCGAGTACAATCCGTCGGAGTGCATCCAGACCAACATCATCGGCGCCGAGAACGTCGTCTGGGCCAGCCTGACCAACCGGGTGCAGCAGGTTGTGGCGCTGTCGACCGACAAGGCCTGCAACCCGGTCAACCTGTACGGCGCGACCAAGCTGGCGTCGGACAAGACCTTTGTCGCGGCCAACAATCTGTCGGGCGACATCGGCACCAAGTTCTCGGTCGTGCGCTACGGTAACGTCGTCGGCTCGCGCGGCAGCGTCGTGCCGCTGTTCCGCCGGTTGCTGGCCCAGGGCGCGACCGAGCTGCCCATCACCGATGCCCGGATGACCCGCTTCTGGATCACCCTGAACGAGGGAGTCGAGTTCGTGCTGTCGTCGCTGGAGATCATGCGCGGCGGGGAGATCTTCGTGCCCAAGATCCCGTCGATGTCGATGCCGGATCTGGTCCAGGCCATGTCGCCGGGCGCGAGCATGAAGGTCGTCGGCATCCGCCCTGGCGAGAAGCTGCACGAAATCATGGTCGGCGCCGACGACGCCCGGCAGACCGTGGAGCTCTCTGACCGCTACGTCATTGAACCGGCCTTCGTGGAGTACACGCGCGAGCCGTTCGGCGCGAAGGACGGCGCCGCGCCGGTCGACGAGAGCTTTGCCTACTCCAGCGACAACAACAGCGACTGGCTGACCGCCGAGCGCCTGACCGCGATGCTCGAGGAGACGGGGGTGTGACGCAGGGGTTCCTCCCCTACGGCCGCCAGACCATCGAGGACGACGACGTCGAGGCCGTGGCGCTGGCTCTCCGCGCCGACTACCTGACCACCGGCCCCACGGTCGCGGCCTTTGAGGGCCTGTTCGCCGGGGCGGTCGGGGCCGCCCATGCGGTGGCCTGCAGCAACGGCACCGCGACCCTTCACCTGGCGATGATGGCGCTCGACATCGGACCCGGCGACGTCTGCATCGCGCCGTCCATCACCTTCCTGGCCACGGCCAGCTGCGCCGCCTATGTCGGGGCGGACGTGGTGTTCGCCGACGTCGATCCCGACACCGGGCTGATGACGGCCGGAACCCTCGCTGAGGCCCTCGACCGCGCCCGGGGGCGTCGGGTGAGGGCCGTGTTGCCGGTGCACCTTCGCGGCGAGGTCTGCGGCCTGCCGGCGCTGAAGGCGCTGGCGGACAGCGCCGGCGCGGTGCTGGTCGAGGATGCGCCCCATGCCCTGGGCAGCCTGTATCGTTTCGACGACGCGGCGGGTGCTGTGGGCGATGGCCGCTACGGCGCCATGGCCAGCTTCTCCTTCCACCCGGTGAAGACCATCGCCACCGGCGAGGGCGGCATGCTGACCACCAACGACGCGGCGCTGGCCGAGCGCCTGCGACGGTTCCGCAGCCACGGCATGTCGCGGCCCGAGGGCGCCGATCCCTGGATCTACGAGATGGTCCAGCCGGGCTTCAACTACCGCCTGCCGGACATCGCCTGCGCGTTGGGGATCTCCCAGATGGGCAAGTTGCCGCGGTTCTCGGAACGGCGGCGGCGACTGGCCGCGCTCTACCGTGAGGCGCTGGCCTCGCTGACGCCGCTGGTCACCCTGCCGCCACCGATGCCCTGGTCGGACCCGGTGCTGCATCTGCTGTGCGCGCTGATCGACTTCGAGGCGGCGGGGATTTCACGACGGATGGTGGTGGAGGGTCTGGCCGCGCGCGGGATCGGCTCGCAGGTCCACTACATTCCGGTCCACAGTCAGCCCTATTGGCAGGACCGCAACGGCGCGCTGTCGCTGCCGGGCGCTGAAGCCTGGTACGCCCGCTGCCTGAGCCTGCCGCTCTATCCGGCCATGGAAGACGGTGATGTGGAGCGGGTTGTCACCGCGCTGCGCGAGGTTCTGAAGCTCTAGGCGGCGAGGCCGCAGGCCTGGGCCAGGCCCCGCACCCTCTCCAGGGCGTCCGGCGACTTCACCAGCTCGTCCCGCGTCTCCGGCGCGCGCATCAGTTTGGCGGCCTCGGCGCGGGCGCGCTCACTGACCGGTCCGGTCGGGCCGGCCTCGCCGATCGCCAGCTTCAGCAACAGGTTCAGGCGATGCACCGCCGGCGCGGGCGCGCGGGCGACGGTCGCGACCAGCTTTGAGTCCGCCTCGATCAGGCCGCCCACTTCGCCGACCTTGGCCAGGATCGGGCCGGCTTCCTCGACGACGAGCCCCGCCCGCTGGATCGCCTTCTGGATGGCGGCGAGCGTCGCCAGCTTCTGGGCCGGCGAGTCGGGGCCGAAACGCATTTCCTTCTCGAAGCGCAGGGCCGACACGTTGGCGTTCAGCCAGCGCGCGGCCTGGCGCTTGTTCGCCCCGCCGGTGACGTTCTCCGCCAGGCGGATGAGCAGCTCGATCTCTTCCCGGGCGCCCTTGTCCTTGCCCAGCAGCGCGTCGACGAAGTCGCTGGCGACCATGGCCCGGGACCTTGCGGTGAAGGCGGCGTGGATATCCTCGATCGACAGGACGCGACCTCCGGCCGCGGTCAGGGCCATGGCGAGGCCGCGCAGCAGGTCAATTTCCTCAACGGTCTCGGTAGGCCGCAGGCGGCGCGGGCCGGTCAGTTCCCTCAGCACCCGCTGGGCGATCGCCGCGCGGCAGCTTTCGAAATGCGGACCGCCGAGCCAGTTGGCGAGGCGGGCGGCGGAGCCTTCGAGCGGCGGCATGACCCGTGCGACCGACGGTTCGATGGAGATCAGCGCTTCAACCGCGTCGGCGCCGGCCAGCCGCGTCATGGCCGCGAGCTGGGCGCCCAGGTCAAGCTCGGGGCCCAACAGCTCGGCGAGGCCGGCGCGGGAGCCGAGGATTTCGGTCAGCGGCTGTTCAAGCACCTGAAGGGCCTGGTCGCGCGCCTGCGGGTGGACCGGTGCGGCGTCGGCGAGGTCCAGCAGCAGGCCGACCTTTTCGGCCCAGCCCTTGGCCGGCGCGATCGAGGCGGCCACACCCGCGCCGAGCAGGTAGGCCCGCTCCGGCTCGGACGCCAGGCGTTCGGCGGCGGCCGCGAAACCTTCCTTGTCGAGGTTGGGAAGCTGGCCGCGCTTCTGGTCCTTGAGGATGCGTTCGATGGCCCGTTCGGCCAGCTTCTGGAACGAACGGATGATCTCGTGGACGCTGATCCCCCGGGCCTGGGCCTCGGGTATGGCGACCTTCTGGATGGCGTGCTGCAGCTCGACGCCGGATGCTTCCAGCTTCTGGACGAGATCGGGCCGGTGCAGGAGTTCGAACGGCGTCGCCCGCTGTCGGGCCAACCAGTTGTCCAGCAGCCGGCCGATCCGCTCACGGGCGTGGCAGGTATAGAGGTCGGCCGGACTGACACAGAGCGGGGTGTTGTCTTCGGGCGCCTTCTTCTGCTTGGCCCTCTCGGGCGCACCCTTGTTCAGGATCGTGACGGAGGTGAACTCGCGGGTTTCCTCGTCGAGGACTTCCTTGCTCACCCGGACCGCGGCGACGCGGCCCTCCGCCAGTTGCTCCTCGGCGGACCCCAGCGCGCGCGCACGATCCTCGGTCGCCATATCCAGGGTCCATCCGGACCCGGGCTGGCGTCGCACGAAGACCTCGTAATGGACCTTTCCCCGCATGACGCCGTTATGCCGGGGAAGACCCTAAGGCCACGTTTACGATGCTTCCGCCCCATTGACGCCACGCTGTCAGCGGAATTCCCTGCAACAGGACGTCGCCTCAGGTAAGGGTTGCCGTGGCGGCCAGTCATTCAGAAGGATACCCATGGCGAAGATCACCCTGGTGGACGACGACGAGAACATCGTCGCTTCGGTTTCGCTGGCGCTTGAAAGCCATGGCCACGTCGTGACCGCCTGCCATGACGGCGTGGCCGGGCTGGAGTCACTGACGGCCAGTCCGCCCGACCTGGCGATACTGGACGTGAAGATGCCCCGTATGGACGGCATGGAGCTGCTGCGCCGCCTGCGGCAGACGTCGAACATGCCGGTGATCATGCTGACCTCGAAGGATGAGGAGATCGACGAGATCCTCGGCTTCAACCTCGGCGCCGACGACTACATGCACAAGCCGTTCAGCCAGCGGCTGCTGCTGGAGCGGGTCAAGGCTGTGTTGCGGCGGGCGGATGTGCCGGACGAGAACGGCGCGCCGGCGGCGCCGATCGATCCGGGCGCCAAGGCCATGAGGCGCGGCAAGCTGACCCTCGACCCGGAACGCCACGACAGCCTGTGGGACGGCAGGCCCGTCCGCCTGACCGTCACCGAGTTCCTGCTGCTCCAGTCGCTCGCCCAGCGTCCCGGCTTCGTGAAGAGCCGCGACAACCTGATGGACGCCGCCTACGACGATCAGGTCTACGTCGACGACCGCACGATCGACAGCCACATCAAGCGGATGCGCAAGAAGTTCCGCCAGGTGGATCCCAGCTTCGATGCGATCGAGACCCTGTATGGCGTCGGATACCGCTATCGCGAGTCCTGATCCCGGCGGGTCGGGCAAGCGACGCTTCTGGCCGGAGGGCTCGCGGCTCGGCCGGCTGATCATTGCGCTCAACCTGCTCAGCCTGGCGATCCTGATCGGCGGGGCCCTGACGCTGAACGAGATGCGACGCGGGCTGGTCAACGCCCGCATCGACAGCCTGATCGCCCAGGGCGAATGGATCGCCCGCATCATCGACGACGCCGCCACGGTGGGCGAGCCCGAGCCGGCGCTTCAGCCGGAGCGGGCCGCCCGGCTGTTGCAGCTGCTGCACCTTCCCCGCGACGCCCGGGTGCGGCTGTTCGACCGGGATGGTCGCAAGATCACCGACTCCTACGTCGTCGCCGACCGGGTCGAGTGGAAGCCCCTGCCGCCGGTGCGCAAGCCTGACCAGACGCCGCGCGAACCCGGTCCCAGCCCGACCGAGCAGCGCGCCGCCCGGGCGCTGCAGGCCGAACTGGCGCTGGCCAGGACCGGCGAGATCGTCAAGGGACGCCGCATCACCGAGAACGGCGAGCAGGTCATCTCCGTCTCGCTGCCCATCCGGCGGGTGCGGGCCGTGGTCGGCGTGCTGACCCTCGAGGCCGGCGATGTGAACGAGATCATCGCCCGCGAGCGCGCCAACCTGATCCCCTTCATCCTGATCGCCGTGGGGGTGACCCTGCTGTCGTCGGTGCTGCTGACCGTGCTGGTCGCCCGACCTGTCCTGCGGCTGGCGCGGGCGGCGGACCGGGTGAAGGCGGCGCGGGCGCGGTCGATCTCGCTGCCGGACCTGTCGCGGCGGGACGACGAGATCGGCGACCTCTCCCGCTCGCTGGAGGACATGACCGACACCCTGTCGGAGCGGATGGACGCCATCGAACGCTTCGCCGCCGACGTGGCGCACGAGATTCGCAACCCGCTGACCTCGATCCGCTCGGCCATCGAGACGCTTGACCTGGTCAAGGACGACAAGGCGCGCGAGCGGCTGATGAACATCCTCAAGCAGGACGTGGGGCGCCTCGACCGGCTGGTCACCGACATCTCCAACGCCTCCCGGCTGGACGCAGAGCTGTCGCGGGACGCGCCGAAGATCATCGATCTGGGCCGGCTGCTAGCCGACATCGTTCAGGTCTATGACGCCTCGATCCGCACCGGAGAGGCCAGAGTCGTGCTGTGTGTCCCCGCCGGCGAGACGGTGGCCGTCTCCGGGCGCGAAGGCCCGCTGGGCCAGGTGTTCCGCAACCTGATCGACAATGCCCGCTCCTTCAGTCCACAGGGCGGCGAGGTGCGCGTGGCCCTGACCCGCGAACGCGGCCAGGTGCGCGTGCTGGTCGAGGATGACGGGCCCGGAATCCCGAAGGACAACCTCGAGACCGTCTTCGAGCGCTTCTACACCTCAAGGCCCAAGGGCGCGGCGTTCGGCGGCAACTCGGGCCTTGGCCTCTCCATCGCCCGGCAGATCGTCCAGGCGCACGGCGGCGAAATCCACGCGGAGAATCGCGAGAAATCCGGCCAGACTCCGCGAGATAAATCTCCTGACTCCGCCAGTGCCGGCGACATGATCGCCGGCGCGAAGTTCGTGGTCGTCCTGCCCGAGCGGCGGTCATGATCCGTCACGCGGGGCTGATCGCCCTGCGCGTCGGCCGGGACTGGCGCGGGGTGCTGATCGAGGGCCCCTCCGGCTCGGGCAAGAGCGATCTGGCGCTGCGGGCGATGGACGAGGAGTTCCGGATGGTCGCCGACGACCGGGTGCTGGTCTGGGCCTCGGGCGGTCGCAACTTCGGCCGCGCGCCGGACGCGCTCCACGCCCTTATGGAGAGTCGGGGCGCCGGGGTGCTGCCCGTGGCGGCCCTGCCCTTCTGCCCCATCGCGCTGGCGGTGCGCTGCGAGGCCTCGCCCGAGGCGGTGGAGCGGATGCCGGCAGGCGAGACTCTGGAGCTTCCCGCCGGGCCGGTCCCCGTCCGTTCCCTGTGGCCTTTTGACCGCGCGGCGCCCGCGAAGTTGCGTCGCCTCATAGAGCACCTTGGACACGGACATTAACGGGTCTATCTAGACCCTTTCGCGGCCTCCTCCCGCCGCGAGGCTGTCGGGCAGGGGATACCCGGTTTGATCATGACACGGCGTTGGGCCCTCTGATGATTGGGCTCGTGATCGTTACACACGGTCGGCTGGCGGAAGAGTTCATCTTCGCCATGGAGCATGTCGTCGGCCCGCAGGACGCGGTGCGGGCGATCTGCATCGGTCCCGACGACGATATGGAAAAGCGCCGCAAGGACATCCTGAAGGCGTGCGCCGCCGTGGATACCGGCGCGGGCGTCATCCTGCTGACCGACATGTTCGGCGGCACGCCGTCCAACCTGGCCATCAGCGTCATGGAGCAGACCCGGGCCGAGGTCATCGCCGGCCTGAACCTGCCGATGCTGATAAAGCTGGCCAGCCTGCGCACCCGCATGAGCCTGGAAGAGTGCGTGCATCACGCCCAGGAGGCGGGACGCAAGTACATCTCGGTGGCCTCCTACGTGCTGGCCGGCGAGAAATGAGCCTGAGACGCACGGTCGAGATCGTGAATGAGCGGGGGCTGCACGCCCGCGCCTCGGCCAAGTTCGTCAAGCTGGCCGCCAGTTTCGACGCCGAGGTGTCGGTCTCCCGCGAAGGCTCCACCGTCGACGCCCGCTCGATCATGGGCCTGATGATGCTGGCCGCCGGCATCGGCTCGACCATCGAGATCAGCGCCGAGGGCGAAGAGGCCGAGGCGGCGCTCGAAGCGCTGTGCGCGCTTGTGGCCAACCGGTTCGACGAGGAGCGGTAACGCTCCACCCGGAATCTCCCGCGGCCGTCATCCCCGTACCTGTGGCGCCGGCCGTTTGGCCATCGACGGGACCTATGGGCTGGTGGTCGCTTCCGGCCCCGACGCACTCTAGGATCGATCGCCAGAACCCGGGGAACTCCATGTCCGAACTGCTGATGCCGGCCGCGATCATCCTGGGGCCTGTGTTGATCGTGGCCCTGGTCAGCCTGGTTCGGCGCTCCGTTCGCTTCCGGTGGGCCAACGTCTTCAGGCTGTATCTGACCCTGCTGTTCGGGTTCTTCGGTCTCTACGGCCACATCCTGCATCCGCAGTCGGTGGTGGAGCTCATTCCCCCGTTTTTTCCGCTGCGCCTCGAGGCCAGCTACGCGAGCGGCGTGCTGGAGCTGGCGTTCGCGATCCTGATCTGGACGCGTTGGGCGCGGATCACCGGCTGGGCGATCATCGTCTATCTGGCGCTGGTCCTGCCCTTCAACATCTATGGTTGGACGGTCGCGACCAACGTGCCGAGCTATGCCAACGCGCCGTACTACCTGTGGATTCGCATCCCGCTGCAGGCGGTGTTCATCGCCTTCGCCTGGTTCGGAACCCGGCCTCCCAAAAGTTCGGGATAGGGCGGAGCCACCCCCGCCTCGAACCGTCAGTCTGGCGTGGCGACGGCGCGATCGGGGCCCTTGCCCTCTTGCCATCATCGATTTTCCGTTGGACTGACGGCGCGTCACAAGCCTCAAGCCTTCGCACGCCATAGAGCCATCTCAGGGTCAAACATGCAGTTCGACGACGTCATTCGCGGCCGCCGCAGCATCCGGGGCTACAAGCCCGACCCGGTTCCCAGGGCGCTGATCGAGGAAATCATCAGCCTGGCGATGCGCGCGCCGTCGTCAATGAACACCCAGCCGTGGAACTTCTATGTCGTCACGGGCGAACCGTTGAACCGGATTCGCGCCGGCAACACCGAGCGAACCCTGGCCGGCGTCCCGCAATCGCGCGAGTTCCGCACGGGTCAGGCCTTTGCGGGTCAGCATCGCGACCGGCAGGTCGGCGTCGCCAAGCAGTTGTTCTCCGCGATGGGGATCGCGCGCGACGACGCGGACATGCGCCAGGACTGGGTGTTGCGCGGCTTCCGCCAGTTCGACGCGCCCGTTTGCATCATCGTGACCTATGACCGTGTGCTGGACGGCAGCGACGATACGCCGTTCGATTGCGGCGCCGTCGCGACCAGCCTGGTCAATGCCGCCTGGTCCCGCGGACTGGGCGCCGTGATCAACAGCCAGGGCATCATGCAATCCCCCGTGGTGCGCGAGCATGCCGGGATCGCCGACGATCAGGTCATCATGAAGAGCATCGCGCTGGGCTGGCCGGACGACACCTTCCCGGCGAATGCGGTCGTTTCCGAACGCAAGTCCGTGGAGGAGGCGACGGTGTTTGTCGGGTTCGACGACCAGGCCCGGGACTGATCGAGGGCCGGGGCGCCGGCTCCCCGTTGCCGGGCCGCAGACCTATCTGAAATACCGCACCGGCTCGGTCCCGTCCCAGCCCTCGGCCGCCTTGCGGATGTGGGCGAAGGTCCGCCCCTTCGTCCCGCTGATGTCGGAGATCTCGATCACTGTGCCGGGATGCGCCTGGGTGTCGAAGTAGGCGAAGCGGCCCTGTTCGCCGCCGATCTGGCCCTCATGGCCGACGCGGTAGCCGAGCGACAGCGCCTTGTCGTAGAGGCCCTGGTAGTCGGTGGTCCAATAGCTCATATGCTGCAGCCCCTCGAGACCGGCGTCGAGGAACTCCCGGTACATAGACGGCGCGTTGTTGCGCTGCTGGATCAGCTCGATCTGCAGGTCCCCGGAGTTGGCCAGCGCAATGGACATCTTCACGTCCGACGGAACGCCGCGGTGGGTGAACCAGTCGGTCTTGACGTCCTCGATGTAGAACCACGGGCCCACGCCCATGACCTCGATCCAGTGGGTCATCGCCACCTCGATGTCGCGGACGACGTAGCCGTTCTGGCAGACCTTCCCGAAGACGCGGCTCATGATTCTTCCCTCCCCCTTGTGGGGAGGGACAGCCTCGCGCAGCGAGGCAGGGTGGGGCAAGAGGTGGCCGCCTTCAGCACCGAGTGAGGATCGCTGCTTGCCCCACCTGTCTCGGCTCGCTGTGCTCGCCGATCCACCCTCCCCATAAAGGGGAGGGAGACTACAGGACCGCGCTTTCCCCGAACGGCCGCAGCCCCAGGTCCTTCATCAGCAGGCTGTCCTCGTCCTGGCCCGGCAGCGGGGTGGTCAGCAGCTTGCCGCCGACGAAGATCGAGTTGGCGCCGGCCAGGAAGCAGAGGGCCTGGGTTTCGCGGCTCATGTCGT
>JBIKII010000271.1:0-2964 GCA_044361705.1 Caulobacter sp.
CGACGGTCGAGACCCCCGCCTAGCCGGAGGTGATGATGTGGATCAGGGCCGCCTTGCCGCGGGCCACAGCTGTAACGCACCAGGCGCCCGCGAGGCCCTGAACGGCCACGGGTGGTTCGGAGCCCAGCCGGCCGAGGACATCGTCCGCGAGGCGCCTTGACCCCTTCGGGGCGGGCCTTTCTTCCCGGAAAGCCTCAGCCCAGTTCGCCGCCGCCGCCCGCGCGCCGGTCGCCGTCACCTGCGACAAGTAGGTCCCGCCGTCATAGGCGCAGACGATGGTGTAGAGGCGGCTTGGCCCTTCCGGTTCGTTCACTGCCCCCACCCCGCCGACAGGTTACGCCACAGAGCCCCGACCAGGTTGGTGTAGTCGTCCGTCCAGGGCTTGACGCCGTTGGTCGGCGGGACCGTCCAGAAGCCCTCGGCCTCGTACGCCGCCAGGGCGGCGCGGGTCTTGCCGACGATCATGACGTCCTCGCTGGATTCCCAGTAGCGCGGGAAGGCGCCGCCCTGGCGATACTCCTGCAGCAGCGGATATCCGCCGGCCGCCAGCACCACAGCGGCCGCCGGGGTCTTAAGTTCCAGGTTGCGGTTGGACAGGTGAAGGATCAGCACGCCGTCGGGCTTGAGCTTTGCGAGGTAGCCCTGCACCGCTTCGACGGTCATCAGGTGGGCGGGGATGGCGTCCGAGGAAAAGGCGTCGATCAGCAGGATGTCGAAGGCGGCGTCCGGCTGCTTCTGGAGGGTCAGCCGGGCGTCGCCGACCACGAAGTCGACCTGCCCCTTGGCGCACTCGCTGGTGTAGGTGAAATCCCGGTTGGTGTGGGCGATATCGATGACCAGCGGGTCGATCTCGAAGAAGGTCAGATGGTCGCCGGGCCGAACGTAGCTGGCGACCGAGCCGGTCCCAAGCCCCACGGCGCCGACCCGCATGGTCGGGCGGACAAGCTGGGTCATGGTGAAGACCTGCCCTATCGGCGTCTCCTGCGCGTAGTAGACCATCGGCTTGCAGCGCCAGCGGGCGTCGGGGACCTGCGCGCCATGCAGGGTCGTGCCGTGCGCCAGCAGGCGGATCGTTCCGCCCAGACGCGGCTCCTGCACCGTTGTCTGGCGCAGCACGCCGAAGAACGAGCGCTGGGTACTGACCACCTGAGCAGGATCACTGACCACATGAGCGCCGACCGACAGCAGACCCAGCAGGGCGGTGAAAACCAGCCCCCTCTCGCGTAGAACGAAGGCCGCGATGATGCCGATCCCCAGCAGCGTCTTCAGCGTGATCATGCGATCGAAGGT
This sequence comes from Caulobacter sp., assembly GCA_044361705.1. Lineage (GTDB taxonomy): Bacteria > Pseudomonadota > Alphaproteobacteria > Caulobacterales > Caulobacteraceae > Caulobacter. The sequence goes on from JBIKII010000271.1 coordinate 1,291, forward strand.
CAGGCTGTCGCGCATATCGCCGGCGAACAGGATGGCTCCCGCAATCGCGGCCGCGCCGGCGACCAGGACGCCGGTCTCCCAGACGTTCAGACGCCCCCAGCGCCACGGCCGCGCCAGCCCGGCGAGGGCGAGGACCAGCGGATACTCCATGACCCAGTTGAAGACCTGCGGCGCCACGAAGGCGTTGAACGCGCCGCCGACCACGCCGCCGATCGAAAGGCAGAGGTAGAAGACCGTGAGATGGGACGGATCCGGCCGTCGCGCGACCAGCGCCTGGTGACAGACCAGCGCCGTCAGGAAGAAGCAGCCCAGGTGCAGGGCCAGCAGCAAGGTCAGCGAGTTGCCCTGCTGCGGCAGCAGGAACACCGTGGCCGGCAGGGCCGCCGCCTGCAGCAACAGCGCCCAGTAGGGCGGGATCAGCGGCTTCGTCTGGAAGGCTATGATGAAGGTGACCAGATACAACGCCAGCGGCGCGACCCACATGAAGGGCGCGGAGGCGACGTCGGTGGCCAGATGGGTGGTGACGCCCAGCATCAGGCTCGACGGGATGGCGGCCAGCGCGATCCAGATCAGCCGGTCACGGAGAGACGGCGGGGCGACCGCTTCCGGCGCCGGCGCGGCTGCGGCGCCCGGCGCAACCTGGGTCGAACGCCAGACCATGTGCGCCAGGGCGCCCAGGATCAGCACGAAGCCGACATAGCCGGCGCTCCAGGTGAACCGCTGCGCCTGAAGCGTCAGGAGCGGCTCCATCAGGATCGGATAGGCTAGCAGGGCCAGCAGGCTGCCGAGGTTGCTGGCGGCATAAAGGGCGTACGGCTCGCCGCTCCCCTCCCGCATGTGGGTCCGGGCGTACCAGGCCTGCACCAGCGGGGCGGTGGCCGAGAGGATGGCGAACGGCAGGCCGATCGACAGGGTCAGCACCCCGATCAGCCACAGGGCCGGCGCGGTCGAGGACGGCTCGCCCAGCAGGCCGCTGATGCGCAGCGGAAGGACCAGGGCCGCCAGGCAGAGGGCGGCGATATGGACGATGATCTGCCGCCGCACCGTCGGGAGCTTCTGCAGAAAGTGGGCGTAGCCATAGCCGGCCAGCAGCGCGAACTGGAAAAAGGCCATGCTGGTGTTCCAGACCGCCGGCGAGCCGCCGAGCAGCGGCAACACCAGCTTGGCCACCATCGGCTGGACCATGAACACCAGCGCGGCGCTGGTGAAGACGGCGATCACGAACAGGGGCGGTGTCTTGACGATCGCGGCGCGGTCGCCGGCGGGGATGTCGGTCATGGCGCTCGAATCGGGCTTGAAAGTCGGAGGCGGAGGGCGATGTTGGGGCCAATCCACGCGTCGTGGCCAGTCCGGGAGATAACCTTCAATGTTTCCGCTCGAAGTCGAGACCCTCGCCCGGCTGCTGATCGACGAGGTTCGCGAGCGGCATCTGCGGGTGGTGACGGCCGAAAGCTGCACCGGCGGCCTCGTCGCCGCGGCCATCTGCTCGATCCCCGGGGCGTCGGACGTCTTCGAGCGCGGGTTCGTGACCTACACCAACCGCGCCAAGGAGGAGATGCTCGGCATCCCCGGCGACATGATCGCAGACTTCGGGGCGGTGTCGGAGCCCGTGGCGCGGATGATGGCCGAGGGAGCGCTGAACCACAGCCGCGCCCACATCGCGGTGGCGATCAC
>JBIKII010000257.1:0-3098 GCA_044361705.1 Caulobacter sp.
TAGCGGCATGAGAAAGGTGCCGCCGTAGAGGGCGAGGCCCGATGTGGCGGCCATCAGGATGCCCAGCGAGAAGTTGCGATCGGCGAAGGCCCGCAGCTGGATGATCGGCTGGAAGTAGGACAGCTGCCGCCACAGGAACGTCGCGCCGGTGACTGCGGCCAGAACCGTGAGCCAGAGGATGGTGTCATCCTCGAACCAGTTGTCCTTCGCGCCCTCCTCGACCACGTACTGCATGCTGATCAGGAAGACGGCCATCATGGCCAGGCCGAACCAGTCGAAATTGTGCGCCAGTCTCCTGTCGCCCTTGTCGAAATTGCCCCACCGGGCGACCAGGAACATGCTCAGCAGGCCCGGCACGACATTGATGAAGAACAGCCAGCGCCAGTTCAGCCAGTCCGTCAGATGGCCGCCCAGCGACGGGCCGATGGTCGGCGCCAGGGTGACGATCATGCCGGTCACCACATTGGCGGTCACCCGCCGCTCCGGCGGGAAGGCGCTGAAGGCTGTTGCAAAGACAGTCGGCACCATGGCGCCGCCGACGAACCCCTGCAGGGCCCGGCAGATGATCATCATGTCGATGCTGGTCGACATGCCGGCCAGCACGCTCATGATCACGAAGCCGCCACAGCTGGCCAGGAACACCCGCTGGGTCCCCCAAAGCCGCGCCAGGTAGGCCGACAGGGGGATCATCACCACTTCGGGGATCAGATAGGCGGTCTGGATCCAGCTGACCTGGTCGGCGCTGGCGCCCACCCCGGCCTGGATCTGCGGCAGGGAAGCCGCGACGATCTGGATGTCGAGGATGGCCATGAACTGGCCGATCGCCATCCCGCCGAAGCCGAGAAACAGCATCGTCCAGTTGACGGCGGGGGCCGCGGCCTCCGCATCCGGACCTGTCAGGGTCGCGGTTGTCACAGGCCTAGCGGGACTGGCCGGTGCGGGCGTACTGCGCCGGCGCCTGGCCGGACTCGGCGAAGCTCTGTCCGGTTCGGCCGCGGACATCCACCTTGACCTCGACCGACAGGCCCGGCCGAAGTGCCGACGCCAGGCTCTCGCCCGGCGCCACCGTGATCCGCACCGGCACGCGCTGGGCGATCTTGGTGAAGTTGCCGACCGCGTTCTCGACCGGGATCAGCGCAAACTCCGCGCCTGTCGCCGGCGCGAAACTCTCGACGCGACCCTTGATCGTCGCGCCGCCAAAGGCGTCCGCCTTGATCTCCACCGTCTGGCCAATACGCAGGCGGGCCAGCTGGGTTTCCTTGAAGTTGGCCACGATGAACGCCTTGCCGAGCGGTACGACGCTCATCAACGTGACGCCCGGCTGCACGAGCTGTCCGGGACGCACCGAGCGGGCGCCGACGACACCGGCTGCGGGCGCGCGTATGACGGTCCGTTCCAGGTCCAGCCTGGCCTGCTGGACAGCGGCCCGGGCGGCGGCCACCTGGGCCACCGTCTGGGCGCGCGCCGAGCCCAGTGACTCCGCCGAGCGCTGCTCGGCCTCCAGGGCGGCCTGGGCCTGGGCCACCGATGCGGCGGACTGGGCCGCGCCGGCGCGGACCGTGGAGAGCTTCTGGTCGGAAACCCAGCCCTTTGCGGCCAGATCGCCGTAGCGCTTCATGTCGGCGTCGGAACGGCTGGCTTCAGCGCGGGCGCTGGCCAGGCCGGCGGCGCGCTGTGCGATCATCGCCTGTTCAAGCGCGGCCTTGTCGTCGACGGCGCTGACCGCGGCCTCGAGGGCGTTGGCGTTGGCGATGGCCTGATCGAGTCGGGCCTGAAAGGTCGTCGGATCAATACGGGCCAGCACCTGGCCGGCCTCGACATGCTGGTTGTCGCTGACCAGCACCTCGACCACATAACCCGCCACCTGCGGGCTGATCTGGACCGTGTCGGCCTGAACGAACGCGTTGTCTGTCTTCTCGAAGTTCTGCTTGTCGACCCACCAGAAGGCGGCGCCGACAGCGATCGCCACACCAACGATCGCGGCCGTCAGGACGGGTATCAGTCGATTCCGGGGAATAGACGGCATCGCATGCCCTCGAACGCACAGGGACCAGACGGACCTTGCGGCCCGGACACCCTGAGCCGATAGCGCTGCCGTCCGGTGTCAGCAAGGGTTAAGTGGACGCGGGCGTCCATAAATCAAGAGCGACGTCGCACGCTTTCACCCGGGGCCGGGTCGCGGTAATCTGATCCCGATGACCGATGTCACGACCACGCCGCCCGCCCTTCGCTGGGTTGCCCTGTTCCTCGCCGCCTGCGGGGTGCTGGGCCTGTTCCTGGGATTCCGCGACCAGATCCGCAAGAACCCGCCCGGCTGGTACACCGGAGCCGAGCAGGCCGCCATGCCGCTGACCACGCCCGCCGACGGCGCGCGCGAGGCTGTGGCCTTCGACCCCTCGTCGCGTCCGCTCGTTACGCCCACGCCGTCGGGACCCGCTGTGAAGACGACAGAAACGAAGCCCGCCGAAGACACAGCCGACGCCGCCGACGCTGCAGAGGCGCCGACCGGGACCGAAGCGACAGCAGCGAAGCCGGTCGCGACGCCGCCGGCCCCGGTGACCGGCCCGCCCGCCGCGACCCCGCGACCGAAGGCGCCGACGCCGGCGCCAAGGGCCGCGACGCCGGCCGATCCGGTCGGCGATATCCTTGAGGGCCAGAAACAGGCCGAAACCCCGGCGACGGTGCCCTACTGACCATGGCCCGCTTCGACGCCGATGTGATTATCGCCGGGGCCGGCATGGCCGGCGCCACGCTCGCCCTCGCCCTGAAGAGCGGCGGCATCGAGCCGCTGCTGGTCGACCCGGCGCCGTTCGACACCCAGCTGGAGCCGACCTTTGATGGCCGGTCCAGCGCGATCGCCTTCTCCTGCTTCCGCCAGTGGCGGACCCTGGGGCTCGCGCCCATGCTGGAACCTTACGCCCAGCGCATGGACGAGATCCTCGTCACCGACGGCCGCAGTCCGGGCGCGGCCTCGCCGGGCCAGGGCCCGTTCTTCCTTCACTTCGATTCCGGCGAGATCGCGGACCGGGTCGCGGGCGAACCACTCGGCTACATGCTGGAGAACCGTCGCACCCGCGCGGCCCTGGCCCAGGGGATTG
>JBIKII010000058.1:0-15894 GCA_044361705.1 Caulobacter sp.
GCCATCGACCATGTGACCACCAATCCCGACGGCGAGGTCACGGTCGCGGTGGTCGGCAAGTACACGGTGCTCAAGGACGCCTACAAATCCCTGATCGAGGCGCTGCATCACGGCGGCGTCGCCAACAAGGTCAAGGTCAACCTCGACTGGGTCGAGAGCGAGACGTTCGAGGGCGAGGACGGCGCGGCCGCCGCACGGCTCGAAAACGCCCACGCCATCCTCGTGCCCGGCGGTTTCGGCGAGCGTGGCGCCGAAGGCAAGATCCGGGCGGCCCAGTTCGCCCGCGAGCGCAAGGTGCCCTACTTCGGCATCTGCTTCGGCATGCAGATGGCGGTGATCGAGACGCTGCGGAACGTCGGCGGCGTGACGGGCGCGTCCTCGACCGAGTTCGGCCCCGCGCCCGAGCCGGTCGTCGGCCTGATGACCGAGTGGACCCAGGGCAATGAACGGGTCGAGCGCCGCGAAGGCGACGACCTGGGCGGCACGATGCGGCTGGGCGCCTATGACGCGCAGCTGACCCCCGGCTCCAAGGTGGCGGAAGTCTATGGTGCGACCGGCATCTCCGAGCGCCATCGCCACCGCTACGAGGTCAACATCGGCTACTGCGACCGCATGGAAGCCGCCGGCCTCAAGCTGACCGGCCGCTCGCCCGACGGCGTGCTGCCAGAGATCGTCGAGCGGCCGGACCATCCCTGGTTCATCGGCGTGCAGTTCCACCCCGAACTCAAGAGCCGCCCGTTCGCCCCGCATCCGCTGTTCGCCAGCTTCATCGCGGCGGCCAAGGAGCAGAGCCGCCTGGTCTGATGACCGGGCGTGCGCCGGCGACCCCTTTCGCGCTAGCCTCCAGCCCATGAAGAGCTGCGGTCCCTGCAATCTGTACTGCGAGGTCCTGCAGGTGGAGTCGCTGGCCAAGCCGCCTGGGCGGTGGTGCCGGCACACCGCGGCGGGCGCGGGTTGCGGCATCCACGGCGACCACCCCGCCGACTGCCGCGCCTTCGCCTGTGGCTGGCTGCAGTGGTCCGAGCTTGGCGAGGCCTGGCGACCGTCCACGGCGGGCTTCCTCATCCGTTCCGAACCCGGCCAGGGGCGGCTCTGCATCGACGTGGACCCTGATCGTCCGGACGCATGGCGAGCGGCCGCCTACTACAGGACGATCAAGGGCTGGTCGGGCCAGGTGCGCGACCGGACAGGCTGCGTCCTGGTCCATGTCGACGCCCGCTGCACGGTGGTGTTCCCCGAGGAGGACATCGAGATCGGCGACCTCGGCCAGGAGGAGGAACTGGTCGTGGGCTACCTCAAGGCGCGCACCTGGCGCCGGCCGCTGGTCAGGCGGCTTGTGCGGGGCCAGATCGCCGGCGAATGGCGCGGCGCGTGGATCGGGGAGGGGGACTGATGGAGATCACGACCGAGCGCCTTCGCCTGCGCCATGCGCGCCTGTCCGACGCCGAGGCGATGCACGCGGTGCTCTCCGACCCGGTCGCCATGGCCTACTGGTCCAGCCTGCCGCATGAAACCCTCGACCAGACCCGGGCCTGGGTCGCCGCGATGGTCGAGGCAGCCGCGTCCGGACCGAGCCTGGACTTCATCATCGAGTTCGAGGGCCGCGCGATCGGCAAGGCCGGCTTCTGGAAGCCGCCGGAGATCGGCTACATCCTGCGCCGTGACCACTGGGGCAGGGGTCTGGCGCGCGAGGCGCTGGAAGCGGTGATTCGCGTCGGGTTCGAGGAAGGCGGCATCGAGGCGATCATCGCCGACGTCGATCCGCGCAACGCCGCCTCCCTGGGCCTGCTTGAGCGGCTGGGCTTTGTCAGGACAGGTTTCGCGCGGGAGACCTGGGAGATCGGCGGCGTCCTGCTCGACAGCGTCTACCTCACGCTGAAGCGTCCGCAACCGGTGGCTTGAACTCCTCGGGCGTTTGAGGCATAAGCCGCGCCTCACGTGGCGGCCTGCCGGGCCGCCGCAATCGTTTTCACGCCCCCTTGCCCTTCCTGTCGGGGGGCGCGCCGACAAGCAGAGTTACGACAATGGCCGTTCCCAAGCGCAAAGTATCCCCGTCGCGTCGCAACATGCGCCGCTCGCACCACGCCCTGGGCCCGAACGCCTACGTGGAAGACAAGGACACCGGCGAGCTGCGTCGTCCGCACCACGTCGACCTGAAGACCGGCATGTACCGCGGCCGTCAGATCCTGACGCCGAAGGAAGACTAGTCTTTCCAACCCGAACGGGTTCGCGACGCCGTTTGCCGTGAGGCAGGCGGCGTTTTGCGTTTGGGGTGCGCCGTCCGGGGTGCGCCGTCATTTCCAGTTGGAGGTGGGCTTTACCGATCTCGTCATCCTCGCCCCTGTGGCGAAGACCCCTGTGTCGGTCGCAGGTGAGGGCGTGAATTCGCTCTCACGAGGAAGCTGAGCCAGGGGTCCTGGGCACAAGGCCCAGGATGACGGCGGTTGAGGTTATGGCCCCTACTGCGTCCGCCCCCGGGCCTGGATCGCGGCGCGGCGTGCTTCCACCGCTTCCGGCGTCACAGCGCGGTTGTTGGCCGTCGAGCGGCGGTTCTCCAGCGCCATGGCGTCGCTGAACGCCAGGCCATAGCCCTCGTCGATGATCGACTTGTAGAGGCTCAGGGTCTCGACCGGGATGGTCGCCATGTCGGCGGCCAGCTGCTTCGCCACGGTCAGGAGCTCGTCGGCCGGGACGACGCGGTTGACGAGGCCCCAGTCGCAGGCGGTCTTCGCGTCCAGGAAGTTGCCGGTCAGCGACAGTTCCTTGGCCCGGTAGAGACCGATCAGGCGCGACAGCTTCTGCGACAGGCCCCAGCCCGGCATGATGCCGACCCGGGCGTGGGTGTCGGCGAAACGGGCGTTCTCGGACGCGATCAGCACGTCGCAGGCCAGCGCCACCTCGAAGCCGCCGGTGATGGCCACGCCGTTGATCGCGCCGATCACCGGCTTGCGGCACAGCTCGATGGCTTTCACAGGGTTCTCGTCGGCCCCCTCGGCGTTGGCCGCGCCCATGGCGCCGGGCTCGCTGCCCAGTTCCTTCAGGTCCAGGCCGGCCGTGAAGGCCCGCGTGCCGGCCCCGGTCAGGATCACCACGCTGACCTCGTCATCGGCGTCCAGCGCCGTCATGGCCTTGTAGAGCTCGCTGCGCAGCGCCTTGCTGAGCGCGTTCATCGCCTCGGGACGGTTCAGGGTGACGACGGCGATCCCGTCCGACTTCTCGACCAGCAGCATGGCGCGGTTCCTCTCGTTTGAGGTCAGGGTTGGCGGAGGGCCGTAGGGGTAGTCAAGCGGTGCGTCCTTCGCGACGCCGGCCAGAGGGCCGGCTCCTCAGGATGACGAAGCCGGTAGCGGTCCACCAACCCTCGTCATCCTGAGGAGCGAGCCGATGGCGAGCGTCGCGAAGGGCGCAATGAGCCCCCTCCGGTTGCGATTCCCGGGGCAGGGGGCTAATCGGGGCGCGCCTTTTGCCAGACCGCGCATGCCGGAGCCCCCATGACCGAGATCGTCGACATCATCGCCCGTGAAATCCTCGACAGCCGGGGCAACCCGACGGTCGAAGTCGACGTGATCCTGGAAGACGGCTCATTCGGTCGCGCGGCGGTGCCGTCGGGCGCCTCCACCGGCGCCCACGAGGCGTCCGAGAAGCGCGACGGCGACAAGGCTCGTTACCTCGGCAAGGGCGTCGAACAGGCGGTCGAGTCCGTCAACGGCGAGATCTATGACGCCCTGGCCGGCGTCGACGCTGAGGACCAGCGGAGGGTCGACAGCCTGCTGATCGAACTGGACGGCACGAAGAACAAGGCGCGCCTGGGCGCCAACGCCATCCTGGGCGTGTCGCTGGCGACGGCCAAGGCGGCGGCCGTTGCGGCCGACCTGCCGCTCTACAAGTACGTCGGCGGCGTCTCGGCCCGCGTGCTGCCGGTGCCGATGATGAACATCATTAACGGCGGCGCCCACGCCGACAATCCGATCGACATCCAGGAGTTCATGATTCTGCCGACCGGCGCGGCGACCTTCCGCGAAGGCCTGCGCATGGGCGCAGAGATCTTCCACGGCCTGAAGAAGGCCCTCAAGGACGCCGGCCACAACACCAACGTCGGCGACGAGGGCGGCTTCGCCCCCAACATCGGGTCGGCCGAAGAGGCGCTGGCCTTCATCGTCAAGGCGGGCGAGGCGGCCGGCTACCGCGCCGGCGAGGACTTCGTGCTGGGCCTGGACGTGGCGGCCACCGAGTTCTTCAAGAACGGCAAGTATGTGCTTGAAGGCGAAGGTAAGACCGTCGATCCGGCCGGCATGGTCGCCTACCTTGAGGGCCTGGTCTCCAAGTTCCCGATCGTCACCATCGAGGACGGCTGCTCGGAAGACGACTTCGAGGGCTGGGGCCTTCTGACCGCCGCCCTCGGCAAGAAGATCCAGCTGGTCGGCGACGACCTGTTCGTGACCAACCCCGAGCGTCTCGCCATGGGCATCGATCAGGGCCTGGCCAACTCGATCCTGGTCAAGGTCAACCAGATCGGCACCCTCAGCGAGACCCTCGACGCCGTCGATATGGCCCACCGCGCCGGCTACACCGCCGTGATGAGCCACCGCTCGGGCGAGACCGAGGACTCGACTATCGCCGACCTGGCCGTGGCCACCAACTGCGGACAGATCAAGACCGGCTCCCTGGCCCGATCGGACCGTACGGCCAAGTACAACCAGCTCCTGCGCATCGAGGAGCAGCTGGACGACATGGCGATCTATCCGGGCCGCAAGGCGATCAAGCAGCGGTAGGCGCCACCACGCCGTCATCCTCGCGCCCGTCGCGAGGACCCATGCGTGGTGCACTCAACGAGAGGGGCGCGGAGGACTCCGCGCCCTTCTTGCTGTCCGTCGTGTTCATGGGCCTTCGGGACGAGCCCGAGGATGACGGACGAATATCTTGGCAGTGCAGAGACTTGCGCTCATCAGCGCAGTCGGCGGCAACCTCGCCTTAACCACGTGGCCCCATCGTCGATCTGTCCCAACGCCACGAGTCGGCATGTTCCAGAGTCTGCGCCAGGCCCTTCCGACGATCGCCCTCCTGGGTCTGATCGTCTATTTCGTCTTCCACGGCCTGACCGGGGAGCGGGGTCTGCTGCTGTCGTCGCAACGTGACGCGATTTTGAACGCACGTTCGAAGGAATTGGCCGACCTGCGCCAACGCAGGGTGGACCTTGAGGCGCGGGCGCGGCTATTACGCGATAACAGCCTGTCTGCGGACCTCCTTGAGGAACGCGCCCGTTCTCTTCTAGGCTTCGCGGACCCGAAGGATTATGTGATCCGCGAAACCCCCTGAGCGAGGTCGAAGTTTTCGCCCTGCTCACCGAGATCGGGAAGAACAGGCCGGTATGGGACGATCCAGGGAGAATTCGATGGCGACCGCGCCCAAGGCGAAATCGACATCGGGGAAGAAGAATGACACCGGTGTCATCGCTTCCTCGAAAGAGCAGTTGCTCAAGTACTATCGCGACTTGCTGCTCATTCGCCGCTTCGAGGAGCGCGCCGGTCAGCTGTACGGAATGGGCCTGATCGGCGGCTTCTGCCACCTCTACATCGGCCAGGAAGCCATCGCTGTCGGTATGCAGTCGATCGCCGAGAAGGGTGACCAGATCATCACCGGCTACCGCGACCACGGCCACATGCTGGCCGCCGGCATGGATCCCAACGAAGTGATGGCCGAGCTCACCGGCCGCATCGGCGGCTCGTCCAAGGGCAAGGGCGGGTCGATGCACATGTTCTCGACCGAGGCCGGCTTCTACGGCGGGCACGGCATCGTCGGGGCGCAGGTCAGCCTGGGCACGGGCCTGGCGCTGGCCGACAAGTATCGCGACAACGGCAAGGTCAGCTTCACCTACTTCGGCGACGGGGCCGCCAACCAAGGCCAGGTCTACGAGAGCTTCAACATGGCCGAGCTCTGGGACCTGCCGGTGGTCTATGTCGTCGAGAACAACCAGTACGCCATGGGCACCTCGATCGAGCGCTCCAGCTCCGAGACCCGGCTGCACAAGCGCGGCGTGTCGTTCAACATCCCCGGCGAGGAAGTCGACGGCATGGACGTCGAGGCGGTCGCCGCCGCGGGCGCCAAGGCGGCGGAGCACGCCCGCAGCGGCAAGGGCCCCTACATCCTCGAGATGAAGACCTACCGCTACCGCGGTCACTCAATGAGCGATCCGGCCAAGTACCGGACCAAGGAAGAGGTCGACGAGGTCAAGAAGACCCGTGATCCTATTGAACACCTTCGGGAAAAGCTGGCCGCCGCCAAGGTGACGGATGACGAGCTGAAGGCCATCGACGCCGAGGTGAAGACCATCGTCGCCGCCGCCGCCGAGTTCGCCCGCACCAGCCCCGAACCGGACCCGTCCGAACTCTACACTGACGTCTACCTGGAGGCCGCGCAGTGACCCTCCTTCGCCAAGGCTTCGGAGGACAAGTCCTCCACAACACCAACCTGACTCCGGCTCCGATGGCTTGTGCTTCGAAGCTCCGCAGGAGCGAAGAAGTATGAGCGTCGACATCCTGATGCCCGCCCTGTCTCCGACCATGGAGGAGGGCACGCTCGCCAAGTGGCACGTAAAGGCCGGCGACACGGTCAAGGCGGGCGATGTCATCGCCGAGATCGAGACCGACAAGGCGACCATGGAGGTCGAGGCGGTCGACGAGGGCGTGATCAGCGCCCTGCTGGTCGAGGCCGGCACCGAGGGGGTGAAGGTCAACACGCCGATCGCGCGGATCGGGGAGGGCGACGCCGCTCCTGTCGCAGCGCCGGTCGAGGCCCCGAAGGCCGCCGCCGGTGATCCCGAAAAGAAGCCGCCCGAGGCGGCCGTCGTCCAGCCGGAAGGCGAGGGCCCCGCGCCGGTGACCCCGAAGGTCGAACTGCGCGATCCCGAGGTCCCCGCCGGCACGAAGATGGTCCGTATCACTGTCCGTGACGCCCTCCGCGACGCCATGGCCGAGGAGATGCGCCGCGACGGCGACGTGTTTCTGATGGGCGAGGAAGTCGCCCAGTACCAGGGCGCCTACAAGGTCAGCCGTGAACTGCTGCAGGAGTTCGGCGACCGCCGCGTCATCGATACACCGATCACCGAGCACGGTTTCGCCGGTCTGGCGGTCGGCGCGGCGATGGCGGGCCTCAAGCCCATCGTCGAGTTCATGACCTGGAACTTCGGCATGCAGGCCATCGACCACATCATCAACTCCGCCGCCAAGACGCTCTACATGTCCGGCGGGCAGATCAAGTCGTCGATCGTGTTCCGCGGCCCCAACGGCGCGGCGGCCCGCGTCGGCGCCCAGCACAGCCAGGACTACAGCGCCTGGTACGCCCAGATCCCGGGCCTGAAGGTCGTCGCGCCCTATGACGCGGCCGACGCCAAGGGTCTGCTCAAGGCGGCGATCCGCGATCCCAACCCCGTCGTCTTCCTCGAACACGAGATGATGTACGGGACCGAGTTCGACATCCCCGATGTCGAGGATTGGGTCGTTCCCATCGGCAAGGCGAAGGTCCGCCGTGAGGGCAAGGACGTCACCATCACCGCCCACAGCCGCATGGTCGGCCTGGCCCTGAAGGCCGCCGAGGAACTGGCCGCCGAGGGCATCGAGGCGGAGGTCATCGACCTGCGCACCCTGCGCCCGCTCGACCACGAGACGATCCTCGAGAGCGTGCGCAAGACCAACCGCCTGGTCAGCGCCGAGGAAGGCTGGGGCCCGATGGGCGTCGGCGCCGAGATCGTCGCCCGCGTCGTCGAACACGCCTTCGACTATCTCGACGCTCCGCCGCTGCGCGTGCATCAGGAAGATGTCCCGCTGCCCTACGCGGCCAACCTCGAAGCCCTGTCGCTGCCGTCGGTCGAGAAGATCGTGAAGGCGGTGAAGGCGGTTTGCTACCGGTGACCGAGGCAGCGCACATCTGGCGCGCGGGCGGCTGCCATTGCGGCGCCGTGCGGTTCGAGGCGGCCCTTCCGGCCGTCGTCGAGGCGCAGTCCTGCAACTGTTCGATGTGCGACAAGACCGGCTTCATCCATGTGATCGTGCCCGAGAGCCGGTTCCGGCTGCTGCAGGGCGGCGACCAGATCACGAGCTACACGTTCAACACCGGCCTCGCCCGCCACACCTTCTGCAAGGTGTGCGGCATCAAGAGCTTCTACCGCCCGCGCTCCAATCCTGACGGCTGGTCGGTCAACGCCCGCTGTCTCGACTCCGTCGAGGGCCTCGACATCCGCATAGAGGCCTTCGACGGCCAGAACTGGGAGGCCCATGGAGCCTCCCTCGCCCATCTTTCCAGGGAAGCCTGAATGTCCATCGAGATCCTGATGCCCGCTCTGTCTCCGACCATGGAGGAGGGCACCCTCGCCAAGTGGCATGTGAAGGCCGGCGACACGGTGAAGGCCGGCGACGTCATCGCCGAGATCGAGACCGACAAGGCGACCATGGAGGTCGAGGCGGTCGACGAGGGGGTCATCGAGGCCCTTCTGGTCGACGCCGGTACCGAGGGTGTGAAGGTCAACGCAGTGATCGCCCGCCTGGCCGGCGAGGGCGAGGCGCCGTCTCCCGCGCCCAAGGCCGCCGAGCCGGCGAAGGCCGCCGCGCCGCAAGCCGCGCCCGCCACTCCCGCCCCGGCCGCCGCGCCCGCGCCCAGGGCCGATGGCGAGCGCGTGTTCGCCTCGCCGCTGGCCCGCCGGCTGGCCCAGGCCGCCGGTCTGGACCTGAAGACCATCGCCGGCTCCGGTCCGCACGGCCGGGTGATCAAGGCCGACGTCGATGCTGCGCGCGGCAAAGCGCCGACCACTGCGCCCTCCGCCCAGCAGGGCTCCGCGCCGGTCCAGGCGCCCCGTCAGGTCCAGTCGCTCGAACAGATGGGCATCGCCCCGGGCAGCTACGACCTCGTGCCGCTCGACGGCATGCGCAAGACCATCGCCCGGCGGATGACCGACAGCTTCCGCGACGTGCCGCACTTCCCGCTGACGATCGACGTCGAGATCGACGCCCTGCTGGCCGCGCGCGCGAAGATCAACGCCATGCTCGAGAAGGACGGCGTCAAGGTCAGCGTCAACGACCTGGTGATCAAGGCCGTGGCCACGGCGCTGCGTCGCGTGCCGGAGGCCAACGCCAGCTACACGCCCGAAGGCATCGCCATGCACCACCACGCAGATATCGCCATGGCGGTGGCCATCGACGGCGGCCTGATCACCCCGATCATCCGCGCCGCCGAGACCAAGGGCCTGGCCCAGATCGCGATCGAGGCCAAGGATCTGGCTGCTCGCGCCCGGGACAAGAAGCTGAAGCCCGAGGAGTTCCAGGGCGGCACCTTCTCGATCTCCAACATGGGCATGATGGGCATCCGGCAGTTCGCCTCGATCATCAATGAGCCGCAGGGTTGCATCATGAGCGTCGGCGCCGGTGAGCAGCGGCCCGTGGTCAAGGACGGCCAGCTGGCCGTGGCCACGGTGATGACCGTGACCCTGACCTGCGACCACCGCGTGGTAGATGGGGCTATCGGCGCCAAATTCCTGCAGGCTTTCAAGCCGTTGATCGAAGATCCTCTGACGATGATCGTCTGACGGGCTCGTCCGCCCGCCGTCCTTCCCGTCAGCGCCCTTCAGGAGCATTCATCCCGTGAGCGACTTCGATCTCATCGTCATCGGTTCCGGCCCGGGCGGCTATGTCGCCGCCATCCGCGCCAGCCAGCTGGGTCTGAAGACCGCCATCGTCGAGCGGGCTGAGCTTGGCGGCATCTGCCTCAACTGGGGCTGCATCCCGACCAAGGCGCTGCTCAAGAGCGGCGAGGTCTATGAGCAGCTGTCGCACCTGTCCGACTACGGCCTTTCGGTAAAGGGGGCGGGCTTTGACTTTCCGAAGATCATCGAGCGGTCGCGCGGCGTTGCGGCGACGATGAACAAGGGCGTCACCTTCCTGATGAAGAAGCACAAGATCGAGGTCATCGCCGGGGCGGCGAAGCTCGAGAAGGGCTCTCCGGCGCCGAGGGTGGTGGTCGCGCTGACGGCCGGCGGTTCGAGAACCGTGACGGCGAAGAACGTCATCCTGGCCACCGGAGCCCGGGCGCGGGAGATTCCGACCGTTGGCCTGGCCAGCGACGGCGACCGGGTCTGGACCTACCGCGACGCCCTGGCGCCCAAGGCGCTTCCCAAGACGCTGGTCGTCATCGGCTCGGGCGCCATCGGTATTGAATTCGCCAGCTTCTACAGGGCGTTGGGCTCGGAAGTTACGGTGATCGAGGCCGTCGACCGCATCCTGCCGGTTGAGGACGAGGAGGTCTCCAAGGCCGCGAAGAAGGCTTTCGAGAAGCGCGGCATCGCCTTCCGGGTCGGCGCCAAGGTCACCAAGCTGAGCAAGAGCAAGACGGGCGTCACGGTTGACCTGGAGGTCGGCGGCAAGGCCGAGGCCCTGCAGGCCGAAGTCGCCATCGTCGCGGTCGGGATCGCGGCCAACACCGAGAACCTCGGCCTCGAAGCCCTGGGCGTGAAGCTGGACCGCGGCCATGTCGTCACCGACGGCCATTCGGCGACCAACCTGCCGGGCCTCTATGCCATCGGCGACGTGGCCGGCGCGCCCTGGCTGGCGCACAAGGCGTCCCATGAGGGCGTCCACTGCGTCGAGCATATCGCCGGCCTCAAGCCGGCCAATCTCAACACCCCCATCCCGGGCTGCACCTACGCCAATCCGCAGGTCGCCTCGATCGGCCTGACCGAGGCGGCGGCCAAGGCGGCCGGCTACGAGGTGAAGGCGGGCCGCTTCC
The DNA here is from genome assembly GCA_044361705.1 of Caulobacter sp. Classification (GTDB taxonomy): domain Bacteria; phylum Pseudomonadota; class Alphaproteobacteria; order Caulobacterales; family Caulobacteraceae; genus Caulobacter. Next base: position 10,771 of record JBIKII010000058.1, read on the forward strand.
CGTTCCGCGTCAACGGCAAGGCCGTGGCGGCCGGCGAGACCGAGGGCTTCGTCAAGACGGTGTTCGACGGCAAGACCGGCGCGCTGCTGGGCGCCCACATGATCGGCCACGAGGTCACCGAAATGATTCAGGGCTTCGGCGTGGCGATCACGCTCGAGGCCACCGAGGAGGACCTGATGGCCACGGTGTTCGCTCACCCCACGATGAGCGAGGCCATGCACGAGGCGGTCCTCGACAGCTTCGGCAAGGTTCTGCACCTCTAGTCGAACGGCCCTCCGGCGAGGGAGGGCCGTGTGGTCAGGCTTTCGTCCGCACGATGGCGTCCAGGCTCCACGGTCCGGCGCCGGCGCAGGCCAGGTAGAGGAAGATGAAGCAGAACAGCAGGGCCGGCTCGCCGCCGTTGGTCGCCGGGTAGAACCCCTTGGAGCCGTGCGCGACCCAGTAGGCGACGGCCATCATGCCCGACATCAGGAAGGCTGCGGGCCGGGTAAACAGGCCGAGCGCGATCAGCACCCCGCCGACGATCTCCAGCCAGCCTGCCGCCAGTATCATCGGGGGCAGGGGGCCTTCCATCGCCGCGGCGGGGAACTGGAAGATCTTCATCAGCCCGTGCTGCAGATAGGCCAGGCCCGCGACGATGCGCAGGATGCTCAGCACCTGCGGCGCAAATCCGGACAGTCGTTCCATCGGTCGTTCTCCCGAAGCGCTACGCCGCCCGCGAGTCCGTCTCGGCCATTCGCTGGATGGCGACGTAGTCCGTTTTGCCGGTGCCCAGCACGGGCACCTCGGCGATCCTGATGATCCGTCTGGGCACGGCCAGCTCCGGCGCGCCGATGTTCTGGGCGTGAGCGACCAGCGGGCCGACGTCGGCGTCAGCGCGGTCCGTGAACAGGATCAGCCGCTCGCCCTTCTTCTTGTCGGGCATGGCGATGACCGCGTGGCGGCCGTCCGGCCAGACGGCCACGGCCAGGTCCTCGGCGGCGGTCAGCGAGACCATCTCGCCGCCGATCTTGGCGAAGCGCTTCACCCGGCCCTTGATGGTCACCCAGCGGTCGTCGCCCTCCATGGTGACCACATCGCCGGTGTCGTGCCAGCCGCCGGGCAGGGGATCGATGCCGCCGGCCTCGTTCAGGTAGCCGGCCATCACGTTGGGCCCGCGCAGGAACAGGCGGCCGCCTTCCTTGATGCCTTCGACAGGTTCGATGCGCGTCTCCATGCCGGGCAGCATGCCGCCGACCGTACCGCGACGGTTGTCCACGGGCTTGTTGACCGCCACCACGGGCGAGGCCTCGGTCGCGCCGTAGCCTTCCAGAACCGGGATGTTCCCGAACCGCTCGGCGATCAGGTTGTGGGTCTCGTCCCGCACCTTCTCGGCGCCGCAGACGATGAACTTCAGGCCCGACAGTTCGTCGGCGTCGGACGAGCGGGCGTACTGGTTGAGGAAGGTGTCTGTCGCCAGCAGGATCGAGGCGCCGCTGTCCTTGATCAACGGCGGGATCTGCTTGATGTGCAGCGGCGAGGGGTACTCGAACGCCTTCATGCCGGTCAGGATCGGCAGCAGAACGCCGCCGGTCAGGCCGAAGCAGTGGAAGGTCGGCAGCGGGTTGAACATCACCCAGTCCGGGTCGAGGTCGATGTGCGCCTCGATCTGTCGCACGTTGCTGACCAGGTTGGCGTGGCTCAGCACCACGCCGCGCGGGGCGCCGAAGCTGCCGGAGGTGAACAGGATCACCCCGGGCTCGTCCGGCTTGAGATTGGCCCGGAAGCGCTTGGGGAACATGCCGGCGGTGGCCGCATAGAGCTTGTCGGCCAGCCCGATCTTCTCGCGGACGTCTTCCAGGTAGATGACCTCGGCGCTCTCCTCGAGGGCGTCGATCAGGTCATGCAGCTTGCCCTGCTCGATGAAGCGGTGCGCGGTCAGCACCCGCTTCACCCCTGCCAGCTTGCACGCGGCCCGCAGGTTCCGCAGGCCGGAGGTAAAGTTCAGCATCGTCGGAATGCGCCCGAAGGCATGCAGGCCGAAGAAGGTGACCACGACGCCGGATCCGGACGGCAGCAGGACCCCGACGCGCTCACCCTTCTCGGTGAAGCTGGCGATCCGGCGGCCGAGCGCGAAGCTGGCGCGGATCAGGTCGGTATAGCTGAGCGGATTACGGTCCTGGTCTTCCAGGATCGGCTTCTTGGCCCCGTATCGTTCGCGGGCTTCGAGCAGGGCGTCAAAGACAGACCGCTCTCCGTCCAGCGCGTCGTAAGCACGCGGCATGTGGGCAGAACTCCCCGAATGTTTCCCACCAGTATCGTTGGGGGGACCCTATCGGTCGACGGGGGCGTTGAAAAGATGTGTCACAAAGGGTGATCCGCCGCCGGGGCCTGCGGAGGGAATCGCGCCGCCTCCCGCGCCGCGATCCGTTCGCCCACGAACGATTCCAGCCCGGCCCGCCAGGCGGCTCGAACGCCGCGGCTGTCGAGATGGGGCAGGGCTTTCGCGCCGGACAGGGGTGTCGCGCGGCAGGCCGGCAGTACCTGACAGACGGACGCGCCCTCGCCGCCGGCGTCTGCCAGCAGCAACGTCGGCGCGCGAGTCGCCGCGGCCTCCTCGGCCGCCGCTGTAGCCGCCTGCGCGAAGGCCCCGCGCCAGCCCAGGCTCACGCCGCTCATGCGCAGGTCCGGATTCGCGGTCTGCCAGGCGAGTTGCAATGCGCCGCGCTCGCGGTCACCGGCCAGTCCGCGGGCGAAGGCGTTCGGCGCGTCGCGCTTCCAGCCGGCTCCGAGCCCCTGTGGAATAGCCCCGAGGCCAACCTTCGCCAGCCAGACTTGCCAGCCGCCCAGTGAACCGTCCGGTTTCAGGTCGGGCGCGGAAAGGACCAGGCCATCGACCGCTGCGCCCTGCTGGACAGCGCGCAGTGCGATCAGACCGCCCATGCCGGCGCCGACCAGGATGACGGGCGTGTCGGGTGATCCCTGGGCCAGTGTTCGGGTCAGGGTTCGAACGGCGGCGATGTCATCCTCGAAGGTCGGGGTGTGGACGAGGTCATGCGGCCCGCCGTAGCGCGCCGAGCCGCCTTGGCCGGCGCGCTCCAGCACCCAGACGGTATGGCCCTCCGTGTTCAGCTCGCGCACGGTCTCGAACCAGACCTCGGCGGTCTCGCCCTGTCCGGTCAGGATCACGATGTTGGCCCGGGGCGTACCCAGCGTGCTCGACACGCCATAGCGCTGCACCGGCGCGTCACCGACGCCGATGAGGCCCCAGGCCCAGCCTTCAGGGGCCCAGAAGCCGGGGCCAATCGACGGCGGAATACGGCTGTCGGTGAACGGCGCGCGGTCGTCCGCCCCGCCGCAGCCGGACAGGAGCACAAGCAGGCAGGCGAGGGCGGTCAGGCGACGCATCGACGCAAGGTTTTCGTGCTTTTGCGCCGCTCGCAAGGCCGCTCCCGCGACAGGCGCTTGATCCGGCGGCCCGGAAGGCCGATCTAGGCGCCATGGCGACGGTCATCGACACCCTCAAGGCGCGCCCGCGCCACCCCGAGAAGCAGAACCGCCCGGATACGCCCCTGCTGCGCAAGCCGGAGTGGCTGCGCGTGCGGGCGCCCGGCTCGGCCGGCTACAGCGAAACCCGCGACATCGTCCGCCAGCATGGGCTGACGACGGTCTGCGAAGAGGCGGCCTGTCCCAACATCGGCGAGTGCTGGACCCAGAAGCACGCCACCATGATGATCATGGGCGAGATCTGCACGCGGGCCTGCGCCTTCTGCAACGTCGCCACCGGCAAGCCGAACCCCCTGGACCCGACCGAACCGGCCCGCGTGGCCGAAGCGGTAGCCAAGATGGGCCTCAAGCATGTCGTGATCACCTCGGTCGACCGCGACGACCTGGCCGACGGCGGCGCCGCCCACTTCGCCGCCGTGGTCTACGCCATCCGCGCCGCCGCGCCGGGGACGACGATCGAGATCCTGACCCCCGATTTCCTGCGCAAGGACGGCGCCGCCGAGATCGTCATCGACTCGGCCCCGGACGTCTTCAACCACAACCTTGAGACCGTGCCCCGGCTTTACCTGTCGATCCGACCGGGCGCCCGCTACTACAACTCCCTGCGCCTGCTGGAGCGGGTCAAGGACCGCGATCGCCGCCGCTTCACCAAATCCGGCCTGATGGTCGGGCTGGGGGAGAGCAAGGAGGAGGTCATGCAGGTGATGGACGATATGCGGTCCGCCGGCGTCGATTTCCTGACCATCGGCCAGTACCTGCAGCCGACCCGCAAACACGCCGCCGTCGACCGCTTCGTGACGCCCGACGAGTTCGCCGCCTATGAGCAGATCGCCCGGTCGAAGGGCTTCCTGATGGTCTCGGCCAGCCCGCTGACCCGCTCCTCGCACCACGCCGGCGAGGACTTCGCGCGCCTCAAGGCCGCCCGCGAGGCCAAAGAGGCCGCGGGCTGAGTTGCGCCACAGGCTGACCCGCATCCTGCCCTACACGCCCGACCAGCTGTTCGAGCTGGTCGGCGACGTCGAGCGCTATCCGCAGTTCGTGCCCTGGATCACCAGCCTTCGGACCTGGAACAAGCGGGACGAGGGCGGGGGTGTGACGACGCTCGATGCGGAGGCCGGCGTCGGCTTCTCGTTCCTCCGCGAGCGGTTCTCGACCCATGTGCGGCGCGACGCGGCGGCGCGGACCATCGACGTCTCGTTGATCAGCGGCCCGTTCCGGCGGTTGCAGAACCGCTGGCGGTTCCTGCCGCACGATCAGGGAACGTGCGTCGAGTTCGAGATCGACTTCGAGTTCAAGGTCGGCTTCCTCGACCGCCTACTCAACGCCAACTTCAATCACGCTGTCGACAAGCTGATCCGCTGTTTCGACGACCGGGCGAAGGCGCTGTACGGGGCGGGTTCTTCCTGATCCCGCTTTCCCGGCGAAGGCCGGGATCCATGCGGCAGGCGCCCCGCGCGCTTACGGTGGCTCCGGCCTTAGCCGGGGACACAGGCGGGGATACTCCTCAGATCGCGTCCCGCATCATCTGAAGCGCCACCGCCACGGCCGCCATCTGCACGTCCAGCCGGGTCTCGCCGTCGAAGACCTCATGCCGGTGCCGGATCCCCGCCGTGCTGCGCGCGGTGGCGATGTGAACCG
>JBIKII010000213.1:0-4724 GCA_044361705.1 Caulobacter sp.
TGCACGCCCTTCAGACCCATCTGGCCGGAGCCGAGGCTTGATCCGCACCCTTACCGTGGGCCTTGGGTCCCGCGCCTATGACGTCGTCGTCGGGCCTGGCCTGATCGACCACGCCGGCGACTATATCGCGCCGCTGCTGAAGAACCGCCGCACCGTGATCGTCGCCGACAGCAATGTCGCGGAGCATCACGGCGAACGGCTGTCCGCCGCGCTGGAGCGGGCGGGCGTCGGCGTCGATGTGATCACCGTGCCGGCGGGCGAGGAGAGCAAGAGCTTCGAGAGCCTGGCCGGTCTGTCCGACCAGCTACTGGCGCTGGAACTGGACCGGGGCGACGTCATCGTCGCATTCGGCGGCGGCGTGGTCGGCGACCTCGCCGGCTTCGCGGCCTCGATCTACAAGCGCGGCATCGACTTCATCCAGGTCCCGACCAGCCTGTTGGCGCAGGTCGACAGTTCGGTCGGCGGCAAGACGGCCATCGACACCCCGCGGGGCAAGAACCTGATCGGCGCCTTCCATCAGCCCCGGCTGGTTCTGGCTGACCTGGACGTGCTGGCCACCCTGCCGGCCCGCGAGATGGCCTGCGGCTACGCCGAGGTGATCAAGTACGGCATGCTCGGCGACGCAGACTTCTTCGCCTGGCTGGAACGCAACGGCGCCAGGGTGCTCGAGCGCGAGCTTGAGGCCCTCAGCCACGCCGTTGCACGCAGCGTCGAGATGAAGGCCGAGATCGTCGCCGAGGACGAGAAGGAACAGGGCCGCCGGGCGCTGCTCAACCTCGGCCACACCTTCGGCCACGCCCTGGAGGCCGAGTGCGGGTTCGGCGAGGCGCTCAAGCACGGCGAGGCCGTCGGCGCCGGCTGCGCCATGGCCTTCCGCTTCTCGGCCATGCTCGGCCTCTGCCCGGACATCGACGCCGCCCGCGTTGAACAGGCGCTGAAGGCCGCCGGCCTGCCCACCCGCCTGGACGACCTGCCCCAGGGCCAGACGTTCCACGCCGACCGCCTGATCGCCCACATGGGTCAGGACAAGAAGGCGCAGGGCGGCGCCCTGACCTTTATCCTCGCCCGCCGTATCGGCGAGGCGTTCACCGCCAAGGGCGTTGACCCCGCTCCCCTGCGCGACTTCCTCATCACCGAAGGAGCCCTGCCGTGATCGTGGCCATGCTCGTCACCCTGGCGCCCGCCCTCATCCTCCTGCTCTGCATGAGCGGCCTGATCTCGGCCTCCGAGACCGCGATGACCGCCGCCAGCCGCGGCCGGATGCACCAGCTCGAGCGCGAGGGCGACCGCCGCGCCGCCCGCGTCAACAGGCTGATGGGCGATCAGGAGAACATGATCGGCGCCATCCTGCTGTCGAACAACGCGATCAACATCGGCGCCTCGGCTCTGGCGACGAGCGTCCTGGGCGCGGCCTTCCCGGGGCCCGTCGGCATCCTGATCACCACGGTCGGCATGACGGTGCTGGTGGTGATCTTCGGCGAGATCCTGCCCAAGACCCTGGCCATCACCCGCCCGGAGGCGGTGTCCCGCACCCTGTCCCTGCCGATCTCCTGGGTCGTGCGCATCTTCGGCCCGCTGGCCCGGGTCGCCCAGTGGATCGTGCGCCAGACGCTGCGACCGTTCGGCATCAAGATGTCGATGGAGACCGACGTGCTGGCCGCGCACCAGGAGATCCGCGGCGCGGTGGAGTACCACCACTCCGAAGGCGTGGTCGAAAGCGGCGACCGGCGCATGCTGGGCGGCGTGCTCGACCTCAGCGAAATGGACGTCAGCGAGGTCATGGTGCACCGGAAGTCGGTGTTCATGCTCGACGCCGACCAGCCGTCGAGGGCGCTGCTGAAGGAGGCGCTGGATTCCGGGCACAGCCGGGTGCCCCTCTGGCGGGAGAACCCCGACAACGTCATCGGCGTGCTGCACATCAAGGACGTCATCCGCGAGATGTCCGATAACGACCTCGGCCTTGACCAGGTCGAGATCCCCTCGCTGATCCGCAAGCCGTGGTTCACCCCCGACACCACCAAGCTGAAGGATCAGCTCAACGCCTTCGTGACGAAGCGCAGCCACTTCGCGCTGGTCGTCGACGAGTACGGCGTGCTGCAGGGTGTGATCACCCTGGAAGACATCCTCGAGGAGATCGTCGGCGAGATCGACGACGAGCACGACACAGCCGTTGAAGGCGTCAAGGCGCAGCCCGACGGCTGGTACGAGATCGACGGCTCGGTGACGATTCGGGACCTCAACCGGGCGCTCGACTGGGACCTGCCCGACGACCAGGCGGTGACCATCGCCGGCCTGGTGATCCACGAAGCCCAGACCATTCCCGAGGAAGGCCAGACCTTCATCTTCCACCACCACCGGTTCCAGATCGTCAAACGCCGTCGAAACCAGATTACCGGACTGCGGATCAGTCCCCGCCTCGACGCCGAGGGCAACTGGCTGGAAGACCACTCGGGCTAGCCAGGGAACCGATACCCGCCGCGGACGTTGCGCCGTTGAGGCGCGGATGCCCAGGCGTCCGGGTAAGTCGGGTGGGTTCATTGTCGGACAGGGTAGGGGCGGACACCGACGCCACGGCGCGGCAGGTCAACGGCCCCGCTGATCGCGCCCCAGCGGCGGGGGTTCGGCTCCCGGCTGCTCGAGAAAGGACTGGCCGCCGAACCGGGCGGCAGTGTTGAACTGATGTACCGCGAGCAGGGGTTAACCTGCGCCATGCGTCTGCCGATGGCGGCGCTGGAAGGAAGGGGCTGAGCTTGACGGACGAACGCCTGGTGGGGCTGCGAGTGCTGGTCGTCGAGGACGAGATGCTCGTCTCGATGCTCGTGGAGGACATGCTGGCTGATTTCGGCTGCTCTGTGATCGGGCCTGCCCCCGACCTCGACTCCGCCATGGCGCTGGCGAGCAGCGCCGAGATCGATGCGGCGCTGCTCGACGTGAACGTCGCCGGACGGGCGATTTTCCCGGTGGCGGACGCGCTGAAGGCGCGCGGCGTGCCGTTCGCCTTCGCCAGCGGCTATGGCGCGGCGGGGGTCGAGGGCGATCATCGCGGCGCGCCCGTCCTGCAGAAGCCGTTCCGCCAGATCGATCTGGAGCGGGCTCTGACCAGCCTGGTATCCGGCTAGAGCATTTTCCGGCGAAGTGGACACCGGTTCGCCGCCAGAAAATCCGTCAAAGCAAAGAGCTGGAGCATTTTGCCGATCCGCTGGATCGAAAAATGCTCTAGCCCTCGCCGGGCGCGAAGACCTTCAGCGACAGCGCATGCACCGGCCCGGCCAGTTCCTCGGCCAGGGCGGCGTACACCTGCCTCTGGCGCGCCACCCGCGGCACGCCTGCGAAGGCGTCCGCCTCGATCAGGACGTTGAAATGACTCTCCCCGCCCTCGCGGTGCCCGGCGTGGCCGGCGTGGCGATCGGAGTCATCCACGACCTCAAGCCGTGACGGAGAAAACGCAGCCGTCAGCTTTTGCGCGATCAGTTCGGCGACAGGGCCCATTTTGCAAAGGTCAATTCTTGAATGAGAAAGGTTGGGGTCCATACTTCGTCCCATGGCCGGCGCCTTTCAATACCGTCCCAGATTCGTGGACATACGGGTTCGCCCTCCCAAACCTGAAGAGGAGGAGGCGGCGGAGAACGATGTCACGCGCCTCAAGCCCGGCGAGAAGCGCTGCGAGCACTCAGACTGCCTGTCGGTGGCCACCGCCCGCGCCCCCAAGGCCCGCAACATGCCGGGCCAGTTCTACTGGTTCTGCCAGTCGCACGCAGCCGAGTACAACAAGAGCTGGAACTTCTTCGCCGGCATGACCGAGGAGGCGATCGCCCGGGCCCAGGCCGAGCGGATCACCGGCGAGCGGCCGACGTGGAGCTTCAAGGCCTCCAACCGCTCGCGCGAGGCCGCCGCCCAGGCCCAGGGGCCGATGGGCTGGAACGACCCCTTCAGCCTGTTCGGCTTCGGCCGGGCCGACCGCTCGGGCGTCGAGGCCGCGCCGCAGCGCGCCGACGGTCGCGTGCTGGGAAAGCTGGAGCGCAACGCCCTGGCCGACCTCGACCTGACCGATGTCGCCGACAAGACCGCGATCCGCGTGCGCTACACCGAGCTGGTCAAGAAGTGCCACCCCGACAGCAACGGCGGCGACCGCAGCGCCGAGCACAAGCTGCAGCGCGTGCTGAAGGCCTGGAAGACGCTGAAGAAGGCCGGTCTGGCCTGAGGCCGGCCACTGAAGCCGCCCTGCCCGCGATCTCCTCGGCTTTTTCATCAAACGACTGTTTGCTGATCAGCGTTTAGGCGCTAATCGATCAGACCATCATGGCCGATTTCGCAGACACCACCGCTCCCGCCGATCCCCTTCTGGGCCTCGTCCCCGACAAGCAGATCACCATCCGTGACGCTTTCGGGATCGACTCCGACATGAAGGTCCCGTTCTTCTCGACGAAGGACAGCCACGTGCCGGACGTCGACGAGTCCTACCGGTTCGATCCGCAGACCACGCTGGCCATCGTCGCGGGCCTGGCCTTCGACCGCCGGGTGATGATCCAGGGCTACCACGGCACCGGCAAGTCGACCCACATCGAGCAGGTCTGCGCCCGGCTGAACTGGCCGATGGTGCGGGTGAACCTCGACAGCCACGTTTCGCGGATCGACCTGGTCGGCAAGGACGCCATCGTCCTGAAGGACGGCAAGCAGATCACCGAATTCCGCGAGGGTATCCTGCCCTGGTGCCTGCAGCGCCC
>JBIKII010000214.1:0-4701 GCA_044361705.1 Caulobacter sp.
CAGTGCAGGTCAAAGGAAAAAATGAGAGATTTGAAGGGTCTGAAGCGTCAGCGCGGCCGCAATCGTGGCGGCGGCGGCGGCAACAAGCCCCAACAGCAGAACGCCAATCGTGCGTTCGACTCGAACGGCCCCGAGGGCGTCAAGGTCCGCGGCGCCGCCCAGGGCGTCTTCGAAAAGTACCAGCAGCTGGCGCGCGACGCGTCGTCGGCCGGCGACCGCGTGCTGGCCGAGAACTACCTCCAGCACGCCGAGCACTACTTCCGCACCCTGCGGGCCATGCAGCCGCATCGGCCGGTGTCCGACATCGTCGGCCGCGAACAGTTCGCCTCCGGCTTCGACATCGACTTCGAGGCCGAGCCCGAGGAAGCCCCCGAGCAGCCCGAGGCGCCGGAAGCGGCCGAGGGCGGCGACCATAACGACGGCCAGCGCGACAATCGCGACGGCCAGCGCCAGGAAGGCCGCCGCGACCGCTTCGAGAACCGTCGCGATCGTGACGACCGTCCGCGCGACGATCGCCCCCGTGACGACCGCCCTCGCGACGACCGTCCCCGTGAAGAGCGCGCGCCCCGTGATGACCGTCCCCGCGACGACCGCCCCCGGGACGATCGCCCGCGCGAGGAACGGCCCGAAGGCGGCCGCCGCGACCGCTGGCGCGAGCGCGATGAGCGCCGCGAACGGCAGGAACGCGCCGCCGCCGAGGCGCCGCGCGATCCGCTGGCCGTGATCGAGCCGCAGGCCACGCCGCTGACCGCCGAGACCCCGTCCGAGGACTCCCCGCGTCTGCGCGGCCAGGACGGCGCCGTCAGCGAACTGCCGGCCTTCCTCGGCCGTCCGGCCCAGGCCGAGCCCCGCGAGGACGCTCCGGCCGCAGAAGCCAAGAAGCCCCGCCGTCGCCGCGCCCCGCGCAGCTTCGAAGGCGGCGAAGGCGCCCCGGCCGAGACCGAGGAAGCCTAGGGGCTCCTGCGCCTACAGGTCGAAGTCGAACATCACGATCGCGACGCCGTCCTCGCCGAACGACTCGTAGAGTCGACGGGCAGGCAGGTTGTCGACCTCGGTCGCCAGCCACGAGGCCTGGCAACCGCGTGACGCGCCCAGTTCGAACAACGCCTGCATCATGCGCCGGGCGATACCCCGCTGTCGCCAGTCCGGCGAGACGCCGACCTCGTCGATGTAGAGCTCGTCAGGCTTGTCCGGGTGCTTGTGGATCACGGCCGCGGCCTGCCCGACCACCAGCTCGCCGTCGACGGCGACGATCATCAGGTTGACCGGCTCGGCCAGGTAGGCCCGCAGTCGCACCGGAACGACATCGGTGTCGAATACGTCCTCGGCGACGTTGCGCAGCAGGTCCGCGTTGGCGGCGGTCAGCCGGATGATCTCGATGGTCATGGACACAGGATAGCCCGGCGCGGGGCTTTCCGGGATGGTCCTATTCAGCCTTCGCGGCGCCCGGGCCGGGCTTGCAGTAGACATAGCCCTCGAGCTCGACGCCGACACGGGCGCGCGACCCCACACCGGCGCTGCCGTAAACGTAGGGCGCGCTGGCGTAGTACTCGGCGGCATGGACCCGGAAGATGTTTGTCCGGTCGATGCCCGCGGGGCAGAGCTCGGCCGCGCGGCGGTCGAAGAAGACTCGCAACTCCGCCGCCGTCGCATGCCCGGCCATCACCACCAGCACCGTATGGCCGCCGTCAGGGTTGGGGCGGTCCTTGTAGCCGTATGCAACCTCCGGACCGATCGGCCCGTAGATCGCCGGCTTGGCGGTGGCGCAGCCCTGCAGGAGCAGCGCCGCCGCCGCCAGGCCGGCGCCGACGACAGTGTGAACGGGTCTCAGGCTCACTTGTCGGCCTTCGGGGCCGCCGCCTTGATACCCTTGATGTAGGCCACCGTGGTCTTGGCGACGGCGATGGTGTTTCCGTAGGTCGCGAACGTCGTGACGTTGGCCGCCGAGCAGACGTAGGAGCCGGCTTCATAGCCCTTGCCGATCCGGCGCACGGTGCGCTGGTCTTCCGATGTTTCGAGCAGCTCGTCCTCACCGGTCATGGACGGGACCGCGGTCCGGTTGATGTCCAGGATCACATACCGGGCGACGAAGTCCTGGGCCCGCTGAACCTCGGCCTTGATCATCGCGCCATCGTTCCGCAGCCACTCCCGGGTCAGGAACAGCGAGGTCTCGTTGGGCGTCAGCTTGTCGTCGTTGGCCAGCTCGATCTCGCGCTGCATCGCGCGGTACTCGGTCGTGCCTTCCAGGGGCAGCGCGCCGGCCGCGTCCTTGGCGCTCTCGCGGATGTTTTCAATCAGCCGCTCCCGCAGTTCCGGAGTCAGGGTCGGGATCGGAAGCGGGGTCGAGTAGTAGGTGAAGGTGTTGCGGTAGAGGGGTCCCTGGGTCTCGCTCTTGGGGACCGACTTGGTGAAGGTGTAGGGCGTCTTGTAGGGGATCGCCGGGTTGCTGTAGGTCGCCACCGCGACGATGCGCAGGACGCTGGAGTCCTCCGACAGGGTGTAGGAGGTCACGACCTCGACCGTGTCGTCCAGAACGCCCGGCGTGACGGACTTGTAGGTCAGCACAACCTCGGGGAAGGTCACCCCCGGCCCGTTCAGGGTCTTGCCGGCCTGCTCCTTCATCTCGGCGACCAGGCCGCTGTTCAGCGATTCGACCGTCTGGACCTCGGCGACCTCGCCCGCCTGCTTGTGGGCGCGGGCCGACGGGGCTGCGTTGATTATCGCCGCTGCGATGGCCCCGGCGATGGCCCCGATGAGGCCGGCGCCGCCGCCGTTCACGTCGGTGTAGAACCAGGACTTGGCGACGCCGGTCTCACTGCCGGTCACGCTGAGCCGCGTCGGGCCCATGGCTTCGATACTGGCCTGGGACAGCGGACGAGCGGTCGGCACCGGCTCCATCGTCACGCAAGCTGCCATGGAAACGCACAGCAACGGCGCCAGAACTCTACGCATCAACTCACCCCCCAAGCTGCCGCCGACATGGGGCAACGGCCATGGTTTGGGAGATTCAGGGGCCGATGTCAAAGCGACAAACCGACGGGCCGGGCCCGCCAGTTTCCGCCAGAAATCCGTCGTCTGACCTATTCAGCCGCGACGCGCGCGGCGCTGGAGACCATGCCTGACAGGCGGCCGCGGATCAGGTCCTCGGCCTCGCTGATGATGCGGTCGACGAGGTCCTTGGTGGTGGGGATGTCGTGGATCAGACCCTGAACCATGCCGGCAGACCAGATGCCGCCCTGGGTGTCGCCGTTGGCGAGGGCGTCGCGACCCCGGGTGCCGGCCACCAGGTGCTGGACGTCCTCGAACTTGGCGCCGCCGCGGCGTTCAATCTCGACCACGGCCTGGCTGACCTCGTTGCGCATGACGCGGGCGGTGTTGTGCAGGGTACGGAAGATCAGGTCCGTCTGGCGCTCGTCATTGGCGACCATCTGTTCCTTGAACGACATCGGGATCGGCGCCTCCTGCGTCACGCAGAAGCGGGTGCCCATGTTGACGCCGTCGGCGCCCAGCGCGAGCGCGGCGACCAGGCCGCGCGCGTCGGCGATCCCGCCAGACGCCAGCATCGGGATCTTCACCTTGTCGGCCGCTGCGGCGATCAGGATCAGGCCGGGGATGTCATCCTCGCCCGGGTGGCCGGCGCATTCGAAGCCGTCGATGGAGATGGCGTCCACGCCCATACGTTCCGCCGAGAGGGCGTGACGGACTGCGGTGCATTTATGGATGATCTTGATGCCGTGCTTCTTGAAGTCGTCGACGTGTTCCTGCGGCTTGTAGCCGGCGGTCTCGACGATCTTGATGCCCGCCTCGATGATCGCGGCGCGGTACTCGGCGTAGGGCGGCGGCTTGATGGCCGGCAGGATGGTCAGGTTCACGCCGAACGGCTTGTCGGTCAGATCCTTGGTGCGCTGGATCTCCCTGGCGAGGTCCTCCGGCGTCGGCTGGGTCAGGGCGGTGAGGAAGCCCAGCGCCCCGGCGTTGGCCACGGCGGAGACCAGTTCGGCCTTGCCGACCCACTGCATGCCGCCCTGGGCGATGGGATGCTCGACGCCGAACATCTCCGTGAAGCGGGTCTTGATGGCCATGGTTTCTCTCCCGAACGTCTGTTTGGAAGATAGTCAGACACGTCACCCCACGTCAGGCAAGCGCCGCTTTCGCGGGCCCGGGTCGGCCTGTCAGCGGGTGCGGTCGACGACCTGGGACAGCCCGGCCAGCACGGCCTTGCGCGCCGCCGGCGGCTGGTCGCCCGACAGCAGCAGACGCAGCGCGGCGGCATGGACCTTCAGCGGCGGCAGGTCGAGGCCCTGTCCGCGCTGCTGGCGGTCGGCCAGTTCACACAGGCTGAAGGCCGCGGCGCACAGGTCCTCGTAGCCGAACGGGCCGGCGGTGTCGGAGATGCGGGTGGCCAGGAAGTAGATCCGCTCCAGCCAGCCCTGCAGCCCGTCGGCGGCCGGCGGCGCGGCGACGACCGCGTCCAGCTCGTCCAGCGCCTCTGCCACCACGACCATGGCCTCGGCCCGGAACTCCTCGGTCTGGACGGCCGCTTCAGCCAGCGCCTTGCTGACGGTGACGCCGCCGGGCTGGTTGACCAGTTTCGACAGGCGCGAACGCCGCATGACCCAGGTGACGCTCATGCGGCCGAGTTTCCTTCGTTGGACAGGTTGATCTTGCCCCGGCTCAAGGGGTCGTGGCGTCGCTCGGGCA
>JBIKII010000215.1:0-4691 GCA_044361705.1 Caulobacter sp.
CTTGTGGATGTTCACCACGCCACCGTCGCCGATCGAGACCTCTACCACCTGGGCGCAAAGGCTGCCGTAGCTTTCGACGTAACCGAAGCCACGGGCATGGCCCTTCTTGAGCGGCTTGCCCCAGTCCCCGGCCTTCGCCGCCTCGTCGATGACCTTCAGCGCGCGGGGATCGTGGGCCAGAAGCTCGCGGCGCAGTGCGACCGGGTCCTTCCTGAGGAAGGCGGCCAGTTCGTCGACGAAGGCCTCCATGAAGTAGCCGTTCTGGGTCGCGCCGACCGCGCGCCAGGGCGCCATCGGCACGGCCTGATCGACCCGCACCCAGTCGACGCGGTAGGCGCCGGTCCGGTAGCGGGTGTCGGTCAGGGTCTGGACCGACGAGCCGTCGAGCTCGCCCTGCTTCAGGCCGCCCGGCGCGAAGCTGTCGCGCATCGAGGGGCCGGCGGTGCGGATGTGCAGGGCCGTGACCTTGCCGCTCGCGTCGACGCCGGCCTTGAGTCGCGCGACCTGGGCCGGGCGGTACCAGCCCTGGCCGATCTCGTCCTCACGCCGCCAGAAGAACTTCACCGGCTTCCTCACGGCCAGCGCCGTGACCACGCCGCCCGGCGTGCCGTCGTCGCCCAGGCGCCGGCCGTAGCCGCCGCCGAGCATCAAAGTGTGCAGCGTGACCTTCGAAGGATCGATGCCGGCCGTCTTCGACGCGGTGTTGCGGTTGCGGTCCTGGGTCTGGAACGGCCCCCAGATCTCCAGCCCGCCGTCCGCGGTCGGCTCGACGATGATCGACCAGGGTTCCATCGGGGCGTGGCAGAGGTAAGGGACCTCATAGTCGGCCTCGAAGGTCCTGGCCGCGCCAGACAGCGCCGCCGCCGTGTCGCCCTCGACCTTGGCGACGATCGCCTCGGCGTCCTTGTCGAGACCCATGTGCATCGCGGCGGAGATGGCGGAGGAGTCCAGGCCGTCGATGGCGGTCGATTTCCAGCGCACCTTCAGCTGCGCCGCGCCTTTCATGGCCGACCACTGGGATTTCGCCACCACGGCCGCGCCGCCGGGGATCTTCACGACCTGCTCGACGCCCTTGACCGCCAGGGCCGCCTTGTCGTCCCAGCTGTCGGCGTCGCCGCCGTAGACCGGCGACAGCACCGCGCAGGCGTAGACCATGCCCGGCCGCGTGAAGTCCTGCGAGAACACCGGCTCGCCGCGCACCTTGGCGGGGACATCCACGCGTGGGGTCGCCTTGCCCACAAGGCGGTAGGTCGCCGGGTCCTTGGGCGTGCCCTCGACGAGCGGCTTGCCGGCGGCGAGGCTCGCCGCCACGCCGAGCGTGACGGCCAGCGGCTTGCCGGCGCGGACGAAGCGGCCGTCCTCAAGCGTGATCTCCGCCGCCGGGACGCCGGCCTTGCCCGCCGCCGCCGCGATCAGGCTGGCGCGGGCGTTGGCCCCGACGCTGCGCAGCGCCGCCCACCAGGCGCGCACGCCGGCCGAACCGCCCGAGCCCATGGCGCCGCCGCGCCGGAACGGGTCCGACGGCAGGGCGGTATCGACGCTGACGGCTGACAGGGGCACGCCGATCTCGTCGGCGATGATGGCGGCATGGGCGGTGTGGGTGCCCTGCCCCATCTCCGTGGTCGGCGACAGCAGGGCGATCCTGCCGTCAGACCCGATGGTCAGGTAGGCGGTCCAGGGCGCGGCGGGGGCGCCGGTCTGCTGCGCCTTGGCCGGAACCGCGAAGCTGAGGGTGAAGGCGCCCGTGGTGGCGAGGAAGGCGCGGCGGTCGATCATCGGCTTGTTCATCGTCTCGCCCCTCACGCCTTCGCCGCCGCCTTGATGGCGGCGCGGATGCGCGGGTATGTCCCGCAGCGGCAGATGTTCCCGGCCATGGCCGCGTCGATGTCCTCGTCGCTCGGCGCAGCGTTCTCGACCAGCAGGGCGGCGGCGCTCATGATCTGGCCGGGCTGGCAGAAGCCGCACTGCGGCACCTGGGCGTCGATCCAGGCCTTCTGCACCTTGTGGCCGCCGTCGAAGCTCTCGATCGTGGTGATGCTCTGGCCGTCGAGGTCGCCGATGGCGATCGAGCAGGACCGCACCGCCTGGCCGCCGACATGCACCGTGCAGGCCCCGCACTGGGCGATGCCGCAGCCGTACTTGGCCCCCTTGAGGTCGAACTCCTCGCGCAGCACCCACAGCAGCGGCGTGTCGGGCTCGGCGTCCACCGTGACGGTTTTGCCGTTCAGCGTGATCGTGGTCATTCGCCTCTCCCGTGGCCTCGCCGAACAAGGCTATGCGCTGGGAGGGAGATGCGCCACCGGGCGAGGATGACAAGTTCGTAAGGGCGGGGCGTGGCTCCGTGCGTCCTTCGCGACGCACGCCTGCGGCGTGCTCCTCAGGATGACGAACGTGGGTGGGCTACAACAAAGCTCGTCATGCTGAGGAGCGGCCGCTTGGGGCGGCGTCGCGAAGCACGCAAAATCCCTACCCCTTCGCCAGCTTCACCAGCTGGGTCAGGATCTTCTCCGCCGCGTCGAGGCGGGCGTTCGGGGTCTCCCACTCGCCCTTCACCACCACCTTCTCGTCGGGGCGGATCTTCCAGAGAATCTGGTTGGCGGCGATGTGGCGCAGCAGGGCGCCGGGGTTGGCGAAGCTGTTGTCGCGGAAGGTCAGCACCGCGCCCTTGGGGCCGACGTCGATCTTGGCGACGTTGGTCTCGCGGCACAGGCCCTTGATGGCCACGACCTTGAGCAGGCTGTCGGTCTCGGGCGGCAGCGGGCCGAAGCGGTCGATCAGTTCGGCGGCCAGGGCCTCACGATCCTGGGCCTTCTCGGCCTCCGACAGCCGGCGGTACATCGACAGGCGCACGTTCAGGTCGGGGACGTAGTCTTCCGGGATCAGCACGGCCGCGCCGGTGTTGATCAGCGGCGACCAGCCCCGGTCGCTGTGCAGCGCCTCGGCGCCCTGGCGCTGGCGCAGCTCGGCGACAGCGTCCTCCAGCATCTGCTGGTAGAGCTCGACGCCGATCTCCTTGATGTGGCCGCTCTGCTCGTCGCCCAGCAGGTTGCCGCCGCCACGGATGTCGAGGTCGTGGCTGGCCAGCTGGAAGCCGGCGCCCAGGCTGTCGAGCGACTGCAGCACCTTCAGCCGCTTCTCGGCCGAGAGGGTCAGCTGCTTGTCGACCGGCGTGGTCAGGTAGGCGTAGGCCCGGGCCTTGGAGCGGCCGACGCGGCCGCGGATCTGGTACAGCTGCGCCAGACCGAACATGTCCGCCCGGTGCACAACCAGGGTGTTGGCCGAAGGAATGTCGAGGCCGCTCTCGACGATCGTCGTGGCCAGCAGCACGTCGTACTGCCCCTCGTAGAAGGCGGTCATCACCTCCTCGAGCTGGGTCGGCGCCATCTGGCCGTGACCGACGACGTACTTCACCTCGGGCACCTGGGTGCGCAGGAACTGCTCGATGTCGGTCAGGTCCTTGATGCGCGGCACCACGAAGTAGGTCTGGCCGCCGCGATACTTCTCGCGCAGCAGCGCCTCGCGCAGGGTGACCGGATCCCAGGGCGTGATGTAGGTGCGCACCGCCAGCCGGTCGACCGGCGGGGTGGCGATGATCGACATCTCGCGGATGCCCGACAGCGACATCTGCAGCGTGCGCGGGATCGGCGTGGCGGTCAGGGTCAGCATGTGCACGTCAGCGCGAAGCTCCTTGAGCTTCTCCTTGTGCTTGACCCCGAAGTGCTGCTCCTCGTCGACGATGACCAGGCCCAGGTCCTTGAAGCTGACCTGCTTGGACAGGATGGCGTGGGTGCCGACCACGATTTCCAGCTCGCCGTTGGCCAGGCCCTCGCGGGTCTCGGCCGCCTCCTTCGCCGTCACCATGCGCGAGAGGCGACGCACCTTGATCGGCCAGCCCTGGAAGCGCTCGGTGAAGGTCTTGTAGTGCTGGCGGGCCAGCAGGGTGGTCGGGCAGACGATGGCCACCTGCTTGCCGCTCATGGCCATGACGAAGGCGGCCCGCAGCGCCACCTCGGTCTTGCCGAAGCCGACGTCGCCGCAGATCAGCCGGTCCATCGGCTTGCCGGACGCCAGGTCCTCGAGCACGTCGTGGATGGCGCTGAGCTGGTCGTCCGTCTCCTCGTAGGGGAAGCGGGCGCAGAACTCGTCGAACAGGCCGGACGGCGGATCGGTCTCCTCGACCGACTTCAGCTGGCGGGCGGCTGCGATCTGGATCAGGCCCTCCGCCATCTGGCGCAGGCGCTCCTTGGCCTTGGCCTTGCGGCTCTGCCAGCCGGCCCCGCCCAGCCTGTCCAGTTGCACGCTCTCGCCGTCGGCGCCGTAGCGGGTCAGAAGGTCGATGTTCTCGACCGGCAGATAGAGCTTGGCCTCGCCGCCGTAGAGCAGGTCCAGGCAGTCGTGGGGCGCGCCCTGTACGTCGAGGGTCTTGAGGCCCTCGTACCGGCCGATGCCGTGGTCGATGTGCACGACGAGGTCGCCCGGCGTCAGGGCGCTGGCCTCGGCCAGGAAGTTGGCGGCGCGGCGCTTCTTGCGCGGCCGGGCCAGGCGGTCGCCGAGGATGTCGGTCTCGGAGATGACCGCCAGATTGTCGGTCTCGAATCCGTGCTCCAGCGGCAGCACGACGCGCTGCGGGACTTTCGGGTCGTTGGCCTTGGCCGCCTGCCAGTATTTGGCGACCGGCAGCTTCTTCATGC
>JBIKII010000059.1:0-15657 GCA_044361705.1 Caulobacter sp.
ACCCAGCCGCCCTCGGTCTCGTCGACGGTCACCGCCTTGTAGAAAAGCCTCGGCTTCTGAACGCCGTCGCCCTTGCCGGTCACTGGAGTATCCTTCGTTGCACGCGGCGCGACGGACAGGCCGACGCACGGCGTTGAAGTGACCGAACCGCCCCGTAGTTTCAAGGACGCGCCGACAGTGCCCCTGCCCTCCCCCATGTCCTCGAACGATGTTTCGGCGGCCATCGCCGTCACCCGCTTCAGCCTCGGCGCCCGTCCCGGCGAACTGGCGCAGGTCGCCCGCGATCCAAAGGGCTGGCTGCACACACAGGTCCGTCCCGCCGGCGCCGACCAGCCGCAGGCCGGCGGCGAGACCTCCGCCAAGCGCATCCAGGACTTCCGCGTCTACCAGACCGATCGCCGGGAGATGCGCCGCGCCGCCGACGGCGACAGGCCGGCCGCCGACGATCCCGCCCGCGACCCGGTGCAGATCGCCGCCCGGCTGCTGCGCGAGGGCACGGCCGTCGACTTCCTGGCCCGCGCCCGCCTGGCCGCGACGACGACGGCGGGGTTTCGCGAGCGCTGGGCGCTGTTCTGGTGCAACCATTTCACCGTTTCGGCGGTGAAGCTGATCACCGCCACGGTGGCGGGCCCGTTCGAGCAGGAAGCCATCCGCCCGCGCGTCTTCGGCCGGTTCGAGGACCTGCTGGTCAGCTCGACCATGCATCCGGCCATGCTCCTCTACCTCGACCAGGCCCAGTCGGTGGGACCCGGCAGCCCCGCGGCGGCGTTGCTGCGGCGTCGCCCCCGACCGAACGGCGGCGGCGGCGGACTGAACGAGAACCTGGCCCGCGAGATCCTCGAGCTGCATACGGTCGGCCTCGATGGCGGCTACAGCCAGGCCGACGTCACCGAGTTCGCCCGCGCCCTGACCGGCTGGAGCGTCGGCGGCCTGCGCGAGGCGGACGACCGCCAGGGCCGGTTCGTATTCCGGGTCGCGACCCATGAGCCCGGCGATCGGACCGTGATGGGCAGGACCTATCGCCAGGAAAACGCGCTGCAGGCCGCGGCCATCCTGAAGGACCTGGCCGCCCATCCCGCCACGGCCCGCCATCTGGCGCGCAAGATCGCCCGCCACTTCGTGTCCGACGATCCCGCCCCCGCCCTGGTCGCGCGGCTGGAGAAGGCCTGGCTGGCGTCGGACGGCGACCTGTCGGTCGTGGCCCATGCGCTGATCGATGCACCGGAGGCCTGGGACCCGGCGCCGGCCAAGCTCAAGACGCCCTATGAGTTCCTGATCTCCAGCTGGCGGGCGATCGGCGGCCAGCCGGGGGCGATCGAACATCTGACCCCGCCGCTGAACAGCCTGGGACAGCGCCCCTTCTCCCCGCCCTCGCCCAAGGGCTGGGACGACATCGCCGCCCCCTGGGCCGCGCCGGACGCAGTGATCAAGCGGATGAACTGGACGCAGGGGTTCTCGGCGGTGGTCGCAGGGGAGCTCGATCCCAACACCATCGCCGCCGACGCCCTGGGCGCCCGCCTGAGCGATCCCGTCCGCAAGGCCGTCGCCCGCGCCGAGTCGCGCGAGGAGGCCCTGTCCATTCTGCTGATGAGCCCGGAGTTCCAGCGCCGATGACCCGCACCGACCTGTCCCGTCGCGGCCTGCTGTCCGCCGCCGCCGGCCTTGGCCTCTCGATCGGCTTCATGGGCCATGCCGCCCATGCCGACGCCGCTCAGGGCCGCCGGAAGATGATCACCGTCATCGCCCGCGGCGCCATGGACGGCCTCTCCGCCTCGCCGCCGGTCGGCGATCCAGACTACGCGGGCCTGCGCGGCCGGATCGCGATTCCCGGTGATCGGGCGCTGAAGCTGGACGGGACCTTCGCGCTACACCCGGCGCTGGCGGGGGTGCATGGGCTTGCGCTGAAGGGCCAGGCCCGAATCGCCCCGGCCGTCGCCAGCCCTGATCGCGCCCGATCGCACTTCGAGGCCCAGGACGTCCTCGAAAGCGGCGGGGCGGTGGTCTACGGGACCAGTTCCGGCTTCCTGAACCGCGCCCTCGAGGCGATGCCGGCCGGGAAGGTCGAAGCCCTGTCGGTCGGCGCCACAGCGCCGCTGATCCTGCGTGGCAAGGTCCAGACCGGCTCCTGGTCGCCCGGCGGCGGCGGCGAGGGCAGCCCCCGCCTGCCCGGCATCCTCGGCGACCTCTACGCCAATGATCCGCTGCTCGGCCCGGCGCTGGCGCGCGGGCTGCAGACCGAGGCCATGGCGGCGACGGCCATGCAGGACCAGCCCTCCGCCGCGCCGGCCATGATGGGCGGCGGCGTGCAGGGCGTGATCCGTCAGGGCCAGGGCGCAGCGAGGAGCATCGGCAAGACCGTCGCCGGCTTCATGCGGCAGGAGAACGGCCCGCAGATTGTCGCCGTCTCCGTCGACGGTTGGGACACCCACGCCAACCAGGGCGCGGCCGAGGGGCAGCTTGCCAACCGCCTGCTCTACCTCGACGCCCTGCTCATGGGCCTGCACGAGGGCCTGGCTGCGGAGTGGAAGGACACCGTCGTGGTGGTCGCCACCGAGTTCGGCCGCACCGCGCGGGTCAACGGCACCGGCGGCACCGACCACGGCACCGGCTCGACCGCGTTCGTGCTCGGCGGCGCCCTCAAGCCCGGCGGCGTCATCGGCGACTGGCCGACCCTGAAGGCCTCGGCCCTGTTCGAGGGGCGCGACACCCGCCCGACGCTCGACCTGCGCGGCCTGTTCAAGGGCGTGCTGCGCGACCACATGGGGCTGGATCGCAGAGCGCTGGATACGACGGTGTTCCCCGACAGCGCCGGGGTGGAGCCGGTCAGCGGACTGGTGTGAGGCCGAGTGGGGACACGCCCTGAAGTGTATGTCCCAGGACCTACCGCCGGCTCGACCGGCCGCCCTTCTTCACGAAGGGATCGGGATCAGCCTCGTGGGGGTCGAAGCCGAAACGCTGGAAGCCTTCCTTCATCTCGGGGCTCAGCGGCGCTTCGACGGCGATCATCCCCACCGAGGGATGGGGGATGACCAGGCGCCGCGCGTGGAGCTGCAGCTGCAGGCCCTGCGAAACGGCCGCGCTCTTCTCGTCGCCGTACTTGGGATCGCCCAGGATCGGGTGGCCGATGGCCAGCATGTGGGCGCGCAGCTGGTGGGTGCGGCCGGTATGCGGACGCAGCGCCATCCAGCTGACCCGCGGCCCGGCGCGGCTGATGGTGACGAACTCGGTCTCGGCGGCCTCGCCCTTGGGGTCCTTGGCGTCGGTCGGCACGATCATCTCGCGGTCGTTGATGCCCTTCTTGGCCAGCGGGATGTCGATGATCCCCTCGGTCGGGTGCGGCGTGCCGACGACCAGGGCCCAGTAGGTCTTCTGCGCCTTGCGGCGGGCGAAGGCGCCCGAGAGCTTGGCGGCGGCGGCCGGGGTCTTGCCCAGCACCAGCACGCCGGAGGTGTCGCGGTCGAGACGGTGGACCAGTCGCGGCCGCTCCAGCCCCTCGCCCCAGGCCGACAGCAGCTTGTCGACATGGTGCGTGGTCTTGGTGCCGCCCTGCACGGCCAGGCCCGCCGGCTTGTTGAGGATCAGGACATCCTCGTCCTCGTAGAGCACAAGCGACTTGGCGAAGGCGACGTCGCGGGGCGACAGCGCCTTCTTCGTATCGCCGCCGGGCGTGGGCGCGTCAGGCAGCGGCGGCACGCGCACCTGCTGGCCGGCCTGCAGCCGGCTGTCGGCCTTGGCGCGGGCGCCGTCGACGCGGATCTGGCCGCTGCGCGCCAGCTTCTGGATCTGGATCTGGGTCAGGTGCGGCCAGCGCCGGCGGAACCAGCGGTCCAGTCGCACGCCGTCCTCGCCGGCCTCGCCCGGGTCCACGAACAGGGTTTTGACTTCGCGCACGGTCATGCGGCCACCAGCTTTCGCACCAGCATCAGGCCGGCGAACAGCGCCGCCACCGAGGCGACGACGGAGAGGGTTGAATAGGCGAAGGCGGACAGCCACTCGCGACGTTCGATCATCAGGGCGACCTCCAGCGAGAAGGCCGAGAAGGTCGTGAAGCCGCCCAGCACCCCGACGCCCAGCAGCAGCCGCCAGCGCTCCTGGTCCGCGCCGCCCCGCAGGGCCAGCACTCCGACCAGGACGCCCATGGCCAGTCCGCCAAGGACGTTCACCCCCAGCGTGCCCCAGGGCCAGCCGGCGCCGAACAGGCGCAGGGTCTGGGCTCCGGTCAGGTAGCGGGCGACGGCGCCGATCGCCCCGCCGGCGGCCACGAGAAGCAGTTTTTCCATGCGCCCTTATGCGACGATGCGACGCCGCGCGCAAAGCGGCGTGGACGCCGCCCGCTACCGCCCCTCGCCGCGACCGATGACGCGAACGATGTCGCGGGCGTCGTAGACGTCGGGCTCCCTGGGAACCGGCCCCTTGCCGGCCATGACTTCGAGCGTGCGCGACAGGGCCGGGCCGCCGGAGAGGTCGAAGCTGGTCCCAACCCCGACACTGACGCCGCTGCGCCGTCCCCAGCCGCCGCCGCCCGAACCGACGCCGACGCTGACGCGCGGACCACCGCCCCGGCCCGGGCCGATTGTGCGATCGCTGCGGTCGACCACGCGGAACCAGTCGTAGCCGTCACGCAGGGCGACCTCGGCCGCCCGCAGCAGGGCGTAGTCGGCCACCTGGGCCATCGGCGCGCCGCCCCCGCCGGTGTAGGAGACCCGGTAGCGGCCGGTCTCAATCCGGTAGTCGGTGAAGCCGACGCTGGTCGGCGCGCCGGTCGACGGCGCATAGACGGTGGGCGTGGCGCAGGCCGCGAGGCTCAGGCTTGCAGCGGCGATGATCAGGGCGCGTTTCATGGATGCCTTCATGGGGGGCGGTCCTCCGACCGGACTAAGCTGCGCCCGCCGTACTGGTTCCCGCAAGACCCAGCGCGCGGACCAGCGTCGCCATGTCGTCCGGCATCGGCGCCTCGACCGTCGCGGTCTGGCCGTCCGGGTGCGGATAGCTGAGCTTCACCGCGTGCAGCATCAGGCGCGGGACCGGATGACCGCCGACGGTCAGGGCGCCGCCGTAGCGCACGTCGCCGACGATCGGACGCCCCAGGCTCGCCATGTGCACGCGGAGCTGGTGCATGCGGCCGGTCTCCGGCGACAGCTCCATCAGCGCCGCTTCCGGCGTGGCCGCCAGGGTGCGGTAGCGGGTCTTGGCGGTCTCGGCGTCGGGGTGCTGCGGCTCGGTGACGCGCATATAGGCCTCGCGGCCGATGCTCTCGCGGCGCAGGGCGGCCTCGATCACTCCGCCCTTCGGCGACGGCGCGCCGGGCGCCACGATGGCCAGGTAGGTTTTCCGAAACCGCTTTGCAATCATGGCCTTGCCGAGGAAACTTGCGGCCGGCTTGGTGCGGGCGGTCAGGATGACGCCGGACGTGT
Organism: Caulobacter sp.; assembly: GCA_044361705.1. Taxonomy (GTDB): domain Bacteria; phylum Pseudomonadota; class Alphaproteobacteria; order Caulobacterales; family Caulobacteraceae; genus Caulobacter. The sequence continues at coordinate 5,415 of JBIKII010000059.1, forward strand.
CGCGGTCCAGACGGTGCACCAGCCGGGGCCGGTTGCCGCCCGCCGTGGCGAAGGCCCAGAGCAGCTCGTCCAGCGTATTGGCTTTGATCCGCCCGCCCTGGCTGGACAGCCCCGGCGGCTTGTTCAGCGCGATGACATGCGGGTCCTGATGGATCACCAGCCCACGCGTGAAGGCGATCTCCTCGGGCGTGAGGACGATCGGGGCTTCGTGGGCTTTGGTCTTGCGCGGGGGACGGGGGCTCATGCCTCCCTCCCCTTTATGGGGAGGGACAGGTCCGCGCAGCGGACCAGGGTGGGGCAAGAGATGGCCGCCTTCGACGCCCGGTGAGGATCGCTGCTTGCCCCACCCGTCTCGTCTCGCTGCGCTCGCCGATCCACCCTCCCCATAAAGGGGAGGGAGAGAGAAAGCGCGCTCATCCGCCCTTCCCCTTCCGCATCGCCGCCCAGCGGTCCAGCCGCTCCTTCACCTTGGCCTCGTGGCCCTCGCCTTTCGGCTTGTAGAACGCCCGCCGCTCCATGCCGTCCGGGAAGTAGTTCTGGCCGGAGAAGCCTTCCTCGGTATCCGGGTCGTAGGCGTAGCCCTTGCCGTAGCCGAGGTCCTTCATCAGCCGGGTCGGGGCGTTGAGAATGTGGGCGGGCGGGGTCAGGGAGCCGGTCTCCTTCGCCGCCTTCCGCGCCGCGCCGAAGGCCTTGTAGACGGCGTTGGACTTGGGCGCGCAGGCCATGTGGACACAGGCCTGGGCCAGGGCCAGTTCGCCCTCGGGGCTGCCCATGAAGTCGAAGGCGTCCTTCGCCGCGTTGCAGAGCAGCAGGCTCATCGGGTCGGCGGCGCCGATGTCCTCGCTGGCCATGCGGGTCAGGCGCCGGGCGATGAACAGCGGATCCTCGCCGCCCTCCAGCATCCGCGCCAGCCAGTAGAGGGCGGCGTCCGGGTCGCTGCCGCGCACCGACTTATGGAGCGCGCTGATGAGGTTGTAGTGCTCCTCGCGGTCCTTGTCGTAGGCCGGGCTGCGCTTCTGCAGCACCTGGCCCAGCTCGGCCGGGGTCAGGGGCTTGGGCGACCCGATGGCCAGCAGGGTCTCGGCCAGGGTCAGCAGGTAGCGGCCGTCGCCGTCGGCCATGGCGATCATCGCCTCGCGGGCGGCGGGGTCGAGCGGCAGGGCGCGGCCCTCCTCCGCCTCGGCCCGGGCCAGCAGGCTCTCCAGCGCCGCCTCGTCCAGACGGCGCAGCACATAGACCTGGCTGCGCGACAGCAGGGCGCCGTTGAGCTCGAAGCTGGGGTTCTCGGTCGTGGCGCCGACCAGGGTGACGACGCCTTCTTCCACGAAGGGCAGGAAGCCATCCTGCTGGGCGCGGTTGAAGCGGTGGATCTCGTCGACGAACAGGAGGGTCGACTGGCCGGCGGCGCGGCGCATCTTCGCCTGCTCAAAGGCCTTCTTCAGGTCGGCGACGCCGGAGAAGACGGCGCTGATCTGCTGGAACTCATAGCCGGCGGCCTTCGCCAGCAGCCGGGCGATGGTGGTCTTGCCGGTCCCGGGCGGCCCCCAGAGGATCATCGAGCCGAGCCGCCCGTTGGCGATCATCCGGCGGATGGGCCCGGCCTCGCCCAGCAGGTGATCCTGACCCACGACCTCGTCGATGGTGCGCGGCCGCAGCCGCTCGGCCAACGGCGCGGGGGCGTGGGGCGTCAGCCCGGCGGCTTCAAACAGATCGCTCATCGTGGGATGGTCTTAGCACCGCAGCGGCCGTGAAAGGGAGATTGCATCATGAAGCCCCGTATCTCGGTCCTGACGCTCGCCGTCGACGACCTCGAGCGCGCCGTCGCCTTCTACCGCGACGGCCTCGGCTTTCCGACCGACGGCATCGTCGGCCAGGAGTTCGAGCACGGTGCGGTGGCCTTCTTCAAGCTGCAGAGCGGCCTGCGGCTGGCGCTGTGGGCCCAGGCGGACCTGGCCCACGACTCGGGCCTTCCGGTCTCCGCGCGGACCGCGACGGGGCTGTCGCTCGGCCACAACGTCATGTCCGAGACCGAGGTCGACACGGTGATGGCGCAGGCGGCGAAGGCCGGCGCCCGCATCGTCAAGCCGGCCCAGCCGACCTTCTGGGGCGGTTACGCCGGCTACTTCCAGGACCTGGACAGCCACCTGTGGGAAGTGGTGTTCAATCCGGAGGCCTTGCCGGCGGATTAGGGACTGCTTGCGGGCGGGGACACGCACTGAAGTGCATGTCCCCTCACTACCTACGCCCTGAAAGACGCCGTGATCCGGCGACCGCCGCGTTCGATGGTCACCTGCCAGACCCGGACCCTGGCGGTCAGGGCCGTGGCCAGCTCGCCGGTGGTGCGGATCTCGCGGCCGTTGACGGCGCGGACGATGTCGCCCGGTTGCAGACCGATGCCGCGCGCCGGACCGGTCGCCACCTTCAGCACAACCACGCCGCGGCCCGCGAACGGATCAGCGCCGATCTCTTCGGCGACCGCGGGCGACAGGTTGGCGACTGTCGCGCCCGAGAAGGGGTTAGCCCCCTCGATGACGCGCTCCTCGCGGGCCGGGCTGGAGGGCGCCGACTCGGCCCGGGCGTTCAGCGACACCTCGCGGCCATCGCGCAGCACGGTCAGAGGCACGGTCTCTCCGACGCGGCGGGCGCTGAACAGATAGATGGCCGCGCCCTCGTCGCTGACCGGCTGGCCGGCGATGCTGACCAGGACGTCGCCTTCGCGGATGCCGGCGCGCGCCGCGGCGCTTCCCGGCCAGACGTCGGTGACGGCCGCGCCGCGCGGAACGCTCATGCCCAGGCTACGGGCGACGTCGCCGGTGACGGTCATGGCCTTGACACCCAGCCAGGGCCGCACGACGGCCTGGCTGCCGCCCAGGGCCGCGCCGACCACCTGACGGGCCATGGCGGCCGGAATGGCGAACCCGACGCCCGAGGAGGTCCCCGAGCGCGACAGGATGGCGGTGTTCACGCCGATCATGTCGCCGTCCATGTCCACCAGCGGGCCGCCGGAGTTGCCGGGATTGATGGCCGCATCGGTCTGGATGAAGAAGCCGTAGTCGGTGATGCCGGTGTTGGACCGGGCGGTGGCCGAGACGATGCCGTTGGTCACCGTCTGGCCGACGCCGAACGGGTTGCCGATGGCCAGCACCAGGTCGCCGACCTCCAGCGCCTCCTGGTCGTCGATGGCGATGACCGGCAGCTTCTCGCTCCCGACGTCGATCTTGAGGACCGCCAGATCGGACTTGGGGTCGGCCAGCAGCACCCTCGCCGCGAACTCGCGCTTGTCGGCGAGCTGGACCATGACCTCGTCGGCGCCCTCGATGTTGTGGTTGTTGGTCAGGATGACCCCGTCCTCGCGGACGATGGCGCCGCTGCCCAGCGACTGGGCGATGCGCTCGCGCGGCACGCCGCCGCCGATGAACATGTCCCAGAAGGGGTCGACCCGCTGGCGCACGACGCGCCGGCTGCTGACGTTGACGACGGCCGGCGCCGCCCGCTTCACGACCGGGGCGAAGGAGGTCTTCATGGCCGCCGCGCTGGTCGGCGGCGCCTTGGTCGGCATAGGCATCGGCGGTTGCTGCGCCTGCGACTGCGATGTCGGATCAGAGCAGGCGGCCAGCAGGGCCAGGACAGGAACGATCAGTTTCGTCGCGTGCATGAGGTCTTTCAGGTCAAGGTTGCCCCCACGCTGAATCCAGCGAGGATTTCGGGCTTTATCAAGGCCCTGACAATGATCTCAGCTTGTCGCCGGTTCCGCCGGCGCCGGCTGGGCGACCTTGAGGGCCAGCAGCAGCGCCAGGGTCAGGAAGGCGGCGGCCAGGTAGACCGCCAGACCGGGGATGTTCAGCGTCGCGTCGTTGCGGATCGACCAGGCGAAGGTCAGGCCGAAGATCGACGGCCCGATGATGGCGGCGATGCCCTGCAGGCTCTGCATGGCGCCCTGCAGCTGCCCCTGTTCGTTGGCCGGGGTGCGGCGGCTCATCAGGCCCATGAGGCCGGGCATGAGCAGACCCATCAGCGCGAAGACCGGCATGGTCGCCAGGTAGAACCAGCCGTTGGGCGCGTAGCCGTACATGGCGAACCCCAGGGCGCCGAAGAAGGCTCCCGCCAGCACCGCGCCGCGCTCGCCGATGCGCTTGACGATCGGACCGACGAGAAACACCTGGACGACGATGCCCATGATGCCCGAGCCGCTCATCGCGAAGCCGATGGTCCGCACGTCCCAGCCGTAGCGGTGGCCCATGTAGAAGACGAAGATCGCCGGCAGCACGATGTGCGCCAGGTGGAACAGGAAGCCGACGCTGGCCAGGCCCAGCAGGCCGGCGTGGGAGCGCAGCGTGCGCAGCGCGCCGACGGGGTTGGCCTTGATCCAGGTGAAGCGCGCCGCGCGCCGCTCGACCGGCAGCGACTCGGGCAGCACGAAGTAGCCGTAGACGAAGTTGATCAGGCACAGCGCGGCGGCGGCGAAGAACGGCAGGTGCAGGTCGTCCTTGCCCAGGAACCCGCCCAGCACCGGGCCGATCAGGAAGCCGAAGCTGAAGGCCGAGCCCATCAGGCCGAACGCCTTGGCGCGGTCCTCCGGCGCTGTGACGTCGGCCACATAGGCGTTGGCGGTCGAGAAGCTCGAGGCGGTGATCCCGCTGACCATCCGGCCGATCAGCAGCCACCACATGTTGGGCGCGAAGGCCATGACGATGAAGTCGATGCCCAGCCCGAAGATCGAGATCAGCAGGACCGGGCGGCGGCCGAAGCGGTCCGACAGCATCCCCAGGATCGGGCCGAAGACGAACTGCATCAGCCCCCAGCTGGTGGCCAGCACCACGTTCCACTCGGCGGCGAAGGCGGTGTCGCCCCCGGCCAGCTGCTCGACCAGCTTGGGCAGGACCGGGATCATGATCCCGAACGAGAGGCTGTTGATCAGCGCCGAGGCGAAGATGAAGCTGAAGGCCGCGCGGCGCACGCCCGTGGCGGCCGGCGCCTGGTCCTGGTTGGTCATGCCTGCTCCCCGGCGGCGATCAGTGTCTTCGGCGCGACCTGGCGCCATGCCAGCCTGATGAGATCGGCCAGCTTGGCCTCGTCCATGCGCCCGATATCAAGCTGCGTCCAGCCGCCCTTGTCCCAGTTTCCCAGCGACACGACGGCGCCGGGATCGGTCTGCTGGAGCGACTCCTTGACCAGCACCGGCAGCTTGAGGACGACCTTCCAGACGCCGTCCTCGCCGACCGGCGGCAGGGTAACGAAGATCTTGCCCCGCACCCGGAACGAGGCCCTGTCGAAGTGCGGGTACTCCAGGGCTTCGGGCAGGGACAGGGCGAGGGCGCGGATGTCGTCGTGGGTCATGGGCGGACTCCGGGTTGGGGACATGTACCGTCTTCGGTACGTGTCCCCCGCCGCTTGAAGCGGCCGGGGACACGCACTGAAGTGCATGTCCCCGTCACGAGACATACTCCGCCAGCCGTCCCAGCAGCGTCCGCCACCATTCGCCGTGGCGGGCCTGGAACACCGTCAGCGGGAAGCCGTGGCGGGCGACGTGGGCCTGGGGCACGCTGTCCCAGCCGGTGTGGGTGACGCTTACCCGCGTTTCGTCCTCGCCGACCGGCTCGAACGTGACCTCGACCTCGGTGGCCATGTCCGGCGTGAAGGTCGCCTGTCGCCAGCCGACGACCAGGCGGGCGCCCGGCTCCCAGACGCGCACCGCGCCGATCTCGAACACCTTACCGCCCTCGCGGATCTCGATCAGGCGGCGGGCGCCGGCGTCGTCTTCCTCGAACGACAACAGGCCCGGCGCCCGGGGCGTGAAGGCGAACAGGCCGTTGGGCGTCCACCAGGCGCCGATCTCGGCGGTGAAGGCCTCGAAGGCGCGGGCCGGCGTGGCGCGGACCCGAAGGGCGACGACGACGCGGCTGGCCATCTCAGTCCCGCTCCACGTGCGTCTTGAAGGCCAGCAGCTGGGCCGACCACATCCGTTCGGTTTCCTCGAGCCAGCGCAGCAGGTGGACCATCGGTTCGGGCCTCAGCTGGTAGACGCGCACGCGGGCGTCGAAGTCCGGACTGGTCTCCTCGACCAGACCGCAGCGACGCAGGGTGCGCAGGTGGCGGCTCATGGCCGGCGGGGTGAGCCCGGCCGCCTCGGCCAGCTCGCCGGCGCGGCGCGGCTTCTCGCGCAGCAACTCGACAACCCGCCGACGGTGGGGGTCGGCCAGGGCGGCCAGGGTCTCGTCGAGCCGCGCGGCGGCGGTCACGTCCTGTAGACCGGCGCCTTGAGGCCGGCCTTGCGCTCCCAGTCGGCGGGATCGGTCGCCTCGACCGTCTGGCTGACCGTCCAGACGTGGCCTTCCGGGTCTTTGCAGCGGTAGGTGCGGTCGCCGTAGAACCGGGTTTCCGGTTCGGCGATGATCACCATGCCGGCCGCCCGGGCGCGCTCGCAGTGGGCGTCGAGCGTCCCCTGCCCTTCCGGAATCTGGATGTGGACGGTCTGCGTCATCAGGCCGTTGATCGAGGCCGGGCTCCGGTGTTCGTCGGTCCATTCGTTGCCGACCATGACGACCCCGCCCTCCCAGCTCATCTGCGAGTGGGCGAGATTGCCGTCGGCGTCCTCGATCAGCAGCGTGACCTCAAAGCCGAAGGCCGCCTCGAGGAAGGCCAGCGCCGCCTTCGGGTCCTTGTAGACCAGGGCGGAGGACAGGGACGGATGAGCGGCCATGGCGACCTCCTATTGCAGGATAGGACAATATTTAATCCATAATGCAACTAAATGGTCAACCCTGGCCGTCATTGGGTCACGCCCGGTCGATCTCAGCGCAGCGCGGCCGCGGTATCGGCGGGATCGCCGTCATTGGGAGCGGGCGTCACCGCCAGCAGTCTGGCCAGCAGCGGATAGACCGAGACGTTGTCGAACGGCGCCAGCACCACGCCGGGCCGGAAGGCCGGGCCATGGGCGACGAACAGGGCCTGCATCGCCGGGTCGTGCGGATCATAGCCGTGCGCGCCGCCCGACCGGGCCATCGGCCGTGCGGCCTGTCGCTCGCGGCTGGTCAGCGTCCAGCCTGTGTCGGCCAGGCACATCACCGGCGGGATGCGCGGGTGGGACCCGTAGTTCAGCCGCGCCGGCATCTCGCCCTTGCGCCAGCATTCGTAGTGGTCGTGCCGGCCGACCAGCAGGCTTTCGGCCTCGGCGTCCGCCGGGATCAGACCCGCCATTGATCCCAGGGTGATCCAGCGGAAAGCTCCGGCGGGATACTGCTCGTCCAGCACGATCAGCCGCTCGGGTGACGTCGGCGCCATGCCGTGGTCTGAGACGATCACGAGATTGACCTGGTCCAGAAGCCCGCGCGCTGTCAGTCCCGCCACAAGCCGCGCCAGCGACAGGTCGACTGTTCGCACGGCCTCATTCAGTTCCGGACCGTCGGGGCCGTCATAGTGTCCCAGCGTATCGACGGCCTCGAAGTAGAGGGTCATGAACAGCGGTCGCTCGGCAGGCGGCAGGTCCAGCCAGCCGAGCAGGCGGTCGACGCGGTCGAAGGCCGGCAGGTCCTCGTCATAGGCGTGCCAGAGCGAGGGGCGCACACCGCGCACCGCCGCTTCCGAACCCGGCCAGAACATCGTGGCCGCCTTCACGCCCTGCTGCTCCGCGGTCACCCAGATCGGCACTCCGCCGTCCCACCAGAAGCGGTCCATCACCTGGTCCCGCGCGCCCATCGAGAACTTCACGCCGGGGCGGGCCTCGTCGAACATGGTGTTGTCGGTCAGGCCATGGCGGTCAGGCCGCAGGCCCGTGACCATGGTGTAGTGGTTGGGGAAGGTGTTTACGGGGAACGACGGGCGCATGGCCTGCGCCCTCACCCCGGCGGCGGCAAGGGCGCTGAGCGTCGGCGTCAGACCCCGGTCCAGATAGTCGGGGTGGAAGCCGTCGATGGAGATCAGGATCAGCGGCCGTCGGTCCTGGGCCAGCGCCGGAGGGGCCGCCAGGGTCAGCAGGGCCAGCGCTGCAAACAGTGCGCGCGTGATCCTGATCATCGGCCGGACTCCATTTCAACCGCTCGCCTTGTCGCCTGCGCGCTTGGCGGACTCAACGGGGGTCTTCATAGTCCGCTCCTGTCGCGGTTCGACGACAGGGAGCGGACAAACCGGATGACCCCATGAGCATCGCCCTCGAGGCCGTCGGCGTCGGCAAGACGTTCGGCGCGGTCAAGGCGCTGGACGCGCTGTCGCTGCAGGTCCCCAGGGGCGGGGTCTACGGCATCCTCGGACCGAACGGCGCCGGCAAGAGCACGCTGTTCCGCATCGTGCTGGGCCTGGTGCGCCCCACGACCGGCGAGGCGCGCCTGCTGGGCGCCGCGGCCGGCGACATCAAGGCGCTGCGCCGCATCGGCGCCGTCATCGAGACGCCCCGCTTCCTGCCCTGGCTGACCGCGCGCGACACCCTCAAGGTTCTGGCGCTGGAGTCCGGCGAGAAGACGCCCGACATCGACCGCTGGCTGGACCGCGTCGGCCTGACCGAGGCCGCCGACCGCACGGTGCACGGCTTCTCCGTCGGCATGAAGCAGCGACTGGCGCTGGCCGCCGCCCTGCTGACCCGGCCGGAGGTGGTGATCCTCGACGAGCCGACCAGCGGCATGGATCCGGCCGGCATCCTCGAGATCCGGGCCCTGATCCGCGAGCTGGCCGACAAGGACGGCGTCACCGTCATCCTGGCCAGCCACCAGCTGGACGAGGTCCAGCGCGTCTGCGACCGCGTCGCCTTCCTCGACCGGGGCCGGCTGGTGCGCGAGGGCTCGGTCAGCGAACTGACCGCCGTCCATGAGCTGCTGCGACTGACCGTGTCGCCGGCCGAGAAGGCGCTGGCGGTGCTGGGCGACAAGGGGCGCATGGACGGAGACGCCGTGCTGGCCGCCGTCGAACGCAGCGGCGCGCCGGCCCTCATCAAGGCGCTGGTCAAGGCCGGCGTCGAGATCACCGAAGCCCGCTGGATCGGCGGGGATCTCGAGACCGTGTTCCTCAGCCTGACGGGAGAGACCGATGCTGGCTGACGCCTTCGCGGCCGAGCGGCTGCGCCTTGGCAAGGCGCGTGGCCTGCTGTTCTGGGGCTTCCTGTTCGTGCCCATCGTCTCGCTGGCCTTCGGTCTGCTGGGCACGGTGATCACCGTGGCCACGCGTCGCATGCCGAGCGACCCCGGCCTGGCCTTCGCGGCCAACGACCTGGCCAAGTCGGCGTCCGAGGCCATGACCCAGACCGACCTGATCCCGGTGCAGCTGTTCTTCATGCTGGCCGCCGCCGCGCTGGTCGCCGACGACTATCGCTGGGAGACCTGGCGGCTGGTCACGCCGCGCAACACCCGGGCCAACCTGCTGCTGGCCAAGCTGATGACCTTCGGGGTCGGCGCGGCGAGTTCGATCCTGCTGCTGGCGGTTCTGTCGATGGTCAGCGCGCTGATCGACGGCCTGGCGACCGGCGACGGCTTCACCAGCACCTACAGCTTCTCCACCGACCTGATCCGCCTGGGCGGCAGCTTCGCCACCTCCTGGCTGGAGCTGATGGCCATGGCGGCGCTGGCCATGCTGCTGACCGTCCTGACCCGCAACGCCATCCCGGCGGTGATCGGCTCGATCGGCCTGTGGGCGGTCCAGCTGGTCGCCATCGACCGTGTCGCCAAGGGCCTCACGGGACCGCCGGGGGTGCTGGACTACGCCTTCCTGCCGGCCTTCAGCGCCGACGTGCTGCGCACAGCCCTTCTGGCCGGCGCGCCGCCCGACTCGCAACCCGCCGCCTGGCCCGTGGCCTTCCTGGCGCTGGCCCTGTGGACGGCCGGATTCGCGGCTTTGGCGGTCTGGGCGTTCAGGCGTCAGGATCTGACGCGGGAGTAGAGCCGAGCTCCTCCCCCTGGCGCACATTCAGGAACCAGCTGTCTGGCTCGACGTCAACTCGTGAAGTCGACACCGATCTGATCATCTCGCCGTCTTCCCGTTGACCCGAAGGGCGGCGCGGAGCGCCAAGGCCGGGCTCCATGCACCCGCTCCGAGCCCCTGCCCCGCATGGACCCCGGCCTTCGCCGGGGAAACGGGAGATATCTAAGTCCGCTTTCGACCCAAAGCGGACGTGAGCAAGGCTACAAACTGAAGATCAGCCCAAAGGCTCCTCGTCACCCAAGTCGCCATCTGCAACGCGTTCGATCTGCAGGCCAACCTGCGCTCCCGACCAGCTCTCGGTGTCCTGCGCCCCCCCGGCTCAATCCATGGACGCGCGAAG
>JBIKII010000324.1:0-4075 GCA_044361705.1 Caulobacter sp.
TTGCGATGAACTATGAAATAAATTTAAAAATTTAAAAGTAGCATTAAAAGATGCATGTGTTTGCGGTGATTGTGAAGATAGCTGCTCTACAGATGCTGTGGATTCTGTGGATGCTGTGGATTCTGTGGATGTCTTTTTCGATCTTTCTAGAAATGATGCTGCCGATGATAATACTTTTGATGCTTTACTTTTCACTTTTGACATATCTGACATAACTGATTTTGCTTTGGATTCTATATTTGTTAATGCTGTCGTAACTGTCGTAGCCGTCTTAGTCGTCGTAGTCGTCGTTTGCGAACTATGAAATAAATTTAAAAAATTAAAAGTAGCTTCTAATTGCTGCGAAGCTCCCTTTGGTGGTATTAACAGAGCTTGTTGTAATACTGTTGGTAGCGTTATATCTTGTTGTTTTACATTTTCAGTAGTATTATCTATTAGATTTAATGGAGGTGAATCTTGCGATGAACTATGAAATAAATTTATAACTTCAAATGCAGTATTAAAAGATGCATGTGTTTGCGGTGATTGTGAAGATAGCTGCTCTACAGATGCTGTGGATTCTGTGGATGCTGTGGATTCTGTGGATGTCTTTTTCGATCTTTCTAGAAATGATGCTGTCGATGATAATACTTTTGATGCTTTACTTTTCACTTTTGACATATCTGACATAACTGATTTTGCTTTGGATGCTATATTTGTTAATGCTGTCGTAACTGTCGTAGCTGTCGTAGCCGTCTTAGTCGTCGTAGTCGTCGTTTGCGAACTATGAAATAAATTTAAAAAATCTAATGCAGCACTTAATTGTGCTTGTTTTGAATGTACTATTGTGTTTTGCTGTGCTTTCTCGTTTGAGTCTTTGTAAATAACATTTTTTATAAAATTACAATTAACAATTGTAATATTTAATGTATTTTTATTATCTAATATTATTTTTTTAAATTTTGGTAAATTATTTATATCAGTTTCGCCTATATTTTTGTAAATAAAAATTAAATTTACAGATAAATACTTATTATATTGATATAAGAACTCCGAAGAGTGTATTGATGCTATTTTTTTAGAAATTATTATGATATCTTTATAAATTATATATATATATTTTAATATATGTTTTAAATTATAATATCTTTTTATTTTAAATACTTCTATTTTACCATTATTTATATAGATTAAATAATTATAACTTTTTAATAAATAATTTAAATTAAACATAGTTTTACATTCCTTTATAGATTTGTATAGTATAGTAATATTATTAATATTATCAATATTATCAATATTAGCATATGTTTGAAAACAATATGGTATTTCTACTTCTTCACCCTCCTCTTCTTCACCTTCTTCACCCTCCTCTTCTTCACCTTCTTCACCCTCCTCCTCCAGCTGCTTCTTCTTCGCCTCTTCCGCATCCTTCTGGACTGCTGCATCTTCTTCTGCATTCTTTGCGGCCGCCAACGATGCGGCAGTCTCCTCCTCCGCAGCCTTCTTCGCAAGCGCATCGGCAGCAGCCTGCTCATCAGCCTTTTGCTGGACTGCTGCATCTTCTTCTGCATTCTTTGCGGCCGCCAACGATGCGGCAGTCTCCTCCTCCGCAGCCTTCTTCGCAAGCGCATCGGCAGCAGCCTGCTCATCAGCCTTTTGCTGGACTGCTGCATCTTCTTCTGCATTCTTTGCGGCCGCCAACGATGCGGCAGTCTCCTCCTCCGCAGCCTTCTTCGCAAGCGCATCGGCAGCAGCCTGCTCATCAGCCTTTTGCTGGACTGCAGCATCTTCTTCTGCATTCTTTGCGGCCGCCAACGATGCGGCAGTCTCCTCCTCCGCAGCCTTCTTCGCAAGCGCATCGGCAGCAGCCTGCTCATCAGCCTTTTGCTGGACTGCTGCTTCTTCTTCTGCTGCTTTTCTTGCTGCTTCTTCTTCTGCTGCTTTTCTTGCTGCTTCTTCTTCTGCTGCTTTTCTTGCTGCATCTTCTTCTGCTGCTTTTCTTGCTGCATCTTCTTCTGCTGCTTTTCTTGCTGCTTCTTCTTCTGCTGCTTTTCTTGCTGCTTCTTCTACTGCTGCTTTTCTTGCTGCTTCTTCTTCTGCTGCTTTTCTTGCTGCTTCTTCTTCTGCTGCTTTTCTTGCTGCTTCTTCTTCTGCTGCTTTTCTTGCTGCTTCTCTTGCTGCTGCTTTTCTTGCTGCTTCTTCTTCTGCTGCTTTTCTTGCTGCTTCTTTATCTGCTGCTGCTTTTTTATATATCTCATTATCTTCAATATCAACACGAACACCTTTTTCCGTATAAATATTAAAAGCTTTATATATTTCATAAATTTTTATTGAATTATCCATATCGTTTTCACGCAACAATTGGCGGATTTTGTCGTGTATTATATATAAAAAACTATTTATATCAGTATCTTTTTTGATATCTTTATAAGTATCTAAATTTAAATCCCTAATTATCATAACTTTTAATTTTTCAAAAAAATCAATAAATATTTTAAATATACTATCAAATAATGTGGGATTTGATATATAGGTTTCACGCCATTCATTTATTATTTTCAAATTTATATTTTCATAATATTCATTAATTATATTATTATATGTGTTATTAATTTTTGTTAAATTTATACATATTTTTAAAGAATAGAAAACTAATCTATATAATATATATATCTTAACATAATCACAAAGTTTTCCTTTTTTGTTATTTTTCTCCGCTGCATCTTCTTCCTTTTCCTTTTTTTCAAAATTATTGATCATATATATTTTATAATTAAATACTAAAATGAATTCATTATTTGCTGCATGATCACCGAAGTCATCGTGTAAATATATGTGGGTTAAATTTTTTTCAATATCTGTATTATTAGTATTGCTAACATTAGTATTTGATATTATTTCATTTAATTCTTCTGGGATTAGTATATCATTATTATTATTATCTTCTATAAAATTTTTATCACTTATACTTATAAACTTGATAATATCTAGCATTTTTTTTTTATATGGATTGGTTTTTTCATCTGGATTGGTTTCTTTATCTCCAAAACATTTTTTAATTTGTTCTGGTTTTATATCTAACAGAATATTTTTTAATAAATACTTTTTATCTTTTTTAAATTTTTTAGTTGCAGAAGTAGATTTTTTAAAATTTGATTCACTTGTGTTATTCAAATATGTCGTGTATTCTTTATTAATATCACTAAGTTTAACATCATGTAGCTGATTAAATAATTTATTTTCAAATGTTTCTTTTAACTTATTTAATTTTGATGGTAAATTTTGAAGATTAGTAATAGCATTATCTGCCATATCTATCGTGTCTTTATCTATTAATATATTAATAATATTAATATTATACAAATATCTGTTTCAATTTATCTAGTGTAGATTTATATAAAATACTATAGTCTTCTTTGTCAAGATTTTCGATTTGTTTGTATGAGGGAGTAGATTGTATTTCATCAAGAGTTTCTTCTGTCATAGAAAATATTGTTAAAAACTCATCGATTTTTAAATCAGCGTTCGAATACGAATCTTTATCAATTTTATTATCTCTTTTATATATAATATTATAATATTTATCTTTAATGTCATCTATATTAAACGCGCCAGTTGTGGTATATGATTTAAAATGTACTTCAAAATTTTTTTCAGATGTTTTTTTTTTAATTATATAATAATGGTTTATATTTTTATCATTTTGGTAGTTTTTATTAAAAATTTCTTTCATTTTATTATAACTTTTATTAAATATTCTTATTATTTTTTTCTTTACAATATCCTCGTATGTTTTATCTTTATATTCTAAAATTATATCATTCATATCTATTTTTGCTTTATATTCTGTAGGCTCTTCTATGCTATCTGTAATATCTTTGTCATTATTATAAACAAGTAATACAACGTCTATAAATCCTTCTTTTTTATCATTGGGAGCACCTCCTCGTTTTTTTTGTAGAGAATAAATACCTTTATATTTTTTTATAGGATAATATTTGTTTTTATCTCTAATATATTTTTTATTATTTTCATCTAGATATATATATTTCCTATTACCAGAAACATAATCTATATGAGAAAGTATATACAT
>JBIKII010000216.1:0-4634 GCA_044361705.1 Caulobacter sp.
ATTCGTTCCCGTCGTCGTCGACCACCTTCAGCTCGATGCCGAACTGCAGCCGGCCCTGGCGGGTCCAGATGATCTCGTCGACCTGGTCCTCGCCCAGCGCCGTGACCGAGGGCGTCGGGGTGGCGACCACACCTAGCGGGCAGGTCTCGGTCATACCCCAGATCTGCAGCACCTGGACGCCATGCTTTGTCTTGAAGCTCTCCGCCATGGCCCGGGGCACGGCCGAGCCGCCGATGATGACGCGCTTCAGATCGCCGACGCCCTGGCCGTTCTGGTCGAGCCAGTCGAGGTACATGGTCCAGATGGTCGGCACGCCGCCGGTGAAGGTTACGCCTTCGCCCAGGATCAGCTCCTGCAGGCTGGCGCCGTCCATCTTCTCGGCCGGCAGCACGATCTTGCAGCCGTTGATCGGCGCGATGAACGGCAGGCCCCAGGCGGTCGCGTGATAGAGCGAGGAGCAGGGCATGACCACGTCGAAGGCGGTCAGGCCAAAGGCGCTGGCCAGGCCCGCCGCGAGGCCGTGGATGACCACCGCGCGGTGGCTGTAGAGCACGCCTTTGGGATCGCCCGTGGTGCCGGAGGTGTAGCAGAGGAAGGCGCCCGCGTTCTCGTCGAAGCTCGGCCAGTCGAAGGTCTCGCCGCTCTCGACGCCGATCAGCGTCTCGTAGTTCAGCGCCCCGACCGTCCCCGCGTCGTGCTGCCCGGCGTCCGACATCAGGACGAAGGTCTTCACCGTCGTGAACCGGTCCGCGAGCCGCTCGACCAGCGGGGCGAAGGTGCGGTCATAGAACAGGATCGTGCTCTCGGCGTGCTCCAGCACATAGACGATCTGGTCGTCGAACAGCCTCGGATTGACCGTGTTGAGCACGGCGCCGAGGCCCGGGACGCCATAGAAAAGTTCGAGGTGCCTGTGGGTGTTCCAGGCCAGGGTGGCTATGCGGTCGCCGCTTTTCACGCCCAGGCCCTGAAGCGCGCGAGCAAGCTGACGGGTGCGCCGGGCGAGCCCTGCGTAGTCGTAGCGATGGACGCGGCCCTCGACGGTGCGGGAGACGATCTCGACGCGGCCATGGGCGACCTCGGCGTGGGTCAGGATGTTGGTCGTCAGAAGCGGGACGTCCTGCATCAGTCCGGGGATCACGGCGCGTTCCTCTTGGTCTTGTGTGATTGGCGCTCAGGAACAGCGCCGGGCCGCGTCTGTCAATCCAGCCGGAACGCCTCGCGGGCGGCCTGGCGCCAGGCCTTCACGATCTTGCCCCACCAGCGGATGCGTTCGTCGTCGGTCAGGCCGTCCTGGTCCTCCAGCCAGGTGATCATGCTGTCGACGAACAGGCCGAACGTGGCGCCTGAGGCTCTCAACGCCCGCTCTTCGGCCCCGGGCGCGGCGGCGTCTCCGGGGCGGAACAGCGGCATCGAGGTCTTCGCCAGCGCGATGCGCAGCCGGGGCTCCCAATCGAGCTGGCCCGAGCGGCAGTTCTTCAGCACGAGGAGGAAGGGCGCCGGCTCCTGTCGGGCCGTTGCCAGCACGTGGCGGACCATCGAACCATAGCCCTCCCAGGGTTGGGCGAAGGCGTCGTCGATGGCGGCCTCGACCCGGCGGAACACCGCCTCCACCAGCGCCTCGCGAGACGGGAACAGGCGGTAGAACAACACCTTGGCCGCGCCGGCCGCCTCGGCGATGTCGCGCATGGTGGCGGTATGCAGGCCCCTGTCGAGGAGCACCCGCGCGGCGACCGACACGTATTCCGCCCGCCGGGCGTCATGGTCCACCCGCGGCTTGCGGCGAACGGGCGATGGCGGGGGCGCGGCGTCGTCCATGTGCGACCTGTAGCCTATCGATCATCGCTTGCCGAATGAGACCAAGTGGTAACATGCTCTCGACCAGACGGTCACAGAGCCGCACCGGAGGACGCCATGAACCAGCTTGTCCGCAGCCTCGTGATCGAGGACCTGACCTTGATGCCGATGACGCCGACCATCGGCGCGGAGGTGGAGGGTGTCGACCTGACCCGGCCGCTCGATGCGCGCACCGTCTCGGTCCTGCGCCAGGCCTTGCTCGACTGGAAGGTGCTGTTCTTCCGCGACCAGGAGATCACCACCGAACAGCACCTGGCCTTCGCACGCAACTTCGGCGATCTGGAAGTGCATCCCTTCGCCCCCCAGAAGCCGGGCTATCCCGAGGTGCTCGCCATCACTCACGACGCCCACAGTCGGGGCAAGGAGAATACCTGGCACAGCGATGTCACCTGGCGTCTGGAGCCGTCGCTCGGCTCGATCCTGCGCGCGCTGGAGATTCCACCGGTCGGCGGCGACACCCTGTTTGCCGACATGTACGCCGCCTACGAGGGGCTCAAGGACGAGGTCAAAGCCAAGGTTGAGGGCAGGGTCGCTGTCCACGATTTCGTCAACTTCCGGAAGGGCATGCGCAAGCGCGGCGTATCGGAGGAGGAGATCGCGGCCTTCGACCGGAAATACCCCAAGGTCGAGCACCCGGTGATCCGCACCCACCCCGAGACCGGCCGCAAGGCGATTTACGTCAACGCCGGCTTCACCCAGCATATCGTCGGGATGGAGAAGGCCGAGAGCGACGCGCTGCTAGCCCACCTCTACGCCCAGGCGGCGATCCCGGAGTATCAGTGCCGGTTCCGCTGGACGCCGCACGCCATCGCCTTCTGGGACAACCGCGCCAGCCAGCATTACGCGGCCAGCGACTACTTCCCGGCGGTGCGGCGGATGGAGCGGGTGACGGTGGTGGGGGACCGGCCGTACTAGGATCGGGGGTCGCATTCATGCTATCGTCTGACCAGCTAGTCAGGAGAATGGCATGGCCAGGAAGCCGACCCCATTGCGTGGCTTCTCCGAAGCTGATGGCAGCGTTTGGAAGCTCGAAGACGCCAAGGCGCGATTCAGCGAGGTCGTGCGGCGGGCGCAATCGATTGGGCCGCAACGGGTGACCGTACGCGGCGAGCCTGCGGTCGTGGTCATCGATGCGGCAGAACTCGACCGACTGCTGCCGTCCTCGGAGCAGCTGCCTCTCGTTCAGTTCCTTGAAGGGCTCGGGCTTGATGACCTGGACCTGACGCGGCAGCAGGATACCGGGCGGGATGTCGACCTGTGATCGGCTGGCTGCTCGACACGAACGTCATCGCGTCGCTGATGGCGGCGAACGGCGCTCCGAGCGTGAAGGCCTGGACGGCGACGCAGGACGAGCATCGGCTGTTTATCAGCACCCTCACGCTCGCGGAAATCGACAAGGGCATCCACAACCTCCCGGACGATCATCCGGCGCGACCGCGCCACGTCGTTGCCCTGGCCATGCTGGAGGCGCGGTTCGCAGGTCGCGTGCTTCCACTGGATGACGCCACTGTACGGCGCTGGGGGCGACTGTCGGGCGCCATCCTGAGGACGACAGGTCGCGCGCCGTCCGTGGTCGATAGCTTGCTGGCCGCGACCGCGCTGGAGCATGACCTGCATCTGGCGACCCGGAACGTGCGGGATATCGCCGAAACCGGCGCGTCGGTGTTCAACCCCTGGACCGATGATGCAACGCGATTTCCGGTGACGGGGATTCCTCCGCGTCGTTAGCGGGGCTGTCTGCTACTCAGCGCGCATGGAAACGCGCTCGCCCAACTACGGAATGCCCGTAAACGAACGGCTCGGGGGCGCCCGACTGTTTGAGCAGTGGGACAGGGCTGGCCGCGCACGCGATCGCGCAGCGATGGTGGCCATCCTCAAGAGCGTTGACCTGGGCGACGAGCCTTCCGAAGAAACCGTCGATATCGTGCTGGCCAATCCGGCGCGATACAGCCTCTAGCCACTACTCCCGCCGCAGCGCCTCGATCGGGTCCAGCCGCGCCGCGCGCCAGCTGGGGTAAGCCCCGAACACCAGCCCGACCAGCAGCGAGAAGCCCAGAGACACCGGGATAGACCAGGCGGCGATGGCTACCGGCCAGTCGCCGAGCTTTGCCATCAGCGCGCCGCCGCCGACGCCCAGCACCAGGCCGATGGCGCCGCCGATCACCGACAGGGTCATCGCCTCGAGCGCGAACTGCAGCAGCACGTCGATACGGCGCGCGCCCAGCGCCATCCGGAGTCCGATTTCGCGGGTTCGCTCGGTTACAGCCACCAGCATGATGTTCATGATCCCGACGCCGCCGACGACCAGCGACACGGCGGCGACGGCGGCGAGCAGGCCGGTGAAGGTCTTCACCGAGGCCTGCATGGCTTCCATGATCGCGGCCATGTTCTGGACGCTGAAGTCGTCCTCCTGGCCGGGCCGGATGCGGTGGCGCTCGCGCAGCAGGTTGGACAGGTCCTCCTGGACGCGGTCGAGGTCGTCCGCCGTCCCGGCTTTCACATAGATGGTCTGGACGTTGTCGCCCCGCACCCGGCGGCCGACGATGCGCGAGCGCACCGCCGGCAGCGGGCCCAGCACGATGTCGTCCTGGTCCTGGCCAAAGCCGCTCTGTCCCTTGGACTCAAGGACGCCGATCACCTCGAAGGGCACGGTGCCGACGCGGATGCGCTTGCCGATCGGGTCGGCGCCTTCGCCGAACAGTTCGGTGACGATGGTCTGGCCGATGACGATGACCTTGCGGCCCTGCCGGGCCTCGTTCTCGTCGAACATCCGGCCGCTG
>JBIKII010000217.1:0-4607 GCA_044361705.1 Caulobacter sp.
ACACCGGTTTCCACACGAGCCCGCCATGACCGCCCTGACCCGCCGCGCCGTGATCGCCGCCTCGCCCCTGATGACCCTGGCCGGCGGCGCGCGAGCGGACGGCGCGACCGTCCTGCCGCTGTGGCCCGGCGCCGCGCCCGGCGGCGGAACCGTCACCGTCACCGAGGAGGTCGTCGAGCGTCCGTTGTCGCCCGGCGGCCTGCGCGACCGGATCATTAAGGGCGTCCGCAACCCGACCCTGACCGTTTTTGAACCGGCCCGGCCCAACGGCGCCTCGCTGCTGATGACGCCGGGCGGCGGCTACAAATGGGTGGTGATGGACAAGGAAGGTTACGAATGCGCCGAACGCTTCGCTGCCGCCGGCGTCACCGTCTATGTCGCCAGCTACCGTCTGCCCGGCGACGGCTGGGCCGCAGGACCCGCCGTGGCGCTGCAGGACGCCCAACGGGCGCTGCGGCTGATCCGGGCGCGGGCCTTGGCGAAGGGACTGGATCCGGCGCGGGTCGGGGTCATGGGCTTCTCGGCGGGCGGACATGTCGCCGGGTGCCTGGGCCTGATGTGGGACCGCCCCACCTATGACCCCGTCGATGCGATCGACGCGCTGTCGGCGCGGCCCGACAGCGCGGCCCTCATCTATCCCGTCGCCACGATGAGCCCGCCCTTCGCTCACCCGGGATCGCGGGAGCGGATGTTCGGCGCCGCGCCGACGCCGGAGCAGGACCGCGCCTGGTCGCTGGAGACCAACGCCCGCCCCGACGCCCCGCCGACCTTCCTGCTGCACGCCGCCGACGACACGGCCGTGCCGGTCGAGAACAGCCTGCGTCTGGAAGCCGCCCTGCGCGCGGCGAAGGTCGCGACCGAGCTGCACGTCTTCGAGGAAGGCGGGCATGGCTTCGGCCTGCGCTTCGCCAGGGGCAAGCCCGTCGAGGTCTGGCCGGACCTGGTGCTCGCCTGGTGGCGGCGGAAGGGGTTCGTGTAGAGCCGCCCTCCCTCCCCCTCGTGGGGAGGGACAGGTCCGCGCAGCGGACCAGGGTGGGGCAAGTGATTGGCCGCGTTCAGCGCTGGCTGGTGATCCCGGCTTGCCCCACCCGTCTCGTCTCGCTGCGCTCGCCGATCCACCCTCCCCACAAGGGGGAGGGAGCGTTATATCCCCGCCCATGAACGCGCACGCCAAGCCCCCCGCCGCCTCCGACCTTCCCGAATGGGACCTCGCCGACCTCTACGCCGGGCGGAATGACCCCCGCATCGAGCACGACCTGGTCGAGGCCAAGCGGGCCAATGACGCGCTGATCGCCCTGAAGGGAAGGTTCGTCGAGAGCCGCGCCGACGCCGCCGCGCTCGGCGCGCTGATCGACCAGGGCCTGAACCTCTACGAACAGGCGACCAACGGCCTGTGGTCGGTCGGGGCCTACGCCTCGCTGGCCGCCTCGACGGCGCGCGACGACGCGGCCTGGGCCAAGTTCGAGGGCGACCTGCGGGCGCGATCCTCGCAGATCGCCGCCGACAGCCTGTTCTTCACCCTGGAGCTCAACAAGCTCGAGGACGCCGAGATCGAGGCGGCCTTCGCCGCCCATCCGATCGCCCGCCGCTGGGCGCCCTGGGTGCGACGCCTGCGGCTGAGCCGGCCGCACGAGCTGTCGGCGGACCTGGAGCGTCTGCTGGTCGACCGCGCCCCGGCGGTGGCCAACTGGAGCCGGCTCTATGACGAGACCCTCGCCAAGCTCACCGCCAAGGTCGGCCGCGAGTATTTGACCCTGCCCGAGGCGCTGAACCGGCTGTCCGATCCGTCGGCCGCCCGCCGCAAGCAGGCCGCCAACGGTCTCGCCGAGGCGCTGCACGACCGCACCCCGACCATGGCCCTGGCGCTCAACACCCTGGCCTTCGAAAAGCAGGTCGAGGATCGCTGGCGCAACTACGCCTACCCGGCCCAGTCACGGCACATCGCCAACGAGGTCGACGCCGAGGCGGTCAACGCCATGGCCGAGGCGGTGGTCGAGAGCTACGCGGCCACCAGCCACCGCTATTACGCCGCCAAGGCCAGGGCCATGGGTCGCAAGACCCTGGACTACTGGGACCGCAACGCCCCGCTCGACGCCGCCGCGCCCCGCACCTACGACTGGCGCGAGGCCCAGGCCGTGGTGCTGGAGAGCTTCCAGGCCCTGGCCCCGAAGTTCGCCGACCAGGCAAAGACCTTCTTCGCACAGCCCTGGATCGACGCGCGGCCCCGGCCCGGCAAGCAGTCCGGCGCCTACAGCCATCCGGTGACGGCGACCCGGCACCCGTATGTGTTCATGAACTACATGGGCGAGCGGCGCGACGTGCTGACGCTCGCCCACGAGCTGGGCCACGCCGTCCACCAGACCCTGTGCAGCCCGCTCGGCACCCTGCTGGCCGACACGCCGCTGACGCTGGCGGAGACGGCCTCGATCTTCGGCGAGGGGCTGGTGTTCGAGCGGCTGCTGGCCGAGGCCTCGCCGGCCGACCGCAAGGCGCTGCTGGCCGGCAAGATCGAGGACGGGCTCAACAGCGTGGTGCGCCAGATCGCCTTCCACCAGTTCGAGACCCGCTTCCACGACGCCCGCGTCGAGGGCGAGCTGTCGCCTGACCAGATCGGCGAGCTGTGGCTGGAGGTCATGGGCGAGAGCCTCGGTCCGGCCATCAAGCTGAACGATGGCTACGAGCACTACTGGGCCTACGTCAGCCACTTCGTGCACGCGCCGTTCTACGTCTACGCCTACGCCTTCGGCGACCTGCTGGTGCGGGCCCTGATGGAGAAGCGCCGCGAGGACCCGGTCGCCTTCGCCCCCCTCTACGAGGAGATGCTGGCCGCCGGCGGGACGAAGACCTACGTCGAGGCGCTGGCCCCGTTCGGCCTCGACCCCCGCAAGAAGGATTTCTGGGCCGCCGGCATGCGCGACATCGCAAGGCTGGTCGAGGAGTTCGAGGCGCTGGTCTGAACGGGGACATGCTCCGAAGGTGCGTGTCCCCTGAAGGCCGCTGAAGATCGGGGGACACGCACCGCTGCGCGGAGCATGTCCCCGACCGGCTCTGGACGCGACGCGCCCACCGTCCCAAGGTGCGGCAAAACAGGTTCGGGGAGGAACCCATGAAGCTCTTGGGCAAGGTCGGGCTCGGCCTGCTGGCGGTCGTCGCCGTTCTGGTCGCCGTGGTGGCGTACCGCACGGCGACGTTCAAGCCGGCCTCGGCGGTGGACATCACGGCGGTGAAGCTGGCCGCGCCGGTTCCGGTCGACCAGCAGAAGGCCGCCGCCAACCTCGCCGCCTCGATCCGCTTCCTGACCATCAGCCACCAGGACAAGGCGCAGAACGACTGGACCCAGTGGGACGCCCTGCACCGCTGGCTGGAGTCCACCTACCCCGCCGCCCACAAGGCGATGGTCCGCGAGATCCTGCCCAACAAGGCGCTGTTCTACACCTGGAAGGGGTCGGACCCGACGCTCGCCCCCATCGTGCTGATGGCCCACCAGGACGTGGTGCCGGTCACCGAGGGCACCGAGCCGGACTGGAAGCATCCGCCCTTCGAGGGCGTCATCGCCGAGGGCGCCGTCTGGGGCCGGGGCGCGATCGACGACAAGGGCGCGCTGGTCACCATCTTCGAGTCGCTGGAGGCGCTCGCCGCCTCCGGCTTCCAGCCGAAGCGGACAGTGATCATCGTCAGCGGCCAGGACGAGGAGGCCGGCGGCACCGGCGCCATGGCCGCCGCCGCGCTGATGAAGGCCCGCGGCCTGAAGGCCGAGTGGGTGCTCGACGAGGGCATGGCGGTGGTCAAGGATTTCCCGCTGACCGGCAAGCCGGTGGCCGTGATCGGCCTCGGCGAAAAGGGCTACGCCACGCTCAAGGTCGTGGCGCGGGCCAGTGGCGGACACTCCTCGGCCCCGCCGAAGGAGACCGGCGTGGAGACCCTGTCGAAGGCCATCCTGGCCATCACCGGCAAGCCCTTCCCGATGAAGTTCGAAGGCCCCGGCGCCGAGATGGTCCGGGCCGTCGCGCCGCAGGGCGGGCTGATGACGCGCATCGTGGTGGCCAACACCTGGTTGTTCGGGCCGCTGCTGATCGACCAGCTGGCCAGGACCCCGGCCGGGGCCGCCGGCCTGCACACCACCATCGCCCCGACCATGCTCAAGGGCAGCCCCAAGGAGAACGTCCTGCCGCAGGACGCCACCGCCTGGATCAACTACCGCATCGCGCCCGGCCAGACCCGCGAGGACGTCATGGCCTGGGCGAAGTCGGCGACGAAGGGGCTGGATGTCGAGCTGAGCTGGCAGGGCATCGGCAACGATCCCTCGCCGGTCTCCTCGACCAGTTCCGACGGCTGGAAGCTGCTCGCCGCCCTGGCGGCCGACGGTGGCCAGATCCCCGTCGCGCCCGGCCTGGTCACCGCCGGGACCGACAGCCGCTACCTGACCGGCGTCGCCAAGGACGTGTACCGCTTCGCCCCGATGCACGCCTCGATCAACGAGTTCGGCATGATCCACGGCACCAACGAGAACATGAGCCTTGAGAACCTGCGGCGCATGACCGACTTCTACACCCGCCTGATCGCGACGGCGGCGGGGTAGGTTTTGCGTGGTTCGCGACGCTCGCCCG
>JBIKII010000272.1:0-2963 GCA_044361705.1 Caulobacter sp.
GCAGTGGTCGAGCCGGAAGCGGTCGATCTTGCTCGCCGACAGCTTCCACAGGTCATCGACGTCCAGCGCGTCGACACGGCCTTCTTCCGGACGAAGCAGGCCCGAGAGCGCCGCGATCAGCGTCGACTTGCCCGAGCCCGAGGGACCCATGACCATGGTCAGGTCGCCGTGGCGGGCGTCGAAATCCACGCCCTTGAGCACCTCGATGAAGGCCTTTCCGGACTTGAAGCGCTTGACCAGCCCCTTGCCCTCGATGGCGAAGTCGCCGTGCTTGCCGTGAACCTTGGTGTGACTGTTCATCGCAGCAGGTCCGCCGGTTGGCTGTTCTTGAGGATGCCCAGCGACAGGAAGCCGGACACGACGGCGATCAGGATCAGGCCCACCCCGACGATCGCCAGCAGTCCGAGCGGCAGGCCGATGACCACGGCGTTGGCGGCGGCGAACAACTTGACCAGCCAGGTCAGGCCGATGGCCGCGACCACGCCCACGCAGCCGACCCAGAAGCTCAGCTCAACGACGATGCGCCGCAGTGAGCCCATGCTGACGCCCAGGGCGCGCAGCGAGGCGAACTCCTTGATGTTGGCCATGATGGCGCCGCGCAGCGTCTGCCAGGTGATGGCCACGCCGATGATGACGCCCAGCACCACGCAGCCGCCGATGATGATGACCAGGATGCCCTCCTCGAACATCGCGCCGGCATTGGCCTCGGCCAGTTGCTCGCGGGTCCAGGCCTTCCATTGGCCGTTGCCCATGCTGTTCAGTTCGGCGGCGACGGCGTCGGTCCTGGCCGGATCGCGCAGCTTGACCATAAGCGGGCCGGTGCGTGACCCGCTGTCGCCCTGGCCCATCATGCGCAGGCTGTCGCGCGACATGACGATCATCGGCTGCATCATGTTGGGGTAGCCGCGAAGCACGCCCACCACGGTGACGGTCTGGCCGTTGTAGAGCGCCTTGTCGCCGAGCTTGACGCCGAGCGTGCCCAGCGAGGTCTCGTCGATGGCGATCGTGTAGGGTTGGCGCAGGGCCTCGACCAGCTCCCGCGAGTAGTCGACCGGAATGGTCACCGAGCCCTCGCGGGTGTCGATGATGCCGGTCATGACGAACTTCTGCCGGGGCGCCTTCTGGCGCGCCCGCTCGGCGGCGCTCATGGTCGGGTTGTAGTCCTTGACCGACTGGAAGGTGCCGCCGGTCGTGAAGAAGGACTGCACCTCGACGACGTCCGGGTGGTTGTAGACCAGCGGGATGTAGCGGCGGGGCACGCCGGAGGGGCCGCTCATCATGTTGGTGGCGCCCGGCCGCATGACGATGATGTCGGCGTTCGACCGCTCCGTCTGGGCGGTGAAGCTCTGGCCGATGCCCATGAACACGCCGGTCATGGCCAGCACGAGCAGTCCCGAGAGGGCGAGCGCCATCACCGCCGCCATGTAGCGGCGCCATTCGTAGATCAACGTGGCCAAGGCCAGCGACATAAGGTGGAGTCTCCCCGGAACGCCCCAATAACGTTGTCGCGGTTCTGGACGCGGCAAGGGCGCGGGCCAAGTTAAATCGGGGTAAGGCCTTGCCGAAGGACTGGCCAAATGCGTCGCGGCCGCGCTAAGGCGACGCCTGAACAGGCAATTTCCTCCCATTTCCCGTGAGATTTCAATGTTACGCGTTTCCCTGGCCGCCGCCGCGCTCGGCGCCGCGCTGCTCGCGATGGCCTCTCCCGCCGCCGCTGATGAAGGCATGTGGACCTTCGAGAACTTTCCCGCCGCGAAGGTGAAGGACGCCTACGGCGTGACGACCGACGGGCCGTGGCTGCAGCGCCTGCGCGGCGCGGCCGTGCGCATTCCCGGTTGCTCGGCCTCGGTGGTGTCGTCCGCCGGCCTGGTGCTGACCAACAACCACTGCATCACCAGCTGCCTCGTCCAGCTGTCGTCGGCCGACAAGGATCACCTCAAGGACGGCGTGCTGACCGTCTCCCGCGCCGAGGAGCGCCAGTGCGCCGGCATGTGGGCCGAGGTGCTGATGGAAACCACCGACATCACCGACCAGGTCCGCGCCGCCGTGGCCGGCAAGTCGGGCGCGGCCTTCACCGCCGCCCGCGACGCCGTGACCTCCGCCGCCGAGGGCGCGGCCTGCAAGGGCGTCGCCGCCGCGCGTTGCCAGACCACCAGCCTGTATCGGGGCGGCCAGTACGTCGTGTACCGCTACCACCGCTACAGCGATGTGCGGATGGTGTTCGCGCCCGAGTTCGCGACGGCCTTCTTCGGCGGGGATCCCGACAACTTCAACTTCCCCCGCTACGACATGGATGCCGCTTTCCTGCGGGTCTACGAGGGCGGAAAGCCGGCGAAGACGCCCAACTTCCTGAAGTGGAACGCTTCCGCGCCCAAGGCCGGCGAGCCGACCTTCGTTCCCGGCAATCCCGGCTCGACCGAGCGCCTGCTGACGGTGTCGCAACTGGAGTCCTACCGCGACCTGAGCATCCCCGTCGGCCAGCTTCAGCGCTCCGAACTGCGCGGCCGCCTGATCGAGTACGGCCGTCGCGGCCCTGCCGAGAAGCGGCTGGTCGCCGACCCGATCTTCAACCTCGAGAACGGCTTCAAGGTCTTCTTCGGCCGGCAGTTCGTGCTGAACGACAAGGCCTTCATGGACGCCAAGCGCGCCCAGGAGGCCGAACTGCGGGCCAAGGTCGCCGCCGACCCGGCCCTGGCCGCCGAGATCGGCGACCCCTGGGGCGAGATCGCCCGGGCGCAGGAGGCCTATGCGGTCAACTACCTGCGCTACCGCCAGCTGGAGGCCGAGGCCGGCCGCAGCTCGGTGCTGTTCAGCTGGGCGCGCGGCCTGGTTCGCGCCGCCGCCGAGCGCGAGAAGCCGTCGGCCGAGCGCCTGCCCGAGTTCGCCGACAGCCGCCTGGCCATGGAGGAGCGCCGCCTGACCGCCGCCCGCGCCATCGAGGCGCCGCTGGAGCAGCTGTACCT
>JBIKII010000084.1:0-12449 GCA_044361705.1 Caulobacter sp.
CGCCGGCCGACCAGGCCGCCGTCCTGGGCCGCGAAAGCCCCGAGGGCCTGTCGGCCCGGCTGGTCGCCGACACCAAGCTGGCCGATCCGGCGGTGCGCAAGGCGCTTTGGGACGGCGGCATGGAGGCCATCGAAGCCTCCGAGGACCCTCTGATCCGCTATGTCCTGCAGATGGACGCCGCCGCCCGCGCCGCCCGCGCGAGCTGGGAAGCCGACGTCAACGGCCCGACCGAGCGGGCCGCCGAGCGTATCGCCCGCGCCCGCTTCGCCGTCTATGGCGACAGCATCTATCCGGACGCCACGTTCACGCTGCGCCTGTCCTACGGCAAGGTCGCCGGCTGGACGCACCGCGGAACCGAGGTGACACCGTTCACCACCATCGGCGGGACGTTCGAACGCGCCACCGGCGAGGCCCCGTACGCCCTGGCGCCCAGCTGGATCGCGTCGGAAGGCAAGCTGAACAAGGACATCGTCTACAACTTCACCACCAACAACGACATCATCGGCGGCAACTCCGGCTCGCCCGTGGTGAACGCCAAAGGCGAGGTGATCGGCGCGGCCTTCGACGGCAACATCCACAGCCTGGGCGGCGCCTACGGCTATGACCCGGTGCTCAACCGCATGGTCGTGGTCTCCAGCGCGGCCATCACTGAAGCGCTGAAGGTCGTCTACGGCCGCGACGCGCTGGTGAAGGAGCTGATGACGGGCAAGTAGGTCCGCCGCCACCTTGCGCCCGCCCGCCGGATTGTAGTCAATCGACGCTACAGGCGCGGGCGGGGGAGTCGCGCGCCCAAGGGGTGGCGATGGTCCGGCTGGAAAACGCGCAGAGTCTGGTCGGTATCGCCCTGACCCTTCTGGTCTGCTGGGCGATGTCGGAGGACCGCAAGCGGTTCCCCTGGCGGCTGGCGATCGGCGCGCTGGTCGTGCAGGTCGGGCTGATCCTGCTGCTGTTCGGCCTGCCGGCGGCGCGGGGCGTGGTGGCCGGGATCAGCGCGGCGGTCGACGGCCTCGGCGCCGCCACCGCACAGGGCACGCAGTTCGTGTTCGGCTACCTGGGCGGCGGCAGCCAGCCCTATGCGGTCGCGAACCCGCAGGGGCTGTTCGTCTTCGCCTTCCAGGTTCTGCCGCTGATCCTGGTGATCTCGGCCCTGTCGGCGCTGCTCTGGCACTGGGGCATCCTGAAGCTGATCATCCGCGGCTTCGGTCTGCTGTTCGAGAAGACCATGGGCATGGGCGGCGCCTCGGCCACCGCCACGGCGGCCAACATCTTCGTGGGCATGATCGAGACGCCGATCATCATCCGCGCCTATCTCGACAAGCTGACCCGCTCGGAGATGTTCCTGATGATGGTGGTCGGCCTGGCCACCGTCGCCGGCTCGACCATGGTCGCCTACGCCACGATCCTGCGGGACGTGCTGCCCAACGCCGCCGCCCATGTGCTGGTCGCCTCGGTCGTCTCGGCCCCGGCCGGGGTGCTGCTGGCCCGGCTGATGGTGCCAGAGAAGAAGGGCGAGGGCGGGGTCAACGTCGACTACACCTCGCTGCTGAAATACGAGAGCTCGATCGACGCCATCTCCCGGGGCGTGGCCGATGGGCTGATGGTGGTGCTCAACATCTCCGCCATCCTGATCGTGTTCGTCGCCCTGGTGGCGATCGGCAACGGTCTGCTGGGCCTGGCGCCCGACGTGGCCGGGGCGCCGCTGACCATCGAGCGCATCCTGGGCGTGCTGTTCGCGCCGCTCGCCTGGACCCTCGGCATCGACTGGGCCGAGAGCGGCAAGGCCGGCTACCTGCTGGGCGTCAAGCTGATGCTGACCGAGTTCATCGCCTTCATCCAGCTGGGCGCCGTGCCCGAGGGTGAGATGACCGAACGCACGCGGATGATCCTGACCTACGCCCTGTGCGGCTTCGCCAACGTCGGCTCGGTCGGCATCACGGTCACCGGCCTGGGCGTGCTGATGCCCGAGCGACGGGCGGAGATCTCCAGCCTGGTCTGGAAGGCCCTGGTCGCTGGCTTCCTCGCCACCTGCATGACCGCCGCCGTGGTCGGGGCCATGCCGCGCGAGCTGTTCGGGATCCTCTAGAACTACAGCGAAGCCAAAGGGAACGCTCATGAAGCTCTACGACAGCCTGAGGGCGCCCAATCCTCGCCGTGTGCGCTGGTTCCTGGCCGAGAAGGGCGCTGAGGCCGAGGGGCAGGTCGAGATCATCGACGTCAGCATCTTCGGCGGCGAGCATCGCCAGCCCGAGTACCTGGCCAAGGCGGGCCTCGCCAACGTGCCGATGCTGGAGATGGACGACGGCACGGGGATCACCGAGTCGGTGGCCATCTGCCGCTATCTGGAGAGCGTCTTCCCCGAACCCAACATGTTCGGCCGCGATCCGCGCGAGACGGCGATCATCGAGATGTGGGCCCGCCGCGCCGAGATGCTGCTGGCCACGCCGCTGATGATGACCGTCCGCCACAGCCATCCGGCGCTGGCGGCGCTGGAAAAGCAGATCCCCGAGATCGCCGACAGCAACCGCGCCGGCGCCACCCGTTCGCTGAAGGTGTTCGACCGCCGGCTGGGCGAGAGCGAATTCATCGCCGCCGACCGGGTGACCATCGCCGACATCCTGGCCGCCTGCTCGATCGACTTCTCGCGCATGGCGAAGTTCGCGGTGCCCGACGAGATGGCCAACGTGAAGCGCTGGTACGCGGCCATGATGGCCCGCCCCGCGGCGCTGGCCGGGACCGTCGCGGCATGATCCGCACCCTGGCGCTCGCCGCCGCCCTGCTGCTGGCGCCCGTCGCCGCGGCGGCGCAGTCGCTGACCGTGACCAACGGCGAGGGCAAGGTCACGACCTTCACGACCGAGACGCTGGGCAAGCTGCCGCGCGGCTCGGCCAAGCTGGCCGGCAAGACCGCCTACGAGGGCGTCGATCTGGTGTCGGTGCTGCGCGAGGCGGCCGTGCCGCTGGGGCCGCGCCTGCACGGCAAGCCGCTGGTCGCCTATGTCGTGGTGACGGGAAAGGACGGCTATCGCGCCGTCTTCTCGATCGCCGAGCTGGACCCCGCCTTCCGGCCCGGCGCGGCGATCCTCGCCGACCGCCGCGTCGGCGCCGTGCTTGAGGACAACGAAGGCCCCTGGCGGCTTGTCGTCGAGGCCGACGGCAAGCCGGAGCGCGGCGTGCGGCAGGTGGAGTCGATCACGGTGACGGTGCTGCCGTAAGTCTTCCTGATCGTCCCCCTCAGCCGAACCGGTGCTCGCCGCGCTCGTGGATGACGTTGGCCCGGCCGACGATCAGGTCGTCGACACTGCCGATCCGGGCCGGGTCCTTGCCGGTATAGGGCAGGGATCGCAGCACGTAGCGCATGGCGTTGAGGCGGGCGCGTTTCTTGTCGTCCGACTTGATCACCGTCCAGGGCGAGTCCGCCGTGTCCGTATGGAAGAACATCGCCTCCTTGGCGCGGGTGTACTCGTCCCACTTGTCGAGCGAGGCCAGGTCAACCGGCGACAGCTTCCACTGCTTCAGCGGGTGGACCTTGCGCTCCTTGAACCGCCGACGCTGCTCCTCGCGGCTGACCGAGAACCAGAACTTGATCAGGTGGGTGCCGCTGCGCGTCAGGTTGCGCTCGAACTCCGGCGCCTGGCGCAGGAACTCGGTGTATTCGTCGTCGCCGCAGAAGCCCATCACCCGTTCGACGCCGGCCCGGTTGTACCAGCTGCGGTCGAACAGCACGATCTCGCCGGTCGTGGGCAGGTGCTGGACGTAGCGCTGGAAGTACCATTGGCCGCGCTCGACCTCGCTGGGCTTCTCCAGAGCCACGACGCGGGCGCCGCGCGGATTGAGGTGCTCCATGAAGCGCTTGATCGCCCCGCCCTTGCCGGCGGCGTCGCGCCCCTCGAACAGGATGACCACCCGCTGGCGGGAGTCCTTCACCCAGGCCTGGAGCTTCAGGAGCTCGGTCTGAAGGACGAACTTCTGCTGCTCGTAGTCCCGGCGCAGCATCTTGTACTGGTAGGGATAGACGCCGCTGCGCCAGTCGGGAGCCAGCGCGTCGGCGGCGTGCCGGGGCGTGCGCGGCGCGCGCGGCATGCCGAGAGACTGGCGCAGCACGGCGGCGTCATCAGGCGAGGCGCCCGCGATCAGGGCTTCAACGCCCGCCGGATCGTCCGAAGCGACCGCCCGGGCGGCCGCGACTTCCGCCTCCTGCACGGCCTCGGTCCGCGCCTCGGCGAGACCGGTCTCCACTTCAACCGACACTTCGTCCTGAGCCATGCCTGTCCTCCGTGGCCTGAGCGTCCCGCGCTCGCGACAGCAGGCTAGGCCCAGGTCCGGAGGGCTGACATGACGTGGATCAAACGACGGAGCGTGCGCGCCGGGGCAGGGACTCCCACTCGCGCCGCAGCATCGAGAACAGGTGGGACGAATAGTAGACGCCGTCCCAATGCCTGTAGACCTCGCGCACCGTGCCTTCATGCACGAAGCCTTCACGGCGATAGACCCGCTCCGCGCGCGGATTGGCGCTGGAGACGTCCAGCTCGAACCGGTTGGCCGTGGTGTTCTCGAACACCCAGTCGATGAGCGCGGGCATCATCCGGCGACTGAGGCCCGTGTCGGTGACCGATGAGCCCAGACGCTTGAGCAGGACGATGTCCGCCGGATCGGTCAGCTTCGCCAGGATGGCGAAGGCGACGAGCCGGCCGTCCTGTCGCCAGGCGAAGTAGCGGTAGTCGTTGGACGCCATGTTGGCGGCATGCGCCTCGGCGGAGAAGTTGCCGATGAACAGGGCGTAGTCCGCATTGAGTTCGATCGCCCTGATCGCCGGGATGTCATCCAGCGTGGCGGGTTCGAGCGACATGTCAGAGCCTCCGGCCGACCTTTTTGATGACGCCCGAGAAGGACATCATCGGAGTGTCGCCGGTGAAGATCAGGCCGCGCACGAAGACCATCGACTTGCCGGCCTTCAGCACCTCGCCGGTGCATTCGACCAGGTCGCCGACATGCGCCGGGCCGATGAACTCGCCGCCGAGGCTCACGGTCACCGCGTGCGTGCCTTCCAGCTCCTTGGTCGCCAGCGAGAACAGGCAGGCGTCGGCGAAGGTCATGACGCAGCCGCCATGCATGAAGCCGCCGCCGTTCATATGCCGGGCTTCCGCGCGGAAGGCGCAGCGGATCGAGCCGTCGGCCTCCTCCCGGTAGTAGAAAGGCCCCGACGCATTCTCGAACGGATCGCCGGCCCAGTAGCGCCAGCCGGCGAACTCGCCCTCGGTGATGGTGATCGGCCCGCTGGGAGCCTCGTTGCCGCCGTCCATGCGCACTCCATTCGTCTGGTGTGGCTGATAGGCAGGGATCAGCGCGCTCGCAAGCGTCGTGGACCCCACGCCTCGCGGCGTCGCAGGGCCGGCGCCGACGGCCCTGCGCCACGACGGACGCCGAACCTGTCGTGTGGCGACCGGGGGCGAGACAGGCCGCGACCGCCGGGGAATTCTCGTTTCCTGGTTGCAGGGCAACGGTGATGATCGCCTGCGTGTGTCAAGGCGCTGAGTTTCGGGCGCTTTTCCGCGAGCGGTGTTCTCAGGGTTAGCCTCTGGTTAGCGAACATTGGTGACTCTGCGTCAAACAACGGAGATCGCCGAATGGGTGCGCGCGAACAGAGCTCGACGAGGCTGGAGGCCAGCATGGGGGCTACGCTGGACGCTCTCGCCTGGGAGCTCGAGCACGCGGGCGACAAGTGCGTCCAGCTCGACACCGCGATCGGCCGGACCATGGCGTCGCTGCCCGCGGAGCATCGCGGCCTGCTGATCGAAGGCCTGCACACCATCGATATGCTGAGCCAGCATCTCAGCAATCTCACCGCCTTCGCCCGGGCGATCAGCGAGGACGCGCCGTCCACGATCCTGGCGCCCGTCGGCCGCGCGGTCGGGGGCATCACGCTGGGCGCGCTGGCCGAGCGGATGGCGATGACCTTCGGCATAGAGGATCCGAGCCAGTTCGCGGACGTCGTGGAGTCGGGCGAAGTGGAGTTCTTCTGAGGCGGCGGGAGTCGAAGCGCTTCTGGAGTGGCGCCACTCTGCGCTATCAGGCGCATCTGCCTGTGGAGTTCGCCCCTTGACCACCTCGCCTATCGAAGACGCCATCATGGACCTGCTCGGCAAGGCGCCGGCCGGCAAGAGCATCGATCCGTCCGAAGTGGCCAAGCTGCTGCAGCCCGAGCGCTGGCAGCGCATCCTTCCGCAGGTTCGGTCCACCGCCGTCGGCCTGGCGCGGCAGGGCAAGCTGGTCATCACCCGCCACGGCAAGCCGGCCGATCCTGACAGTTTCAAGGGCGTCTACCGCCTGAAACTGCCCTGAGCGCGGCGCGGCCTTTTCTTCGCCGTCTGCACCCGGCAAAACCCGGGGCATGAACCGGC
Source organism: Caulobacter sp. (assembly GCA_044361705.1). Lineage (GTDB taxonomy): Bacteria > Pseudomonadota > Alphaproteobacteria > Caulobacterales > Caulobacteraceae > Caulobacter. Next base: position 6,398 of record JBIKII010000084.1, read on the forward strand.
GCGCCTTTCTGCTGTCCGCGACAGCCCCCGTCCTGCTGACCGCCTGCGCCCCGACCGTCCAGATGGCCGGAACGCCCGGCATGGACTTCACCGGACCCCGCTTCGAGGGCGAGGCCTTCGTCACCTTCGACGGCGCACGACTGGGTCTGACGCGCTGGACTCCGGAGGGGGCGCCGCGCGCGGTGGTCGTCGCCCTGCACGGCATGAACGACTATGCCAACGCCTTCCATTTCGCCGCGCCGGTGTGGGCGCGGGCGGGCGTCGTCACCTACGCCTACGACCAGCGCGGCTTCGGCCGGTCGCCCGCCCGGGGCGTCTGGGGCGGCGAGGCGCTGATGACCCGCGACCTGCGGACCTGCGTCGACGTGGTTCGGCGCCTGCACCCGGACCTGCCGATCACAGTGGTCGGCGAAAGCATGGGCGGCGCGGTGGCCATCAGCGCCTTCGCCTCGCAACAGCCGCCTTTGGCCCACCGCATGGCGCTGCTGGCGCCGGCGGTCTGGGGCTGGTCCAGCCAGCCGCTGCCCTACAAGACCGCCCTGTGGTTCACCGCCCACCTCGCGGGGGAAAAGGTCATCCGGCCGCCAAGCTGGGTGACTGACCGGGTGCAACCCAGCGACAACCAGGAAGAGCTGATCGCCATGGGCCGCGACCGGCTGATGATCTGGGGGGCGCGCAACGACACCCTCTTCGGCCTTGTCGACCTGATGGAGAGCGCCTGGGCGGGCGTGGGCCGGGTGCAGGTTCCGACCGGCTACTTCTACGGCGCCAACGACGAGATCATTCCAAGGGAGCCGAGCTTCCAGGCGGCGCGGCGGCTGAAGCCCTCGGACCGCTCGGCCTTCTATGCCGAGGGCTGGCACCTGCTCATCCGTGACCGGCAGCGCGAGCGGGTGATCGCCGACCTGCAGAGCTACATCCTCGACCCGGAGGCGCCGTTCCCTTCGGGCGCTCCGCCGATCCCGGGCGCGCCGCAGAACCGGGGCCGGGCCCGAACTTGAGGGCGAAGGGCTCGTTTGTTAAGCCTTGGGTTCAGCGTGGGGGGATACATGCGTCGTTGGATCGGACTGGCCGCCGCGGCCGCCCTGGCGTTCACAACGGGCGTGGCGCCCGTGGTTGTCCTTGCGGCACCAGCTGCCACGCCGGCGCTGAGCGCCTACTCAGAGCGGTCCAGGCAGCTCGGCGCGTTGACCGATGAAGCGTCCCGGGCGTCGGAAGGTCTCTCCACCTGGCTTGGCTTCAACAAACTTCCCCGTGAGGAAATGGTCGCGTTCCTGGAGCGCGAACTGCCCAATCTTGAGCTGGCGCGGGCAAAGTTGCAGGCGGTGCAGGCCAAGTACGACGCCTTGCCGCCTTTCAAGGGCAGCCCTGAAGAAACCCGGATTATCGCAGCCTTGCAGGATGACGGCCGCGCGTACGCCGTGGGCATGGAAGAGGTTCTCGGCGCAGTCGAAGAGCTGCTCCGCGCCTTGATCGCAAACGACCAGTCGAGGATGGCGGCTGCGGCGCCGAAGGTGTCGCGCGTCGCCATCGTTCTGGTGGACGGACAGATCGCCATGGCCAGGGGGCGGCAGGCGCTCTTCGCCAGGGACAGCGGCGGCTACTACATCATGGGAACCATGGGTGCGCTGTACGACGGGATGAAGGCGTCGCTCACCGTCAGCCTGCGACTCGCCACGCCGGCCGACGCGGCTCAGCAGATGCGCGCCGCCGCCAGGCGCTGCCGCGAGTATGTCGTCGCCGGCAGACCTGTCGTTGACCGCGTGCTTGCGACCGCGAGCCCGGGGGACAGGGCGTACTACGCGTTTGATCGCGAGCAGTTGGCCATAGGTGGAGAAATCGCGGCCGCATTGGAAACAGCCGCCGACACCATGGCGACTGCGACTGATCCTATGGACGCCTTCCGCGCCACGATGGCGCTGTTTACGGATCTGGAGACGCGGTTTGCCGACAGCGCGACGCGGCAGGGCGCTCTGATCTAGCGGCGGCGCCGGCGGTCGACGCCGGAATGGGGTTGTGGGGGCGCCTGCCGGAGCGTAAACGGCGCGCGCACGTTCTCTCCCCTAAACGGCAAAGATTCCGGCATGACGCTGTTCGATTCTCCCGACTTCGCGAACCACGAAGGCGTCCACGCCTGTTTCGATGAAAAGTCCGGCCTGCGAACCATCATCGCCGTTCACTCGACCGCGCGCGGCCCCGCCGCCGGCGGTTGCCGCCTGTGGCCCTACGCCAGCGCCGAGGCGGCCCTGACCGACGCCCTGCGGCTGTCCCAGGGCATGTCCTACAAGAACGCCATGGCCGACCTGCCGTTGGGGGGCGGCAAGGCGGTGATCATCGGCGATGCGCGCACCGACAAGACGCCGGCGCTGTTCGAAGCCTTCGGCCGCGCGGTCGACGGCCTGGGCGGCAAGTACTGGACGGCAGAGGACGTCGGGGTCTCGCCGGCCGACATGGCCGTCGTGCGCAAGCAGACCCGCTACGTGGCCGGCCTGGAAGGCCACGCCGCCGCCTCGGGCGACCCGAGCCCGGTGACCGCCGAGGGCGTGTTCCGCGGCGTGCGCCTGTGCGTCGAGCGCGCCTACGACCGCGACCTGACCGGCGTCACGGTCGCCATCCAGGGCGTCGGCCATGTCGGCGCCTGGCTGGCCGAGAAGCTGCACGCCGCCGGGGCGAAGCTGATCATCACCGACGTCAACGAGGCCGCGCTGGCCCAGGTCGCGGCCCGCACCGGCGCGCAGGTCGTCGCGCCGGACGCAATCTTCGATGTCGAGGCGGAGGTGTTCGCGCCCTGCGCCCTGGGCGGAGCGGTCAATGTCCAGACGCTGAGCCGGTTGAAGGGCCGGGTCATCGCCGGCGCCGCCAACAACCAGCTGGCCACGCCGGAGATCGGCGCGCTGCTGTTCGAGCAGGGCCGGCTCTACGCCCCCGACTACGTGATCAACGGCGGCGGCATCATCAACGTTGCGGCCGAGATCCTCGGCATCGAGTCCGGGACCGCCTTCGACGGCGCCTGGGTCGCCGCCAAGCTGGACCGTCTGACCGAGACGCTCGGCGAGGTGCTCGACCGCTCGCTGGCCGAGAAACGCCCGACCCACGCGGTCGCCGATGAGATGGCCAAGGCCCGCATCGCGCAGGCGGTGGCGCTGAAGGCGGCCGCCTAGGCTCGCGTGTTGCCGCTGATCTCCGAGCCGGCGCTTCGGTCCAGCCGCCAGTAGATGATCGCCGACAGCAGGGTCGTGGCGCCGACGGCGATGAACGGCCAGGTGAAGCTTTGCGGCGTCAGGGTGTCGCCCGAGCCCCGGGCGACATGGAGCATCAGACCGCCGAAGCTGACGCCCAGCGCCAGGCCGATCTGCTGGCAGACCGCCGACAGGGTCGAGGCGCGGGCGATCGACTCCTGCGGCACGTCGGCGAAGGCGATTGTGTTGGTGGCGATGAACTGGAGTGATCGACTGAACCCGGCCGCCAGCAGCAGGGCCATGATCAGCGGCACGGGCGTCTCCGGCCGGAAGAATCCGGGCGCGGCGGTGAGGGTGGCCGTGATGGCCACGAACGCCAGCAGCATGGTCCGGAAGCCCCACCGCCTGAGCAGGGGGCCCGAGAACGGCCGGGCCAGGAAGACGCCGATCCCGCCGGCCAGGGTGACGGATCCGGCTTGCAAGGGCGTCCAGCCCAGACCGACCTGCAACAGCAGGGGCATCAGGAACGGCGTCGCCCCGACGCCCAGGCGCACCAGCGTTCCGCCCATCAAACTGGCCCGGAAGGTGGGGTAGCGCAGCAGGGTCAGGTCGAGGATCGGTCGCACGCCTCCGGCCGGCCGGCGCAGGTAGGCCCAGACGCAACCGGCCGCCAGCACCACGATGCCGATCTGCGCGGGCAGGGGCAGCAGGGGCAGGCCGGCGGTCTCGGCGACCACCACCACACCGGTGATCGCGGTCGCGGCCAGGGCGAAGCCGCTCCAGTCGAACCGGCCCGGATGGGGCAGGGTGATGCGTGGCACGAACTTCACCACAGCCGCCATGCCGATCAGGCCGATGGGGATGTTGATGAAGAAGATCCACGGCCAGTCGGCGACCGAGAGCACGAAGCCGGCCAGCGGCGGTCCGACCAGCGGGCCCAGCAGGGCGGGCGTGGTGAACCAGCCCATGGCGCGGATCAGCTCGGCGCGCGAGGTGGAGCCGACCACGATCAGCCGCGCTACCGGCGTCATCATCGCCCCGCCGATGCCCTGGATGATACGGGCCCCGACCAGCTGCTCGAGGTTCTGCGACAGGCCGCCCAGCGCCGAGCCGATCAGGAACACCGCCATCGCCGCCAGGAACACCCGGCGTGGCTGGAAGCGCTCGGCCATCCAGCCGCTGATCGGGATGAACACCGCCAGGGCCAGGATGTAGGAGGTCAGCGCCAGCTTCAGGTGGAGCGGATCGACGCCGAAGGCTTCGGCGAGCGTCGGCAGCGCCGTCGACAACGCCGAGGAGTCGATGAACTCCATGAACAGGGCGGTCGCCACCGCGACATAGGCGATGCGCGGGACGGGCTGCGGCGTCGGGGAGGCCGCCGCCTCTGGAGGCGTCGGCGCGGCGGGTTCGGTGGGCACGAGACCCTGTTAGCGCTTCGGGAGGCTTTGCTCAAACCGCGGCGCCTTGATTGGCTTGCCGCTGACGGTGAAGGTCACGCCGACGACGGTGTCCTCCTGCTTGTAGCCGTAGGCGCCGATCTCGCGCCGCGCGGCGCTCAGCGCCACCTGCCGGTTGGCCTGCCGCCAGCCCACGCCGATCTGGGCCTTGCCGAACTCGGCCAGGCGTTCGACGGACCAGCCCGTCCGTCGCCAGCTGCCGCGCACGGGATCGCGAATGATGTTGAGGCCGAAGGCTTCGCCCGAACCGGCGGCGAACACGAACCAGCGACCCCTGCCTTGATCCACCGGCGAAGGCGCGATGCTGAGCAGGAGCTGCTTGGCGTCGAACGGCTGGGACGGGCGGGCCGGGCGCGGGACAAAGGCCGGGCTCGACCTGTCTTCAATGGCGAGGCCGGACCCGATGTCGGTCGCGTCGCGATCGGTGGACACCGACACGCGCAGCGTCGGCCCGCCCGCAAGGACCTTCGGGCTGACCGAGGCCAGGGCGACACGGGAGCGGATGACGGCAGGCCGCGCGCTCAGGCCGCGTGCCTGGGCTTCGGCCGACGGTGGCGGCGTCAGCGCAGCCAGTTGAATGGTCGATCGGGAGGCCGGGGCCTGGATCGTCGGCGGGGCGATGGGGCTATCGGCTGCCGGGCCGCCGAGCAGGGCCAGCACGGGCGCCGGAGCGTCGTCCCAGCGACCGGTGCGGATCGGCGCATCGGGATCGTCGGGAACCCGCCCGCCGCCGCTGAAGGCCTGGCCGAACTCGGCCTTTGCCAGCATGGAATCGGAAGTCAGTCCGTCGGTCGCTGCGCCAATGGAGGACGCCGCGCTTACCGCCATCGTCACGAGGACGACGACACCCGTCAGACTTGTCGCCGCGATCGCTCGCATGGCGCACCCGGAAAACACCTGATCCCCGAGAACATTGGTTAACGAGATGGGTCAAGGACGCAAGCCCGCTCGCGAACCAGGTGAGAAGATTTTTACCCGATGTGGTCCGCCGGCGCCTAATGACCGGGCCGCGGCGTCGGCTTCCGGTCCGGCGAAGCCCGCTCCATGCAGCGCTTGTCGGGCTGCTGGCCGTGCTGGGGCAGGGCGTCGGTCTTCGGGAGCGGGCCGGTCTTCACGGGGTTCTGCTGGGGAAATCCGCTGGTCATCGGGGCCTTTGTCCTCTGCTGACATTGCGAGCGGTCATGCGGCGGCCGACAGGACAAGCGGGCCGACATCCACATGGACATCGAGACGGGTGGCGCCGGGGTCGCCCAGGATCACGCCGCTGACCGGCGCCGCTTCCTGGGGCCGGCGGCTGGCGGCGATGCGGATCAGGTCGACCGACTCGGCGATGCCGTTGGTGGGATCGAACTCCATCCAGCCGAGGCCCGGCAGGAACACCTCGCACCAGGCGTGGGTCGCGCCGGCGCCGCGCAT
>JBIKII010000218.1:0-4563 GCA_044361705.1 Caulobacter sp.
CGCGACCTTCGAGGGCGAGGACAGCCTGGAAGGCCGCCTGACCCGCGACAAGACGCTCGGCGAGCACCTGCATGACCAGCTGGCCGTGGCCCGCCTGAGCGAGCCGCAGCGGGTTGTGGCGGCCGTGCTGATCGATGCCGTCGACGACGGCGGCTACATGCGCGCCGATCTGGTCGACATGTCCGACCGTCTCGGTTGCGAGCTGGATTTCATCGAGGAGGTCCTGGCCGTCCTGCAGGGCTTCGAGCCGGTGGGCGTGATGGCGCGCGACGTGCGCGAATGCCTGGCGATCCAGCTGAAGGACCGCAACCGGTTCGATCCGGCGATGGCGGCCCTCCTCGACAATCTCGAACTGCTGGCGCGCCGCGACATGCCGGGGCTGCGCAGGGTCTGCGGTGTCGACGACGAAGACCTGCGCGAGATGATCGGCGAACTGCGGGCGCTGACGCCCCGTCCGGGCGCGGCCTTCGGCGGCGAACCCTCCCAGCCGGTCGTGCCGGACGTGTTCGTCCGCGAAGGCTCCGGCGGGCTGTGGCTGGTCGAGCTGAACACAGACACCCTGCCCAAGGTGCTGATCGACCGCCGATATCACGCCAAGGTGGCCGGCGGCGCGCGGACCGACCAGGAAAAGACCTTCGTCCAGGACTGCCTGGCCAGCGCCAACTGGCTGGTGAAGAGCCTCGACCAGCGGGCCCGCACGATCCTCAAGGTCTCCAGCGAGATCGTTCGCCAGCAGGACGGCTTTCTCGCCTATGGCGTCGAGCATCTGCGGCCGCTGAACCTGAAGACTGTCGCCGATGCCATCGGCATGCACGAGAGCACGGTCAGCCGGGTGACCTCGAACAAATACATCGCCACGCCGCGCGGCGTGTTCGAGCTGAAGTTCTTCTTCACCTCCTCGATCGCCTCCTCGTCGGGCGGCGAGGCCCATTCGGCCGAGTCGGTGCGTCACAAGATCCGCCAGCTGATCGACGCGGAAGGCGCGGAAAGCGATGTGCATTCCGACGACGCCATCGTCGATATCCTCAAGGAAGCCGGGGTCGATATCGCCCGCCGCACCGTCGCCAAGTACCGTGAGGCCATGCGGATTCCATCGTCGGTCGAGCGCCGCCGGATGCTGCGCGCCGCCGTCTGACGGCGCGGGACGATTTGCCTGTTCGCGCGTTGGAAACCGGCTAAGGAGCGCGGCCATGGACCCCCTCGACCGAAAACGGCCGCTCTCGGCCCTGCTCGCCGAAATCGGCAATGATCCCGATCCGGAGGTGACGGTCGGGGAGATCGTGCATCGGCTCGGCCGACGGTCATTCGGCGCACTGCTGTTCATCTTCTCGGCGCCCAACTGGCTGCCGCTGCCGCCGGGATCGTCCACCTTCCTGGCCGCGCCGCTGATCCTGCTCGCGCCGCAGATCGCCCTGGGCGTGCGGGGCCCGTGGCTGCCGCGCTTCATCGATGGGCGGAAACTCCGTCGGGCCGACCTCGCGGCTGCGCTCGGAAAGCTGATCCCGACGCTGGAGCGGATCGAAAAGGTCTCGCGGCCCCGGCTGGTCTTCCTGTTCGGACCGATCGGCGACCGGATGATCGGACTGACCGTGACCCTGCTGTCGCTGGTTCTGGTTCTGCCGATCTTCCTCGGCAACATGGCCCCGGCGGCGGCCATCGCCGCATTCGGCCTGGCGCTGGTGCAGCGGGACGGGATCCTGGCCCTGATCGGCTACGCCATCAGCGCCGCCAGCGTGGGTCTTCTGGTGATCGGCTGGAACGTGGCGGTCGCCTTTTTCCGGCATGTCGCGCAGGTCCTGGGCCTGGCCTGAACACGCGTCCTCACAAGAAAGCGAGCGGCCTGCCGATTGCTTGACACGCTTCTCCGCGGAGCGCGTTCTATAGCCATGAAAGTGCAAGTATCCGGCAAGCACGTCGACGTCGGGGAGGCCCTGCGAACGCGGGTCTCGGACGACATCACAGCCACCATTGGCAAGTATTTCGAGCGCGGCGGCACGGCCGACGTGGTGGTCTCCAAGGATGGCTACGCCTTCCGTGTTGACTGCACGATCCGGCTCGACTCCGGCCAGCTTCTGCAGAGCCACGGCCTCGCCGCAGAGGCCCATGGGGCCTTCAGCACCGCCCTGGACAAGATCGAGACGCGGGTCCGGCGCTACAAGCGGCGGCTCAAGAGCCACTCGGTCCAGGCCGAGGCGCGCCGTGAGGAAACCGCGGCGATGTTCGTTCTGCGTGCGCCCGACGAGGACGTCGAGGACTGGGACGGCGTCGACGACCACGCCCCTCCGACCGGCATGATCATCGCCGAGACCGAGGAAGTGCTCAAAACAATGACTGTTTCGATGGCGGTCATGGAACTGGACTTGACCGAATCTCGCACAATCGTGTTCAGGAACGCAGCCCACGGCGGATTGTCCGTGGTGTATCGCCGTCCGGACGGAAACATCGGCTGGATCGACCCTGAACGCACACAGTCACAGAGCGGCAATGGAAAGCGGGTAGTCGCCTGACACGGCGCGACCAGCCCTTCGACCTCCGGTCTGAATCCAGCGAGTTATGAGCGTATGAATATCGGTGATCTGCTGGAGCCCCGCGCGATCGCGCCCCGGGCCGGTGGCGGAAGCAAGCGGCAGGTGCTGTCGGCCGTGGCCGATATCGCCGCCCGGTCCTTCGGCCTGAGGGCCGAGGACGTGCTCGACGCCCTGCTGGAGCGCGAGGCGGCCGGATCGACCGGCGTGGGCCATGGCGTAGCTGTGCCGCACGCACGTCTGAAGGGCCTCCCGCGTCTGCGCGGCGTGTTCATGCGTCTCGAGCAGCCCACGCCGTTCGAGTCGGTCGACGAACAGCCGGTGGACCTGGTGTTCGCCCTGTTCGCGCCGGTCGACAGCGACACCGAGCATCTGCGCGCCCTGGCGCGCGTCTCGCGGCTTCTGCGTCAGAGAGACCTGCGCCTGCAACTGCGGCAGGCGCGGACGGCGGAGTCGATCTACGCCCTGCTCGCCCGCGAGCCGCAGTCGACGGCAGCCTGACGTCCCTAGTGAACCGAGACCGGCGCCAGTTCGTGCGCCAGGGCGGCGGCGACGGCTGAATCGCGGTCACCGAGGACCGCCAGGCGCTCGCCGTCCGCACGGTGTACCGCGAAGAGCGTTTGCTGCGGGCTGAGATCGTAGCCCCGCAGGGCCGCGGCGGGCGTGTCGGCGATGATCTCGGCGGCGGTGACCGGCCGGACATAGACGAGGTCGGGCGCGCCAAGGGCCGCGAAAGCTTCATTGGTAAGACGTTGGGGTGTCATTGAGACCACCTCCTTCACTGGGGGAACGCCGGGAACGCCCGCAGGTTCAGCGGGGCGGCCCGACCTTCCGGAAAATCGGGTCAGTCGGCCGTCCGGATCGGGATCCGCTGGATCAGCCGTTCGGGTTCGGGGCGGGCCAGATCCACGTGCAGAAGGCCGTGTTCGAGCAGGGCGCCGCGAACCACCATCCCGTCGGCCAGCACGAAGGTGCGGATGAACCCGCGCGCCGCGATGCCACGGTGGAGATAGGCCTTGTCGGCCGTCTCCGCGCCATCGCCGCGACGGCCGGCGACCGTCAGCTGGTTGCCTTCGACGTGGATGTCGAGCTGGTCCGGCGAGAACCCGGCCACCGCCAGGGTGATCCGGACGTCGCCGTCGTCGCGCGCCTCCACGTTGTAGGGCGGATACCCTTCGGCGGCGGCCTTGGCCGCGCGCTCGATCAGGGTGCGGGTGTGGTCGAAGCCCAGCAGGAAGGGGCTGTCGAACAGCAGCGGTCGTGTGGTCATCGGCAGCGAGTCCTCTAGCAGGGGCAACTCCCGTTCGTCGGCCCCATCAGGCGTCCGGCGAACGGCGTGAGTCCTAGGTGGCGATTGCCGGGCCGGGCCGCAAGACGGCGACAATTGGTCATGGCCATTTGCCGATAAACCCTGCGAGCCGCCGCTAGGCGCCCCTGCCGAAACACGGTTAGGTGGCGCCAGTACAACTCGGGGCGGGGGACTCCAGAATGAAGCGTATCCTGACGCTGGCGGCGGCGTGTTTGATGCTGGCTGCCTGCACCACCACCAATGTGAAGTCCGCCGCCGGCCTGCCGACCGCGCCACCCCAGAACGCCAAGGTTCTGCTCGCCCAGCCCGACATCGAGCTGAAACTGCTGACCGCGTCGGGACTTCTCGAGCCGCGCGCGGACTGGACCGCCTCGGCGAGGGCCAACATGCAGGCCGCCGTCGAGGCGACGCTGCAGGGCAAGGCGCACAAGCTGACGGTCCTGGACCCTGCGACGGCGATGGAGGGCCGCGAGGGCCAGGTGCTGCGTCTCAACGGCGCGGTCGGAAACTCGATCCTGGCCTATGGCATGTACGGCCCCGGGCTGCCGTCCAAGACGGGCTTCGACTGGACGCTGGGTGAGGGCGCCCAGCTGCTCGCCGCGAAGTACGGGACCGACTACGCCCTGTTCGTCTATGGCCGGGGCTCCTATTCCAGCGGCGGCCGCGTGGCGATGATGATCGGCGCCGCTGCACTGGGCGTGAGCATTCCGATGGGCGGGCAGCAGGCAT
>JBIKII010000004.1:0-53249 GCA_044361705.1 Caulobacter sp.
CACGTAACGCGGTGCGGAACATGTCCCCTACGCCGCCACCACCGTGATCTCCGGCCACCGCCCGCGCGCCGAGGCGATGACCTTGTCCCAGCCCCTGGCCAGCTGGCGGGTCGGATTGGGTCGGATGGTCATCGAGAACAGGTCGTTGAGTCCGAACGGAGCCTCGATGGTCAGGCTGTCGTCGGCCTCCAGCCGCACCCCGACGCTGAAGCAGGGGGCGACGAAGCGGCCCAGGGCCTCGGCGCTGCTGGTCAGCGGCTCGTAGGGCTCGCCGAACCGATCCCAAAACCACAGGTGGACCCGAGCCTGGTTGCGGACCTCGACCTGCTGGTCGAACGGCGGCGGAAAGCGCGTGGCGGCCCGCTGGATATGAACGTCCTCGGCCTCGTAGCTGACGTCCGAGGCGTCGAAGTAGGCGAGGTCGTAGTCCTTGATCCCGTAGTCGGGATCGCGACCGGTGAGGTGGTTCCAGACCTTCTGGTAGACGGCGCCGGAGACGATCAGCCAGTCGGGCAGGTCCAGATCGCGGGTCAGCCGCAGCACGGTCATCAGCGAGTCCGAGCCCCGGACGATGGCTTCCAGCCTCTGTTCCAGCGTCTCGCTCATCACCGTGCCCTCAACGTCCATCCGTGGTCCAGCGGCCCGTGGCCCGCGCCCAGGCCCGGCGCGCGCAGCATGGCCTCGTGGACATAGCTCCAGGCCCGCGCCACGGCCTGCGTCAGCGGCAGACCCTGGGCCAGCCCGGCGGCGCAGGCGCTGGCCAGGGTGCAGCCGGTGCCGTGGGTGTGGCGGGTGTCGATCCGCTCGCCCTCGAAGGCCGTCTCGCCATCGGGCGTGATCAACAGGTCGGTCAGCCGCTCGCCGGCGATGTGCCCGCCCTTCATCAGCACCGCCCTGGCGCCCCGGCCCAGCAGGACCTCGCCGGCGCGGCGCAGGTCGTCGGTAGTCTGCACGGTGAGGCCGGTCAGGGCCTCGGCCTCGGGCGCGTTCGGGGTCAGCAGGGCGGCGCGCGGGATCATCAGCTCGCGCACGGCCTCGACGGCCCGGTCCGCCAGCAGCGAGGCCCCGCCCTTGGCCACCATCACCGGGTCGATCACCGCCGGGACGCCCGCCGCCGAGTCGAGGATGGCCGCCACCCGCTCAACAGTCGCGATGTCGCCCAGCATGCCGGTCTTGATGGCGTCGGCGCCGATGTCGTCCAGCACCGCGCGGGCCTGAGCCTCGATGATGTCCAGCGGGATGGCGTGGACGCCGGTCACGCCCAGGGTGTTCTGTACGGTGACGGCGGTGATCGCCGTGGCCGCATAGCCGCCGAGCGCTGTGACGGTCTTGATGTCAGCCTGGATGCCCGCGCCGCCGCCGCTGTCTGAGCCGGCGATGATCAGCACGCGGCCCCTGAAGGCCGGGGCAGGGGAATCGGGGGAGGTCATGAGGGCGTTGTAGCGTTCCCGGCTCTGGGTTGGGAGAGCGGATCGGCCTGTCGGGGGACAGCTACGCTTCGCGAAGCCGCCCCCGCAAGGTCGCGACCGATTCTTCCAGCGCCATCACCGCAGTATCGATCACCAGCCGGTCGTCGGCCCGGGGCGCGTAGTCACGTTCGACCACCTCCGCCCAGGTCGGCGACACGAAGCCGGGCAGGTCGGTGACGCGGGTCTCGACCCGGCGGCGATGCTCCGCGGCGTCGGAGCAGATCACCTCCACCTCGACCAGCCGGGCGCCCGCGCGAGCGGCGACGGCGCGCCAGGCGTCCCGCGTCAGGGGGATCGGGTTCACGCTGTCGGCGATCACCGTCAGGCCCAGCCGCAGGTTCGACTCCGCCAGCGCATAGGCCACGGCATAACCCTGCCCCTCGACCTCGACGCCCTCGTCGTGCAGCGCCATCTCGATGACGTCGATGCGCAGGAAGACCGCCCCGATCTGAGCGGCCAACCGGCTGGCGATGGTCGTCTTGCCGACCCCGGGGAGGCCGCCGAAGACGACGAGGGCGGCGGTCACGAGCGCTCTCCCTCAATCGCCGCCTGAACCGCCAGCGCCTGCACGGTCTCCTGCACGTCATGCACCCTTACCGCCGCGACCCCGGACCGGGCGCCGTGCAGAGCGGCCGCCACTGAGCCGCCGAGGCGGTCTCCCGCGTCTACGGCCATCGGATCCAGCGCCGCGATGAAGCGCTTGCGGCTGGCGCCGAGCAGAACGCGGTAGCCGTGGCCGCACAGCCGGGGCAGGGCGGCGAGGAGGGCCATGTTGTGGTCCAGGGTCTTGCCGAAGCCGATGCCGGGGTCGAGCCAGATGTTCTCTTGTGAGACGCCCGCCCCCTCGGCCACGGCGGCGCGGGCCAGCAGGAAGGTTTCGACCTGGCCAACCACGTCGTCGTAGCGCGGCGCGTCCTGCATGGTGCGCGGCTCGCCCAGCATGTGCATCAGCACCACCTCGCAGCCGAGCTCTGCGGCGACGGCCGGGGCGTCGGGCGAGGCGCGCAGCGCGGCGACATCGTTCCAGATCGTCGCGCCGGCCGCGACGGCGGCGCGGGCGACGGCGGGCTTCATGGTGTCGATGGAGATCGGGATGGTGCTCTCGGCCCGGATCGTGGCGATCAGCGGGACGGTGCGGGCGATCTCTTCGGCCTCGTCGACGGGCTGCGCGCCCGGCCTGGTCGACTCGCCGCCGATGTCGAGGATGTCGGCGCCGTCGGCGATCAGCTTGCGCGCATGGGCCAGGGCCGCGTCATGGCCCAGGTAGCGCCCGCCGTCCGAGAAGCTGTCGGGCGTGACGTTGACGATGCCCATGACGAGGGGCGGCCGCGCGGGCATTCAGTGGCTCCCCTCTGGGGGAGCTGTCGGGCAGCCGAAGGCTGAACGACTGAGGGGGTCCTGCCGGCGTGGCGGAACCCCCTCCGTCTCGCCTTGCGGCGAGCCACCTCCCCCAAAGGGGAGGATCACTATGCGTCGTCCTGCGCGTCGCGGGCCGTCACGCTGCCCGGGCGGGGCGAGAGCGGCACCGAGGCGGCGGGGCCGGTCGGGCGCTTGCTCTCGGCGTCGTCGCGGGTCGGCATGACGCCCTTGATCACGCCGTTGATCTCCTCGCCCGAGAGGGTCTCGAACTCGAGCAGGGCCTTGGCGATGGCGTGCAGGTCGTCGAGGCGCTCGGTCAGGATCCGGCGCGCCTCGTCCTCGCCCTGCTTGACCAGGCGGCGGACCTCGGCGTCGATCTTCTTCATCGTCTCGCTGGAGACGTTCTGGGTGCGGGCGACCGAGTGGCCCAGGAAGACTTCTTCCTGGTTGTCGCCATAGGCCACGGTGCCCAGCTCGTCGGAGAAGCCCCAGCGGGTGACCATGTTGCGGGCCAGGCCCGTGGCGGCGCTGATGTCGCTGCTGGCGCCGGAGGTGATGTTCTCCTTGCCGAAGATGATCTCCTCGGCGACGCGGCCGGCCATCATGATGGCCAGGCGGCTGGTCATCTGGGTGAAGTTCATCGAGTAGCGGTCGCCCTCGGGCAGCTGCATGACCATGCCCAGCGCGCGGCCGCGCGGGACGATCGTCGCCTTGTGCACCGGGTCGGACGAGGGGACGGTGATCGCCACCAGGGCGTGGCCGCCCTCGTGGTAGGCGGTGTTGCGCTTCTCGTCCTCGCTCATGGCCATCGACCGGCGCTCGGCGCCCATCATGACCTTGTCCTTGGCTTCTTCGAAGTCGGGATGGGTGACCATCCGGCGGTTCTTGCGGGCCGCCATCAGCGCCGCCTCGTTGACGAGGTTGGCCAGATCGGCGCCCGAGAAGCCCGGGGTGCCGCGCGCCAGGGTGCGGACGTCGACGTCGGCGGCCAGCGGCACGTTGCGCATGTGGACACGCAGGATCTTCTCGCGGCCGGTCACGTCGGGGTTAGGCACCACCACCTGGCGGTCGAAGCGGCCGGGACGCAGCAGCGCCGGGTCAAGCACGTCGGGACGGTTTGTGGCGGCGATCAGGATGATGCCTTCGTTCGACTCGAAGCCGTCCATCTCGACCAGCAGCTGGTTGAGGGTCTGCTCGCGCTCGTCGTTGCCGCCGCCCAGGCCCGCGCCGCGGTGGCGGCCGACGGCGTCGATTTCGTCGATGAAGATGATGCAGGGGGCGTTCTTCTTGGCCTGTTCGAACATGTCGCGCACGCGGCTGGCGCCGACGCCGACGAACATTTCCACGAAGTCCGAGCCCGAGATGGTGAAGAAGGGCACGCCCGCCTCACCCGCGACGGCGCGGGCGATCAGGGTCTTGCCGGTGCCCGGAGGGCCGATGAGCAGGGCGCCCTTGGGGATCTTGCCGCCCAGGCGCTGGAACTTGGCCGGGTCCTTCAGGAAGTCGACGATTTCCGACAGCTCTTCCTTGGCTTCGTCGACGCCGGCGACGTCCTCGAAGGTCTTGCGGCCCTTGGTCTCGGTCAGCAGCTTGGCCTTGGACTTGCCAAAGCCCATGGCGCCGCGGGCCCCGCCCTGCATCTGGCGCATGAAGAAGATCCAGACGCCGATCAGCAGCAGAACAGGGAAGGCGTTCAGCAGGATGGCGACCAGCGACAGCCGCTCGGCCGGCTTGATCGTCACATTGACGTTCTGGGCCTGCATTTCCTTGATCAGGTCGCTGGAGTCGGAGGGCACGACGGCGGTCGAGACCGCCTTGGGGTCGGAGCCGACGACCTGGACTGACGAGCCCTGGAAGACGGCCTTGGAGACCTCGCCCGACTGAACCTTGCCGAGCAGCTCGGAGTAGCTGATCTCGGTGCTCGTGGCCCGCGCGCCGGCGGAGCCCTGGTTCAGCATGCTCCAGACGCCGAAGGCGACGACGACGATCGCCGCCCAGATGGCCATGTTACGCAGGTTCATTCGCTCAAACTCTTCCTGTGCCAGTCACCCTGCAGAACATAGGGCGGCGGGGCCGGTTTCGCCATGTGCGCCATTCGTCATATGGCGGGCTCGGCGTCAACCAGACCGATCGCCGCCTCGAAACGGGGCAGAACCAGCGTGGTGACGCGAACCGACGGGTCTCCTGCAAGGATCGGGCAAGAGACGGCGCCGTCCCGGGACACCATGACCGGCAGGGTGGGCCGGATCGTCGCGGGCAACGCGCGGAGGGCCGCCTGCTGCGTCTTCGGCAGCTGTACGGACAGGCCGCCGAGGGCGCGAACGGTGATGGGGACGGTGGTCTCGATCTCGAAGCGGCCGTCCCAGACGGTCGGGCGGCCGGGTGCTACGGCGGCTTCCGGCAGGCCGGCGCGGCCGGGATCGCGGGTGAAGGCGGCGGTCCGGCCGTCCGAGGCGATGCGGGCGCCGGCCAGGGTGGCGGTGAAGGCCTCACCCGAGCGGAGGCGGGCGACGAGACGCTCCAGCCGGTCGCCGCGTGGCGGGCGGGAGGTTCCGCCCGCGCAGAGGCAGGCGGCGGCGATGTGGGTGGCGGGGGCGGTGATGCTCAACGACAATCCTCCCCCGCAGGGGGAGGGGGACCACGCGGAGCGTGGTGGAGGGGGGGCGATGCAGGGAGGCGGAAGGGGTGGCATGGACTCGGGGGCCGAAGCTTCCGACGCTCCTGGTCGCACCCCTCTCCACCATCCTTCGGATGGTCCCCCTCTCCCGTCGGGAGAGGATTGGGCTGAGCGCGCCCGCGCCCTGGCGAACCTCGGGTCCTCGTTGGCCGGATCTTCAATCCAGGTCTCGCCGCGTGCGCGCAGCCCGTCGCGGATCTCCGCGCGGCCCAGGGACAGCATCGGGCGCAGCAGGAAGACTCCCCGTCCCTGCGGCCAGGCGGGCGAGGGCGACCACTCGG
Organism: Caulobacter sp.; assembly: GCA_044361705.1. Lineage (GTDB taxonomy): Bacteria > Pseudomonadota > Alphaproteobacteria > Caulobacterales > Caulobacteraceae > Caulobacter. The sequence continues at coordinate 5,787 of JBIKII010000004.1, forward strand.
CCGCGTCGGAGACGCTGGAGCCCTCGGCCCGCATCGCGGCGGCCTCGGTCAGGTCATCGGCGGTATGGCCCAGCAGGATGACGCCGGCGCCGGCGTGGCGGGCGGCGTCGGCCAGCAGGGCATGCCGGGCGGCGCGGGCGGCGGCGGGCAGGCCGGTCGTGGGCTTGGCGTCTTCCCACCGCAGGGCCTGGAAGCCGACGCCCAGCCGCTGAGCGGTCTCACCGCACCGGCGCGTCCAGTCCGTGCTCGCCGGGTTCAGGCCGTGGTCGACGGTGAGCGCCAGCAGGCGCCGGCCGTTGGCGTCGGCCCAGGCCTTGGCGGCCAGCAGCAGCGCCAGACTGTCGCCGCCGCCCGAGAAGGCGACCGCGAGGGGGGCGGCGATTTGGGTCCGCAGTCTGCGTTCGAAGACGGCGTCTACGCCGCGCACTTCGCCTGCACCCGGGTCGCCTGGGCCCGGTTGAGGACGCCCGGGGGCGCCTTGGGATAGCGGCGGGCGAGTTCGTCCAGGGTCTGGCAGGCGTCGGCGGGCTTCTTCAGCGCCAGCAGCGAGCGCGACAGCTCCAGCACCGCGTCCGGCGCCCAGGTCGTCTTGGGCCAGCCGCGGATGGCGCCGATATAGGCCCCGGCCGCGCCGCCGTGGTCGCCGCGCACCGACAAGGTCTTGCCCAGCCAGTAGCGGCCCTCCGGCCCCTTGGGCGAGTCACCGTAGCGGCTCACGAACCGGTCGAAGGCGACGTAGGCGGCGTCATAGTCGCCGTCGAGCATCAGCTTGCGGGCGGCGGCGAACTCGGTGTCCGGGTCGCCCTCTTCAAGGCCGACCGCTTCTTCTTCGGCCCCGGCCAGGGCGTCGGCCTCGATCTTGCCGATGCGCGCGTCCAGCGCGGCCAGACGCTCACTGAGCGCGCGGTTGGCGGCCTGGGACTCCGAGAGGGCGCGACGGGCCTGGTCGAGCTCGAAGGTCGTCGCCTCGTTCTGGCGGTTGAGCGAGGTCAGGGTCTCTTCCAGATCGACGATCCTCTGGGCGAGGCCCTGCAGCTGGCTCTCGGTCTCGGCCGGCTGGACGACGACGGGCTTTCCGCTGTCGCGGCCCTGGAAGACGATCGAGCGCAGTTCGCGCACGACCTTTTCCATTCGCTCGAGCCGCTTGACCGAACGGTCGTCGAGGGGATCGGGCATCGGAGTCTGCGACCAGGCCACGCCGCCGGCGAGGGCGACGGAGAGGGCCAGGGTGGAGGCGATCAGGATCTTGCGCGTCATGGGCTCGATAATGCGGTTGCGTCAGCGACGAAATTACGGCCTGTCGGCGGAATGCAAAGAGGGGACCGCGAGACGCGATCCCCTCCCGCAGGCTTGCGAAGGTCCGGGCCCTAGCGGGCGCCGGCGATGATCACGGTGTGGCCGTTGCGGTTGCGGGACCAGGCGTCCTCGCCGGTGCCCGGATCGATCGGCCGTTCCTTGCCCCATGACAGGGTGGAGATGCGGGCCGAGGAGACGCCGCGGCTGACCAGATAGTCGCGGACGGCGTTGGCGCGGCGGGCGCCCAGGGCGAGGTTGTACTCGCGGGTGCCGCGTTCGTCGCAGTTGCCCTCGACGCGGATCTGCACGGCCGGATAGCGCATCAGCCAGGCGGCCTGGGCGTCCAGCACCGACATGGCGTCGGAGCGGATGTCGTAGCTGTCGAGGTCGAAGTAGACGAAGTCGCCGACGTTGATGACGAAGTCCTGCGTCGATCCCGGGATCGCGCGGGTGTCGACCGGGCCGGGGCCGGGCGTGGGCTTGTAGCCCGTGCCGGGGCCGGGAGGCGTGCCGGGGCCCGGGCCGGGCTCGGGCAGCGGCTTCGTCGAGGCGCAGGCCGCCATCGAGGCGGTGGCGGCGAGGACAAGCGCCAGTCTAACAGCGCGCTTTGCGTCGAAGCTCATGCAGGCTTCCTCCTTGGATATGGGTCCCTCAGGTCAATAGTGACGTGAGATAACGGAAATACGCGACGGGAAACTCTGACTAGGCCTCACAATGACGTCAGGGTGAAGCCCCAGAACCACAATTCACCGCTCAGTTGAGCAGCGGCGACCATGCCGGGTCCGAGCCTGAGCCCTGATAGGGGGCCGGGCGCAGGATGCGACCGGTGATGTCCACGGTCCACAAACGCGGCGCGCCGCCTCTTGTTTCCCGGAAGAACATCAGGACGCGACCGTTGGGCGCCCAGGTCGGACCTTCGTCCAGATAGCTGGTGGTCAGGATGCGCTCATCGCTGCCGTCCGGGCGCATGACGCCGATGTGGAACATGCCGCCCTGTTGCTTGGTGAAGGCGATGAAGTCGCCGGTCGGGCTCCAGACCGGCGTGGTGTAGATGCCGCCGCCGCGCGAGATGCGCCGGGCGCCGGAGCCGTCGGAGCCCATGATGTAGAGCTGCGGGCTGCCGCCGCGGTCGGAGTTGAACACGATCCGCGAGCCGTCCGGCGAGAAGCTGGGCGAGGTGTCGATGCCCGGATCGCTGGTCAGCTTGCTCTGCGAGCGGCTGGTCAGGTTCATGATCCAGATGTCGCTGTTGCCGCCGCGCTCGACCGAGAAGGCGACGCGGTTGCCGTCCGGCGAGAAGCGCGGCGCGAACACCATGCCGGGGAAGCGGCCGAGCGTTTCCTGGCGGGCGGTCTCGATGTTGAACAGGTAGATGGCCGAACCGGTCGGCCGCAGCGCCATGTAGGTGATCTCCTGGCTGGTCGAGGAGAAGCGCGGCGTCATGACGATGTAGCTGCCGTCGGTCAGGCTGGACGGGTTGGCGCCGTCCTGGTCCATGATCATCAGCCGCTTGATGCGGTTGTCGCGCGGGCCGCTCTCGGCGACGAAGACGATGCGGCTGTCGAAATAGCCCTTCTCGCCGGTCATCCGCTCATAGACGGCGTCGCTGATCTTGTGCGCCACGCGGCGCCAGTTCTCGGGCGTGGACGTGAACTGCAGGCCCAGCAGCTGCTCGCCCGAGAACACGTCCCACAGGCGGAAGTCGACCCGCAGCCGGCCGTCGCCCTCGACGGTGACATGGCCGTTGACCAGCGCCTGGGCGTTGATGGTTTTCCAGGCGTCGAAGGTCGGCTGGACCGCGATGTCGAGGTTGCGCTCGGGGAAGGCGGCGGAGTCGATGGTCTTGAAGAGGCCCGACCGTTCCAGATTGCCGGTGATGACCTGGGCGATCTCCGCGCCGCGGCCGGCGCCGGTGAAGGCGGGGACCGCGATGGGCAGCGGCTCGATGACGCCCGAGCTAACCGTGGAGCCGACCTGCGGCTGGGCCGCAGCCACGGTCGGCGCGACGACGCCGAGCAGGGCGGCGCAGGCGATGACGGCGGCGAGGGCGGATCGGAAGATCATCGGGGCTCTCCGGGACTAGCGGTTGGCGCAGGCGGCGGGCGCGTCGAAAGGATAGATCAGTTCCTCGCCGTAAAGTTCCGGCGGGAAGTCGTTGAACGGTTCGGCGGCGTAGACGGCGCGGATGGCCCGCTCGGACGCGACGCGGACCATCGGGTCCTTCGTGCCGGCTTCCGACGACTTCGGCCGGCCCAGCAGCTTGCCGCCGAACGAGACGCGGAAGGTGACCTCGGCGCGGACGTCGGCCCCGCCCTCGACCAGGCAGTTGGGGTTCCAGCGGCGGCTCAGATCGTTGCCGAGATTGAGCAGGTAGCCCCTGGTGGCGGCGGAGACGCGCTTGCCCGAGCCGATCTGGACGGTCAGCGCGTCCTTCTTCGGACCCTTCTTGCCGCCGCCCTTCTTCGGGGGCGTGGCCGCCTTGCTGGTCGTCTCGACGTCGCTGAGCAGCTTGTCGAGGTCCAGTTCGGCGCGGGGACCGGTGCGGCCCGGCTTCACCGGCGACGGCGTCGGCTTCTTGACGTCCGGCTTGGGCGGCGTGGCGGGGGCGGGGGTCGGGAGGGGGACAGGTTCAGGCTCGGCAACCGGATCGGGCTCCTCGGTCTGCGCCTCCTGGACCTGGTCGGACAGCTCCGCCTGGACGAACTCCGGCGGGCCGTTGGTCACCAGGGTGACCGGCACGCCGCCGCCGACCTTGAAGGGTTCCTGGAACAGGCCGCCGAGGAAGATGACAGCCGCGAGCGCGGCCGCGTGCAGCGCGACCGAGACCGCGAGGGCCGGCGTGATGCCTGTCCTCTCCCGGCGGTTCACCCCGACTGTCCCTCCGTGGTCGTCGACTTCTGGCTCTCACCGGAGGTGGGGCCGCCGGTGTCGGTGATCAGGTTGATCTTGGTGAAGCCGCCGGTCGACAGCGCCGCCATCACCTGGGCGACCACCTCGTAGGACGCCTTGCCGTCGGCGCGGACATAGATGGGCTTGTCGTAGCCGGCCGAGGACAGCCGCTCGAGGCGCGGCTTGAGCGAGGCGAACGGGATCTCGGTTTCGGCCAGGAACAGCTTGCCGTCGGCCTTCACCGTCAGGGTGACCGGCTCGGCCTGGTCCTGCATGGCCCCGGCCTCGGTCTTGGGCAGCTCGACCTGCACGCCGCTGGTCAGCAGCGGGGCGGAGATCATGAAGATGATCAGCAGCACCAGCATCACGTCGACCAGCGGCGTGACGTTGATCTCGCTCAGCGCGCCGCGGCCGCGCCGGCCCCGGCGTCGGCCCCGGCGCCCGCCGGCCGAGAAGGCGTCGTTGGCTGAGAGCGCCATGGCTCAGACCTTCTCCGCCAGCCGGCGCTGGATGGCCGTCGACAGGTCGTCGGCGAAGCCTTCCAGCCGGGCCCCGAACTTGCCGGCGTCGGTCGAGAACTTGTTGTAGGCGATGTAGGCCGGGATGGCGGCGGCCAGGCCGATGGCGGTGGCGAACAGCGCCTCGGCGATGGCCGGCGCGACCACCGCCAGCGAGGTGTTGCGCTCCATCGCGATGCTCTGGAAGGCGTGCATGATGCCCCAGACCGTGCCGAACAGGCCGATGAAGGGCGAGGCGGTGGCGACGATGGCCAGGCTGCCGAGGCCGTCCTCGGTCTTCTGGCTTTCGCGGGCGATATGGCTGTCGAGCACGCGGTCGATGCGCTGGATCAGCAGGGCGGTCTGGGTGTCGCCGAGCGGGCCCTTGCCGCGCGCGTCGCGCCACTCGCGCAGGGCGGCGTTCAGCAGGCGGGGCAGGGGCTGCTTGTTGTCGGCCCCGGACTCGGCAGCGATCTCCTCGAGCGGCCGGCCTGAACCGACCTTGTCCTCGAACCGGTTGGCCTGGGCGTTCAGGGTTGTGAAGCGCACCGCCTTGTCGATGATCACAGCCCAGGACCACAGCGAGGCCAGGGCCAGGCCCACCATGACCCCCTTGATCACCCAGTCGGCGTTGGTCCACAGCGAGACGAGCGAGAACGTGTCGGCGGATATGGTCGAAGCGTCCATGCGAGCGGAAACCCCCGAGGTTGGTCTGGTCCAGGGCCGATCTTGTCGGCGGCTTTGGTGAAACTAAGGCGCAGACGTTAACGGTCGTTAGCCATTCGCCTCACGCAAGAACGGTTTTACGGCCTCGACCAGCCCGGGCGGCGGCTTTCGGGGCCGGCCGTCCATGGTGATGCAGGCGGCGACGACCTCCGCCGTGGTGAGCAACTCCTCGCCGCGCAGGATCTTCTGGCTGATGAAGAGGCGTGGGCCCTTCACGGCGTCGTAGGTGGTGACCACCCGCAGCGCGTCGTCGATGCGCGCCGGCTTGCGGAAATCGATCTCCAGCCGCGTGACCACGAAGGCGGCCGGATCCTCGCGGCCCGCCAGCGCATTGTGCGACACTCCCGCCAGCCGCAGGAAGTCGCTGCGCCCGCGCTCGAAATAGCGGACGTAGTTGGCGTGATAGACCACGCCGGTGAAGTCGGTGTCCTCGTAATAGACCCGCACCGGCAGGATGTGCTCGCGACCGTCGAAGCGGCCGGCGGAGGGGGAGTCGGGGGTCGCTGTCACGGTGGGCCCTGCGTCCTTCGACACGGTCGCCGCGCGACCTGCTCAGGATGACTTAGAAGAGAGTGCTGCTCAGGACCAGATGCATTGAAACCTGGTCATCCTGAGCAGCCCCGGCCTCTTGCCGGGGCGTGTCGAAGGACGCCGCGCGGAACCCCAATCCTCGCGGACTGTTACGGCTTCGACTGGAGTCCTCGCCATGACCACCCCCGACGCCAAGACCGTGCTGATCGTCGAGGATCAGCTGCTGCTGGCCATGACTGTTCGCGACGCGCTGGAGGACCACGGCTACCGGGTGCTGGCGCTGGCGATCCGGCATCAGGAGGCGCTCGACACCGTGGCGCAGCACCGCCCTGATCTGGCGCTGGTCAACATCGAGCTGGCGGACGACGACGACGGCGCCGTTCTGGCCGGGGAGTTGACCGCGATGGGCATCCCCGTGGTGTTCATCAGCGGCCAGACCTCGCGCATCGAGTCTTCGCGCGAGGCGGCCATCGCCTCCATGCCCAAGCCCTACAGCCCCGAGGACATGGTCCTTGCCGTGGACTACGTCTTCCGACATCTGGCCGGCGACGAGTCCCGGCCGGGCCCGAGGGGGCTGCAGGTGTTCAGCGCGCCGGCGCCGGTCTGAGCCGGGCGCCTACTCGAACAGCCCCGCCTGCCCGCCGGTCGCGTTCGGCGGCGGGGTGAGGCCCAGGTGCAGGTAGGCCTTGCCGCAGGCGACGCGGCCGCGCGGGGTGCGCTGGATGAAGCCCTGCTGCATCAGGAACGGCTCGATGACGTCCTCGACGGCGTCGCGCGCCTCGGCGATGGCGTAGGCCAGGGTCTCGACCCCGGCCGGGCCGCCGCCGTAGTTCTCGATCAGGGCGCGCATGTAGCGGCGGTCGAGGCTGTCGAGGCCCGCCTCGTCCACCTCCAGCCGGGCCAGGGCGCGGGCCGCGTGGCCCTTGTCGATCAGCGGCGCGCCGTCGGCGGCGGCGAAGTCGCGGACCCGGCGCAGAAGACGGCCGGCGACGCGCGGCGTGCCCCGCGCCCGGGCGGCGATCTCGGCGGCCCCGTCGTCGCTGAGCGGGGCGCCCATCTTGCGCGCCGCGCCCAGCAGCACCTGCTGCAGCTCCGCCGGCGTGTAGAACTCCAGCCGCAGCGGGATGCCGAAGCGGTCGCGCAGCGGCGTGGCCAGCAGGCCCGCGCGAGTGGTCGCGGCCACCAGGGTGAACGGGGCCAGATCGATGCGGATCGACCGCGCCGACGGCCCGTCGCCGATGATCAGGTCCAGCACATTATCCTCCATCGCCGGATAGAGGATCTCCTCGACGTTGGCGGCCAGGCGGTGGATCTCGTCAATGAACAGCACGTCGCGCGGTTCGAGGTTGGTCAGGATGGCGGCCAGGTCGCCGGCCTTGGCCAGCACGGGCCCGCTCGTGGCGCGGAAGTTCACGCCCAGCTCGCGGGCGACGATCTGGGCCAGCGTCGTCTTGCCCAGCCCCGGCGGGCCGAACAGAAGTACGTGGTCCAGCGCCTCGTTCCGCTCGCGGGCGGCGTCGATGAAAACCTTGAGATTGGCCTTGGTCTGCGCCTGGCCGACGAACTCGGCCAGGGTCTGCGGCCGCAGCGCCTTGTCGGTCGGCTCGAAGGACTGGGCGTCGCCGGAGATGATGCGGTCGGTCAACGCCCGATCTCCTGCAGCGCCGCCTTGATCAGGGCGGACACATCGGCGTCCTCGCCGAGGCGCAAGGCGGACTGCTCGACGGCGCGGCGGGCGACGGGCTCGGCGATGCCCAGGCCCATCAGGCCGGCTACGGCCTCGCCGGCGGCGGACGGGCGGACCGGATCCTGCGACGGGATGGACGCATGGAAGGCCGCCACCGGGCCATCGGTGATCGGCTTGTCCTTGAGCTCGGTGATGATGCGCTGGGCCAGCTTGGGGCCCACGCCGTTGGCCCGGCCGACCAAGGCCTTGTCGTCGCGCGCCACCGCGCCGGCCAGTTCGGCGGGCGAGGCGATGTCGAGCACCGCCATGGCCGCCTTGGGCCCGACGCCCTGAATGGCGGTCAGCAGCACGAAGGCGCGGCGCTCGTCACGGGAGCCGAAGCCGTAGAGGCGCGGTCCCTGGGCCTCGCTCCAGGTGTGCTCGATATGCAGCAGCGTCTCGTCGCCGACGGCGGGCAGGCGGCCCAGCGTCCGCGATCCGCAGCGCACGACATAGCCGACGCCGCCAACGTCGATCAGCATCTCCTCCTCGCCGACCTCGGCGACGATTCCGCGCAGCCGGCCGATCATCCTGCTTCGCTCCTGGCGGAGCTTCGCAGGACAAGTCCCCCACGCGGGAGGGCTCGCCCTCCGAAGCCTTGGCGAAGGAGGGTCATGCGGTCTTCCTTTCGCGGGCCAGCAGGCCGGCCATCGTCGCGGCGGCCGAGGCGCCGGCCTGGCGCGGGGCCTTGCGGGCGTGGGCGTGGGCGATGGCGACGGCGAGCGCGTCGGCGGCGTCCTGGGTCGGGGAGCCCGCCGTCGGCAGCAGCCGGGCGATCATGAAGGCGACCTGGTCCTTGTCGGCGCCGCCGGTCCCGACCACGGCCTTCTTGACCTCGCGGGCGGCATACTCGGCGACTCGCAGCCCGGCCTGGGCCGGGGCCAGCATGGCCGCGGCGCGGGCGTGGCCGAGCTTCAGCGTCGACTGGCCGTTGCTGTTGACGAAGGTCTCCTCGATCGCCGCCTCATGCGGGCCGTGCTCGGCGACGACGGCGGCGACGCCCTCGAACAGGCAGAGCAGCCGTTCGGCCAGCGACGCCTTCTCGTCCGGCGCGATGACCCCGTGCGCGATCCAGGTCAGGCGCGAGCCCTCGACCGAGACCAGCCCCCATCCGGTGCGGCGCAGGCCGGGATCGAGGCCGAGGATGCGAATCGGCGTGTTCATCATGTGTTCTATAGAATGCCGGGAATCCTGAACGAAGCGGAAAGGCGCCGCGGCCGCTGCGTTTGCCGTCTTGCGCGGCGGGGCGCGTCCGTCCGACACTCCGGCAGGTTCCGGGGAGTGAATGATGCGAATCTGGCGGCGAGCGCTTGCGGCGATGGTGATGGCGGCTGCGCTGCCGGGTCTGGCGGGCGCTGAGGCTACGGGATTGCGGCCGGACCAGGTGCAGTTCCGCGGGCTCTACAAGGAGCTGGTCGAGATCAACACCACCCTGTCGGTCGGCGACTGCACGGCGGCGGCGAAGGCCATGGCGGCGCGGCTGAGCGCGGCGGGCTATCCCGACAGCGACCTGCGCCTGATCGTCGAGCCGACCCATCCGAAGGAGGGCAATCTCGTAGCCATCCTTCCGGGACGGGACCCCAAGGCCAGGGCGATCCTGCTGCTGGCCCACATCGATGTGGTCGAGGCCAACCGCGCCGACTGGACGCGGGACCCCTTCACCCTGATCGAGGAGGACGGCTGGTTCTACGCCCGCGGCGCTTCCGACGACAAAGCCCAGGCGGCGATCTGGGTCGACACGCTGATCCGCTACAAGACCGAGGGCTACAAGCCGCGCCGCACGATCAAGATGGCCCTGACCTGCGGAGAGGAGAGCGACGACGCCCTCAACGGGGCCAACCTGCTGGTCACGAAGCATCGCGACCTGATCGACGCCGGCCTGGCGCTGAACGAGGGCGCGGGCGGGCTGATGGACGCCTCGGGCAAACCGATCTCGCTGTCGATCCAGTCCGGCGAGAAGGTCTACCAGGACTTCCATTTCGAGGTGACCAACCCGGGCGGCCACTCCAGCCGGCCCTACAAGGACAACGCCATCGCGCGGCTGTCGGTCGCCCTGAACAAGGTGATGGTCGACGACTTTCCGGTCCAGCTGAACGAGACCACGCGGGCCTATTTCACCGCCATGGCGCCGCTGGTCGACGCCGAGAGCAGCGCGGCGATGCGGGCGCTGGTCGCCGACCCCGGCGACGCGGCGGCTGCGGCGATCATCGCCCGCAATCCGATGTGGAACAGCATGCTGCGCACCACCTGCGTGCCGACCCTCGTCAAGGCCGGCCATGCGCCCAACGCCCTGCCGCAGCGGGCCTGGGCCAATGTGAACTGCCGGATATTCCCGGGCCAGACGGCCGAGCAGACCCGGCAGCGGCTGGCGCAGGTGGTCGGCGACGACAAGGTCTCCATCGTGGCCGACGCCACGTCCCTGCGCACCCCGCCGCCGCCGCCGCTGTCGGAGGCGGTGATGGGGCCGCTGCGCAAGCGCGGCGAGCAGTTCTGGCCGGGTGTGCCGATCGTGCCTTTCCAGACCACCGGCGCCACCGACGGCAAGTACACCAACGCCGCCGGCATCCCGACCTACGGCCTGACCGGCATCTTCGCCGAAGCCAACGGTGGCGGAACCCACGGCCTGAATGAGCGCATCCGCGTGAAGTCTCTCTATGACGCGCGGGACTTTCTGTACGTGCTGGTCAAGGATTACGCGGATGCCCGCTAGTCTGGCCCGTCCCTGTTCGGGTCCAGGCGCGGGATGAGCTCGGACGCCCTGCCCTACCGGCGGGAGATCGACGGCCTGCGCGCCGTCGCCGTCCTGCCGGTCATCCTGTTCCACGCGGGCTTCCAGGTGTTTTCCGGCGGGTTCGTCGGGGTCGACGTGTTCTTCGTGATCTCGGGATACCTGATCACCAGCATCATCCTGCGCGAACAGGATGAAGGCCGCTTCTCCATCCTCGCCTTCTATGAGCGACGCGCGCGGCGGATCCTGCCGGCCCTGTTCGTCGTCCTGCTCGCCTGTCTGCCCTTCGCCTGGGCCTGGATGCTGCCCGGGCAGCTGCAGGATTTCGGGGAAAGCCTGGCCGCGATCGCGCTGTTCTCATCCAACTTTTTCTTCGCGACGGAGAATGGGTACTTCGCCCGGTCCGCGGAACTGAAGCCGCTGCTTCACACCTGGAGCCTGGCGGTCGAGGAGCAGTTCTATCTGATCTTCCCGCTGCTGCTCCTCGCTCTGAGGCGGGGACGGTTGCGGAACGTTGCGATGGTTGTCGGCGGCCTGGCGGTGCTGAGCCTCGCCCTGTCGGAGTGGGCGCTGCGGCGTGAGCCGACAGCGACCTTCTACCTCCTGCCCACCCGCGCCTGGGAACTGCTGGCCGGGTCCTTGCTGGCGTTCTGGCTCCAGCGGCGGGCGCGCCCGACAGGTCTGGTGTCGGAGGTCGGCGCTTGCGCCGGGCTGGCGATGATCGTGGGCGCGATCCTGCTGTTCGACGAGGCGACGCCGTTTCCCGGCCTCTGGGCGCTGGTTCCGGTGGCCGGATCGGCGCTGGTGATCCTGTGCGCGGATCGTTCGAACTGGACCGGCCGCCTCCTGGGCTGGCAGCCCCTGGTCGCGATCGGGCTCATCAGCTACTCGGCCTATCTCTGGCATCAGCCCCTGTTCGCCTTCGCCCGCATCCGGTCGGTGCTGGCGCCCTCACCGCTTCTGATGGCGGGGCTCTCCGTGCTCGCGCTGCTCCTCGCCTGGGCGACCTGGCGGTTCGTGGAGGTCCCGTTCCGCAAGCCGGAGATGGTGTCGCGCAAGCGCATCTTCGCCGGCGCCCTGATCGGCGTGGTCGCCCTGGCCGGGGCCGGCAAGGCGCTGGATCAACTGCAGGGGGCGCCCCAGCGGCTCGATCCCGAGATTCTGGCCATTGCCAAGTTCGACAGGTCCTTCAACCCGGGCACAAAGGGCTGCATCAAGGTTGGGGGCCAGGCGGCGTCCTACTGTGTCTACAATCCGGAGCTTGAAAAGCGGGTCGCGCTCTGGGGAGACAGCCATGCGTCCAGCATCGCGCCGAAGCTCGCCAAGACCCTCGCGGCCGAGGGCTACAGTCTTGTCAATTTTGCGCGCCCCCGGTGTGATCCGGTCCCAGGCGTCACGCGGGAAGGCGGCGACTGGTGCGTGGAGTACAAGGCCGCCGCCGCAGCCTTCCTGAACTCCAACGCCGGTCCGGAGACGGTCATTCTCGTGGCGCGTTGGACGCTGATTCTCGAGAAGACCCCCTTCGACAACCAGGAGGGTGGGGTCGAGTTCGGAAAGCGGGCGATCTACTTCGCTGCGGGCAGCACCACGCGCCAGCCCGGCGAGGCCGAACGCGCCGCGGCGATGCGTGACTCGGTCGAGACGCTCCTCCGATCGGGCAAACGCGTCATCCTGGTCGGAAACATCCCGGAGGCCGGCTGGAACGTGCCCCAGACCATGACCAAGATCGCCATGTTCGGCGGCGGGCCGCGGCCGCTGTCGACGTCCTCGACGGCGTTCCGGGCTCGTGACAGCAGCACGCAGAAAGCGTTCGAAGCCTTGAGCCCGACGCCGCGCCTGATCCGGGTGGAGCCGTCGGCGCTGTTCTGTGACCGTCAGCTGGCGGGCCGGTGCATCAATGAGTCGGACGGTCTGCCCCTGTACCGGGACGATGACCATCCCAGTTCCAGGGGCGCCCACTGGGTGGCGGCGCAGATCTTGGCGGCGATGAAGGGCGACGCCCCGCCGGTCTTGCCGGCGACTACCCCAGCTTCGCCATATCCGCGTCGCTGATGTCTTCGTTCGAATAGACGTTCTGGACGTCGTCGTCGTCTTCCAGGGCGTCGAGCAGGCGCATCAGGGTGGCGACGGTCTCGCCTTCGACGGTGACCGTCGACTTCGGACGCCAGATGACCTTGGTCGAGGACGCCTCGCCGAACACCTTCTCCAGCGCCGAAGCCGCCGAGCCGGTGGCGCCCATGTTGCCGCCCGGCTTGGAGAACAGCGAGCGCACTTGGCGGCTGCGCGGAAATTATTCTGGGCGGGGCGGGAACCATCGTGGCCCCAAGGGGTTGCGCACGGGTCAGGGGGGCATCTCCCAGACACAAGGGGGATTCCGAAATGCCGTGGCTGCAGCGGGTTGCGCCCTGATGGCGGTTATTCTCGTGGTCGAAGATGAGGTTTTCATTCGCCAGGCGGCGGAATGGGCGATCGAGGACCTGGGTCATACGCCGTTGATGGCCGACGATCTGGCCAGCGCGCTCGTGTTCCTGTCCGACCCCCGCCATATCGACGGCCTCTTCGTGGACATCAGGCTGGGGGCGCTGGCGCTGGGTGGCTACGACATCGCCAACCAGGCTGTCGGACTGAGGCCGAAACTGCCGGTGCTCTACACCTCGGGCACACAGCTGGACGCAGACATGTCCGCTTTGTTCGTCGTCGGCGGGCAGTTCATCCAGAAGCCCTATTCGCCGTCGCAGCTTGAATTCTCCGTCGGCAAACTCCTGCACTAAGTTCAGGTGACGCCTTCCCTCCCGAAGCCGTCACGTTAGGTCAACCAGCGTTAGGAACCTCTATCTCAATTCCGAAGACGGAGACGGGCGAGGGGGCTTTCGCCCATGTTGTCGGCGTCACCGCTGACGGCCAGACCGAGGAATCCATCGTCAAGACCGGCGCCCTTCAAAGCGCCATCTTCAACAGCGCCAACTTTTCCAGCATCGCGACCGACGCCAGGGGCGTGATCCAGATCTTCAATGTCGGGGCGGAGCGGATGCTCGGCTACACAGCCGCCGAGGTCATGAACACGATCACGCCGGCCGACATTTCCGACCCCCAGGAACTGGTCGTCCGCGCCCGCGCGCTGAGCGCGGAACTAGCCACTCCGATCGAACCAGGCTTCGAGGCGCTGGTATTCAAGGCCTCGCGCGGCATCGAGGACATCTACGAGCTGACCTACATCCGCAAGGACGGCACCCGGTTCCCGGCAGTCGTCTCGGTAACTGCGCTTAGGGACGCGGCGGGCGCCATTATCGGCTACCTGCTGATCGGCACCGACAACACCGCGCGCAAACTGGTCGAGGAAGAACAGAAGCGGTCGGACCAGCGGCTGCGGGACCAGCAATTCTATACCCGCTCGCTGATCGAATCGAACATCGACGCCCTGATCACCACCGATCCAGCCGGCATCATCACCGACGTCAACAAGCAGACCGAGGCGCTCACCGGTTCGACCCGTGACGAGTTGATCGGCGCACCGTTCAAGGACTGCTTCACCGACCCCGAGCGGGCCGAGGCGGGCATCAAGCGCGTGCTCGGCGAGAAGTCGCTCACCGACTACGAGCTGACCGTCCGCAGCCGCGACGGCAAGCAGACCGTCGTGTCCTACAACGCCACCACCTTCTATGATCGAAGCCGCACGCTGCAGGGCGTGTTCGCGGCGGCGCGCGACGTCACCGAGCGCAAGCGCGTCGAGGCGGAACTGCAGCAGGCCAAGGCCGACGCCGAGAGCGCCAGCCGGACGAAGTCCGACTTCCTGGCCAGCATGAGCCATGAAATCCGCACGCCCATGAACGCGATCATGGGCATCGCCGACCTGCTGGCCAAGACCACCCTGACGCCCGAGCAGGACAAGTACGTCCAGATCTTCCGCCGCTCCGGCGACAACCTGCTCAACCTGATCAACGACATTCTCGACCTGTCCAAGGTCGAGGCTTCGCAACTCGATCTGGAGCGGACGGGCTTCTCGCTGAGCGACCACCTCGAGAAGGTGGTCGAGATGGTGGCGCCCAAGGCGCAGGAGAAGGGGCTGACCCTGATCTGCGAGATCGCGCCGGGCGTCAGCAACAACCTGGTCGGCGATCCGACCCGGCTGCGTCAGGTGCTGCTGAACCTGCTCGGCAACGCTATCAAGTTCACCGAGACTGGCGAGGTCTCCCTGAAGGTCGAGCTGGATCGGGACCCGTCCATGCCGACGGCCCTGCGGTTCCTGGTCGCCGACTCCGGCATCGGGATCGCGGCCGACAAGCTCGGCCGCATCTTCGAACGCTTCACCCAGGCCGACTCGTCCACCACCCGCCGGTTCGGCGGCTCGGGTCTGGGTCTGACGATCTCGAAGCGTCTGGTCGAACTGATGGGCGGCCGGATCTGGGTCGCCAGCAGGGTCGCAAGAGGCAGCGTCTTCGCCTTTGCCGTCCCGTTCGAAGTCTGGGCCGGCGCCGAGCGCGCCAGAATCACGCCGGTGGGCGCCGGCCCAGAGGCGCCGCTGCCGGCGCTTCGCATCCTCATGGCCGAGGACTCGCCCGATAACTGCACCATCGCGCTGGCCTATCTCGAGGACACGCCCTACCTCGTCGATGTCGCCGACACGGGGCTGATCGCCTGCGAGATGTTCGAGGCCGGCCACTATGATCTGGTGCTGATGGACCGGCAGATGCCCGTCCGCGACGGCCTGACCGCGACGCGAATGATCCGGGCGTGGGAGGAGGCGAACGATCGCGCCCCGACCCCGATCATCGCCCTGACGGCGTCAGCGCTGAAGGGCGACCGCGAGACTTGTCTGGCGGCGGGTTGCACAGCCTATCTGACCAAGCCCATCAAGCAGGATGTCCTGCTTCAGGCGATCCGGGACTACTCCGTGATCGCCCCGCGGTCGCCGGCGGGCGATGTGCCCGTCGACGAGTCCAGGTCCTGGCGGCCGAACGCGAGGCTGGCGGCGCGGATACCGGCCTATCTGGACAGTTGTCGGCAGCATGTCGTCACGATGCGGGCGGCGCTGGATCTCGCCGACTTCGAGGTGGTTACGATCCTGGGGCACAACATGCGCGGATCGGGCGGCGCGTTCGGCTTCCTGGCCATCAGCGACCTGGGCGCCGGCCTGGAGCAGGCGGCGGGAGACGCCGATTTCGGCGCCTCCCGCAGGCTGTTGGACGAACTGTCCGGCTACCTGGAAAAGCAGAACTGATGGAGGCCGCCCCTGCACCGGGCGACCGTCGCGACTACCCCAGCTTCGCCATATCCGCTTCGCTGATGTCCTCGTTGGAGTAGACGTTCTGGACGTCGTCGTCGTCCTCGAGGGCGTCGAGCAGGCGCATAAGGGTGGCGACGGTCTCGCCCTCCACGGTCACGGTGCTCTTGGGACGCCAGATGATCTTGGTCGAGGACGCCTCGCCGAACACCTTCTCCAGCGCCGACGCGACCTCGCCCAGGTCCTCGAAGGCGGTATAGACGGTGTGGCCGGAGCCCTCGTCACCGAGGTCCGACTCGACGTCGGCGGCGCCGGCCTCGATGGCGGCCTCCATCATGGCGTCTTCACTGGCGGCCTTGGCCGGGTAGGTGATCTCGCCCATGCGGTCGAAGTTGAAGGTCACCGAGCCGGTGGCGCCCATGTTGCCGCCCAGCTTGGAGAACAGCGACCGAACGTTGGCGGCGGCGCGGTTCCTGTTGTCGGTCAGCACCTCGACGATGATCCCGACGCTGCCGGGGCCGACGCCTTCGTAGCGGATCTCGGAATAGTCGGCGGCGTCGCCCATCTGCGACTTCTTGATCGCGCGCTCGATGACGTCCTTCGGCACCGACTCGGCCTTGGCGTTGTTCACCGCCAGGCGCAGGCGCGGGTTCATGGCCGGGTCGGGCAGGCCGGTCTTGGCGGCGACGGTGATTTCCCGCGACAGCTTGGAGAACAGCTTGGACCGCACCGCGTCGGCGCGCCCCTTGCGGTGCATGATGTTCTTGAATTTTGAGTGGCCGGCCATGGGTCGGGTTGGTCTCGTCGGTTCAAAACAGGTTGCGGGCTTCTAGCGCCCCGAAATCGCGGCGCCTAGCTCACGCCGGCGCCATCTCCACCACCGGCACATGCTCGCTCAGCCGGCCGCCGATGCGGATCGGTTCGATGCGTTTGGCCAGCCCCGTGCGGTCGTCGGTCTCGACGAAGACGCCGCAGACAGTCGCCGGACCGAAGGCCGGCTGGTAGCGGCCCTGGCTGATCTTGGTGGTGAACCGGCGCAGCGGTTCTTCCTTCTGGTTGCCGATGACGCTGTCGTAGTCGGCGCACGCCCCGGCGTCGGTCTGGTAGCCCGTGCCGCCGGGCAGGATCTGGCAGTCTGCGGTCGGGACGTGGGTGTGGGTGCCGACCACCAGCGAGGCGCGGCCGTCGCAGTAGTGGCCCATGGCCATCTTCTCGCTCGTCGCCTCGCAGTGCATGTCGACGACCACGGCGTCGGCCACCTGGGCCAGCGGCGCCTTGTCCAGCTCGCGGTCGGCGGCGGCGAAGGGGTCGTCCATGGCGTCCATATGCACGCGGCCCAGCAGGTTGACGACATAGATGGTCTTGCCGCTCTGGGTCTGGAACAGGTTGGCGCCACGGCCGGGCGCGTCGGACAGGATCGGGTAGTTGGCCGGGCGGATCAGGCGCGGTTCGCGGACGATATAGGTCAGCGCCTCCTTCTGGTCCCAGCTGTGGTTGCCCAGCGTCAGGCAGTCGGCGCCGGCGTCGAACAGCTCCCGCGCCGTGTTCTCGGTGATCCCGAACCCGGCGGCGGCGTTCTCGGCGTTGATGATGACGAACTCGAGCCCGAGGCGGCGGCGGAGTCCGGGCAGGTGGTCGGCCAGACCGTCGCGGCCCGACTTGCCGACCACGTCGCCGAAGAAAGCAAAGCGCATTCAGAGGTCCTTTCGGACGGCTATATACCCCGCCTCGGTCAAAATCCCATCGAGCGGCTGGTCATGGGTCTCGCGGGGCAGGTCGTCACGTTCCTGGCCGCTGTAGGCCAGGCCGACGAAGGCCGGGGGCGAGGGCTCGCGGCGCAGGGCCGCCAGCGTCCGGTCATAGTGGCCGCCGCCCTGTCCGAGCCGGTCGCCCCGGCGGTCGAAGGCCAGCAGCGGGACGATCACAAGGTCCGGACGAACCGCCTCCGCCGTCGCGGGCGGGGCGGGCAGACCTGACAGGTCGTGGGTCAGGGGCTCGCCAGGGCTCCAGGCGCGGAAGACCAGCGGCGCGGCCTCGGCCACGACCGCCGGCAGGGCAAGGGTCCAGCCGGCCTTGCGCAGGGTGTCGCCGAGCGGTCGCGGGTCGAGTTCGGCGCCCAGCGCCTTGTACAGGCCGATGACGCCGGGCCGCGTGCGGCGGGTGGCGGTCAGCATGGCCGGGATGTGGTCCGCGGCCATCCAGTCAGCCTCGGGATGTTCGATCATCAGCGCCTTGCGCCGCGCCCGCGCGTCGAGCCGCAGCGTCATCTTGGCGGCGCCGAGGCGGGGATCGGTCACGCTGTGCGTCCTTCGACACGGCCCTGCGGGCCTGCTCAGGATGACTAGCCCAATTTTTCTTGGGGAGCAGCCCGCGCAGCGGCAGGCGTCTCGAACCCCGCAATGAGCCCGGGAAAAGGTGGCGGCGCCGCGTAGAGCCGTGAAGGCGTTTCAATCCCCTCGGACCTGTCGTGGACAGGTGGGCGCCGTTTGCCGAGGTCCACGGACCCCAGCAGGGACAGCTCCCTAGAGGTGAATTAAGGTCCCCGGGATTAGTTTGCCTTCGACGAGAGCCGCAGCAGACCCGCCACCTCGCAAGATAGGGGGTCGGGGGGGCGAAAGAAAGGCTTGTGCCGGGGACATGCTCCGCGAAGCGGTGCGTGTCCCCGGTGGTGATCGGCGGAACTGGGGACACGCACCTTCGGAGCATGTCCCCGTCGGAGCCTAACCCCCCGCGATCTTCTCGATCCGCTTCGCCGCGCTTTCCAGCGCCGCGACGGCCTTCACTTCCACCTTGGCCTGGTCGGTCTGCAGACGGGCGACTTCGCCCTGCAGGTGGGCGAGGCGCAGCTTGAGGTCGGCCATCTCGTCGGCCAGCAGCAGGGCGCCCATCAGGAACAGCCGGGTCTCGCCCAGCTGGCCGACGTCCTGGCTGACCTGGCGGACCTGCTGGTCGAACAGGCGGGCGATCTCGGTCAGGTGGCGTTCCTGGCCGTCCTCGCAGCCGACGCTGTAGGGCTTGCCGTTGATCTGGACAGTGACCTGGGCCATCGATCAGGCCTCCGCTTCGACGGGTTCGCCGAGGGCGGCGCGGATTTCGGCGATAGCGCGGCCCAGGGCCTCGGAGGCCTGCGCCCCGGCTTCCTCGAGGGCGCGCTCGCGGGCGCGAGCGGCGTCCAGCTCGGCGGCCAGCCGGGCGCGGTCCTGGTCGAACAGCCCCCCGGCCTCGGCGCCGGCCACGGCCATCTTCTCGGCCATGCGGCTCTCGAGCATGGCGATCGCCCGCTCCAGCCGGCGCGCGGCCAGGTCGAGGGCGCTTCCTTCAGCCTCTCCCGTCATTCCGGCGGCTCCTTGATCTGCTGAATCTCTATAGCCTGCGCCGGGACGCGACAGGAAGGCGGGTTGAAAGAAACGCCCTCCCGTGCGAACGGGCGCCACCCGCGCAACACAGACTCAGCCCGAAGGCCCCGTCATGACCGTCAGCCCCGTGAAGATGGCCGACGCCATCCGCGTCCTCTCGATGGACGCCGTCCACGCCGCCAAGTCCGGCCACCAGGGCGCCCCGATGGGCCTGGCCGACGTGGCCACCGTGCTGTGGACGAAGTTCCTGCGCTACGACGCGAACAAGCCGGACTGGGCCGACCGCGACCGCTTCGTACTGTCGGCCGGCCACGCCTCGATGCTGATCTACAGCCTGCTGCACCTCAGCGGCTTCAAGGCTGTGACCATGGACCAGATCCGCAACTTCCGTCAGTGGGGCAGCAACACCGCCGGCCACCCGGAGTACGGCCACACCCCCGGCGTCGAGGTGACCACCGGCCCGCTGGGTCAGGGCATCGCCACCGCCGTCGGCCTGGCCATGGCCGAGCGCTCGATGAACGCCCGCTACGGCGACGATCTGGTCGACCACCGCACCTGGGTGATCGCCGGCGACGGCTGCCTGATGGAGGGCGTCAGCCAGGAGGCGATCAGCCTCGCCGGCCGTCTGAAGCTCAGCAAGCTGAGCGTGCTGTTCGACGACAACAACACCACCATCGACGGCGCGGCCACGATCTCCGAGACCGGCGACCAGATGCTGCGCTTCAAGGCGGCCGGCTGGGCGGTGAAGGCGGTCGACGGCCACGACCACGGCAAGATCGCCGCGGCGATGCGCTGGGCGACGAAGCAGTCGGTCCCGACCATGATTGCCTGCAAGACCAGGATCTCGAAGGGCGCCGGGCCCAAGGAAGGCGACGTCCACGGTCACGGCTACTCGCTGTTCGACGCCGAGGCGGCCCTGGCGCGCAAGGCCATGGACTGGACCTCGCCCCCGTTCGAAATCCCCGCCGACATCGAGACCGCCTGGCGCAAGGCCGGCCGCAAGGGCGGCTCGCAGCGCCGCAAGTGGGACGCCCGCCTCAAGGCCAGCGACAAGGGCGCCGACTTCACCCGCGCCATGAAGGGCGACCTGCCCAAGGGCGCCTTCGAGGCCCTGGCCGCCCACGTCCAGGCCAATATCGACAGCCCCGCCGCCAACGCCACCCGCATCCACAGCGGCGCGGCCTTGACCGCCCTGATCCCGGCCATCCCCGAGATGATCGGCGGCTCGGCCGACCTGACCGGCTCCAACAACACCTTCGTCAAGGGCATGGCCGCCTTCGACGCGCCCGATTACGCCGGCCGCTACGTCCACTACGGCGTGCGCGAGCACGGCATGGCGGCGGCGATGAACGGCATGGCGCTGCACGGCGGCGTCATCCCCTACAGCGGCACCTTCATGTGCTTCGCCGACTACAGCCGTGCGGCCATCCGGCTGGGCGCCCTGATGGGCGTGCGGGTGATCCATGTGATGACCCACGACTCGATCGGCCTTGGCGAAGACGGCCCGACCCACCAACCGGTCGAGCACCTGGCCAGCCTGCGCGCCATGCCCAACCTGAACGTCTACCGCCCGGCCGACGCGGTCGAGGCGGCCGAGTGCTGGCAGTCGGCGCTGCAGACGAAGACCACGCCGTCGATCATGGCCCTGTCGCGCCAGAAGACGCCGGTGGCCCGCACCGTCGCCTCGACGGAAAACCTGTCGGCGAAGGGCGCCTACGAACTGGCGGCGGCCGAGGGCGGCGCGGCCCAGGTGACGATCTTCGCCTCGGGCACCGAGGTCGGCGTCGCCATGGGCGCCCGCCAGCTGCTCCAGGCCGGCGGCGTGCCGACCCGCGTGGTCTCCACCCCCTGCTGGGAGCTGTTCGAGGCCCAGCCCGCCAAGTACCGCGCCGAGGTCATCGGCAAGGCGAAGGTCCGCGTGGCGGTCGAGGCGGCGGTGAAGTTCGGCTGGGAACGCTTCATCGGCGAGGACGGTGTCTTCGTCGGCATGACCGGCTTCGGCGCCAGCGCGCCCTTCGAGCGGCTCTACAAGGAGTTCGGCATCACGGCGGAAGCCGTGGCCGAGGCGGCGAAGGCGAAGCTTTCCTAGGTCCCGTCTCCCCGGCGAAGGCCGGGGTCCATGGGATGTCCGCCAGACATCCGGGCTGATCTTTTTGGATCCCGGCCTTCGCCGGGAAAACGGAGTTTGGGCATGAAACTCGGCACCCCGCTCTCTCCCTCCGCGACGCGGGTCATGCTGCTGGGCTGCGGCGAGCTCGGCAAGGAAGTGGCCATCGAGCTGCAGCGGCTGGGGGTCGAGGTGATCGGCGTCGATCGCTACGCCGACGCCCCGGCCATGCAGGTCGCGCACCGCAGCCATGTGGTGACCATGACGGACGCGGCGGCGCTGCGGGCCGTCATCGCGCTGGAGCGCCCGCACCTCATCGTGCCGGAGATCGAGGCCATCGCCACCGAGGTGCTGGCTGAGATTGAGACCGCTGGCGACGCGATCTGCATTCCCACCGCCCGCGCCGCGCAACTGACCATGAACCGCGAGGGGATCCGCCGGCTGGCCGCCGAGGATCTCGGCCTGCCGACCAGCCCCTATGCGTTCGCGGGCAGCCGCGAAGCGCTCGAAGCCGGCGCGGCGGCGGTCGGCTACCCCTGCTTCGTCAAGCCGGTGATGAGCAGCTCCGGCAAGGGCCAGTCCTATGTCGAGTCGCCCGCCGACATCGGCGCGGCCTGGGACTACGCCCTGTCCGCCGGACGGGTGGAGACGGCGCTGGTCATCGTCGAGGGCCGCATCGACTTCGACTTCGAGATCACCCTGCTGACCGTCCGGGCCGTGGGCGCTTCCGGCGAAGTCGAGACCTCCTTCTGCGCCCCGGTCGGCCACCGTCAGGTGAAGGGCGACTACGTCGAAAGCTGGCAGCCCCAGCCGATGACCGCCGCCGCCCTGGCCCGGGCCCGGGACATCGCCGGCAAGGTGACCGCCGCCCTGGGCGGCCGCGGCCTGTTCGGGGTGGAGCTGTTCGTGAAGGGCGACGAGGTCTGGTTCTCCGAGGTCAGCCCCCGCCCGCACGACACGGGCCTCGTAACCCTCGCCACCCAGGTCCAGAGCGAGTTCGCGCTGCACGCCCGCGCCATCCTCGGCCTGCCGGTCGACGCAAGCCTGCGCGAGCCGGGGGCCAGCGCGGTGATCTACGGCGGCCTGGAGGCTGTCGGGGTAGCCTATGAGGGCGTGGCCGAAGCACTGTCCGTCCCCGGCAGCGACCTGCGCCTGTTCGGAAAACCCGAAACCTTCGAACGCCGCCGCATGGGCGTGGCCCTGGCGCGGCATGCGGACGTGGAGACTGCGCGGGCAAACGCGCGGGAGGCGGCGTCGCGGGTGCGGGTGGTGAAGGGCTGAGGCGCTAGCTTCGCTCCCCCACCCGTCATGGCCCGACTTGTTCGGGCCACCCATGAACACGGCGCCCGCCGATGAACCCCGTGAACAGGCAGCCTCGCCACGCATGGGTGGCCCGAACAAGTCGGGCCATGACGGTGTAGGAAGGGAATGTCTGTTACCCCCACCCGTCACAAACCTTCACCCGATGTGACCCCTCTGTCCGCTGCCCGGGGTTGACTTCCGGGCCCCCGTCCTCAAAACCCCCGACACTCACAAAAACGTGGTCGGGAGCCCCAAAACCATGACTGTTCGCGTCGCCATCAACGGATTTGGCCGGATCGGCCGTCTGGTTCTGCGCTCCATCGCCGAGCATGGCCGCACGGACATCGAGGTCGTGGCCATCAACGACCTGGGTCCGGTCGAGACCAACGCCCACCTGCTGCGCTACGACAGCGTGCACGGCCGCTTCCCCGGCACGGTGACGACCGGCGAGGACTGGATCGACATCGGCCACGGCAAGATCAAGGTCACCGCCGAACGCGATCCGGCCAACCTGCCGCACAAGGATCTGGGCGTCGACATCGCCTTCGAGTGCACCGGCATCTTCACGTCCAAGGAAAAGGCCAGCGCCCACCTGACCGCCGGCGCCAAGCGCGTGCTGGTCTCGGCCCCCTGCGACAACGCCGACAAGACCATCGTCTACAAGGTCAACCACGAGACCCTGACCGCTGACGACATCGTCGTCTCCAACGGCAGCTGCACCACCAACGCCCTGGCCCCGGTGGCCAAGGTGCTGCACGACCTGTTCGGCATCGAGCGTGGCTACATGACCACGATCCACGCCTACACCGGCGACCAGCCGACGCTCGACACCATGCACAAGGACCTCTATCGCGGCCGCGCCGCCGCCCTGAGCATGATCCCGACCTCGACCGGCGCGGCCAAGGCGCTGGGCCTGGTGCTGCCGGAACTGAAGGGCAAGCTGGATGGCTCCTCGATCCGCGTCCCGACCCCCAACGTCTCGGTCGTCGACCTGAAGGTCGTGGCCGGCCGCGACGTGACGGTGGAAGAGATCAACAAGGCCCTGGTCGCCGCCTCGGAAGGCCCGATGTCGGGCGTGCTGGCCGTCACCAACGACCCGCTGGTCTCCATCGACCTCAACCACGTCGCAGCGTCGTCGACCGCCGCCCTGCCGCAGACCCAGGTCGTCGACGGCAAGCTGGCCCGCGTGCTGACCTGGTACGACAACGAATGGGGCTTCGCGACCCGCATGAGCGACACCGCGCTCGTGATGGCGAAGTTCCTGTAGACATTGCGTGGTTCGAGACGCGGGCCGCAGGGCCCGCTCCTCACCATGACGAGCGTTTTGCTGAGTTCGTCATCCTGAGGAGCCCGCGCGAGCGGGCGTCTCGAAGGACGCACAGAACGAAAGCAAAAGATGACCTTCCGCTCCCTCGAAACCGCTGATCTCGCCGGCAAGCGCGCGCTCGTTCGCGTGGACTTCAACGTGCCGATGGACGGCGGGCAGATCACCGACGACACGCGGCTGCGCTCGGCCCTGCCGACCATCCACTTCCTGTCGGGCAAGGGGGCGAAGGTGGTGCTGCTGGCCCACTTCGACCGGCCCAAGGGCAAGCGGGTTCCCGAGATGAGCCTGAAGCCGGTGATCGAGGCGCTGTCGGCCCTGGTCGGCCAGCAGGTGGCCTTCGCCGACGACTGCATCGGCGCGGAGGCCGCGGCGGTGGTCGACGCCCTCGAAAGCGGCGGCGTCGCGCTGCTGGAGAACATCCGCTTCCACGCCGGCGAGGAAATGAACGACCCCGCCTTCGCCGCCGAGCTGGCGAAGAACGGCGACCTCTACGTCAACGACGCCTTCAGCGCCGCCCACCGGGCCCACGCCTCGACGGAAGGGCTTGCCCGCCTGCTGCCGGCCTATCCGGGCCTGCAGATGCAGCTGGAGCTGGAGATGCTGGATGCGGCGCTCGGCAAGCCGAAGAAGCCGGTGCTGGGCATTGTCGGCGGGGCCAAGGTCTCGACCAAGCTCGACCTGCTCAACAACCTCGTCGCCAAGCTCGACCGCCTGGCCATCGGCGGCGGCATGGCCAACACCTTCCTGGCCGCCCAGGGCATCGACGTCGGCGGTTCGCTCTGCGAGCACGACCTGGGCGACACCGCCCGCGAGATCATGGCCAAGGCGGCGGCCTCGGGCTGCGAGCTGCTGCTGCCGGTCGACGTGGTCGTGGCCCGCGAGGTGAAGCCGGGTACGGCCACGCGCACGCTGGCGCTGGACGCAGTCGGCGACGGCGACCTGATCCTCGACGCAGGGCCCAAGACCGTCGAGCGCCTGCTCGCCGCCATGGACGCCAGCAACACCCTGATCTGGAACGGCCCGCTGGGCGTGTTCGAGGTGCCGCCCTTCGACATCGCCACCGTGGCCGCCGCGAAGAAGGCCGGGGCGCTGGCCGAAGCCGGCAAGATCACCGCCGTGGCCGGCGGCGGAGACACGGTCTCGGCCCTGAACCACGCCGGGGTGGCGGATCAGATGACCTTCGTCTCGACGGCCGGCGGCGCCTTCCTCGAGTGGATGGAAGGCAAGACGCTGCCGGGCGTGAAGGCGCTGGAGGTTTAGGGCTCGGCCAAACACCGTCATGGCCCGACTTGTTCGGGCCAACCATGCGTGGTGAGGCGGCCGGCCATCTGCGTGCTTCGACCCGCGCTCTTCGAGCGCTGCTCAGCATGACTTGAATGGATAGCCTTCCAGCTTTGTCATGCTGAGCAGCCGCGCATCGGCGCGTCGAAGGACGTACGGTAACCGCAGTGTTCATGGGTGGCCCGAACAAGTCGGGCCATGACGGGTTGAATTGCTGCGGCGCAGCCCCGGAACCCTCTCTCCACGGGCTGACGTTCTCGTGATCCAGTGCTAAGACGCCCCAAAACCCAGAACAATATCAGCGCAAGAGAGTCCGACCGTGGCCCGCATCACCCTCCGACAGCTTCTCGACCACGCCGCCGAGAACGACTACGGCCTGCCCGCCTTCAACATCAACAACATGGAGCAGGGCCTGGCCATCATGGAGGCCGCCGAGGCCTGCGACGCGCCGGTGATCATCCAGGCGTCGCGCGGGGCCCGCAGCTACGCCAACGACATCATGCTGGCCCGGATGATCGACGCCCTGGTCGAGATCTATCCGAACATCCCGGTCTGCATGCACCAGGACCACGGCAACGGCCCGGCCACCTGCGCCACGGCGATCCAGTACGGCTTCACCTCGGTGATGATGGACGGCTCGCTGAAGGAAGACGCCAAGACCCCGGCCGACTACGACTACAACGTGGACGTCACCCGCCGCGTCGTCCAGATGGCCCACAGCTGCGGCGTGTCGGTCGAGGGCGAGCTGGGCGTGCTGGGCTCGCTGGAGACCGGCATGGGCGAGGCCGAGGATGGCCACGGCTTCGAGGGCAAGCTCGACCACTCCGCCCTGCTGACTGACCCCGACCAGGCCGTCGACTTCGTGCGCGAGACCCAGGTCGACGCCCTGGCCATCGCCATGGGCACCAGCCACGGCGCCTACAAGTTCAGCCGCAAGCCGGACGGCGATGTGCTGGCCATGAACGTGATCGAGGAAATCCACCGCCGCCTGCCCAACACCCACCTGGTGATGCACGGCTCCTCGTCGGTGCCGCAGGACCTGCAGGACATCATCAACCAGTACGGCGGCGCCATGCCCCAGACCTGGGGCGTGCCGGTGGAAGAGATCCAGCGCGGCATCAAGCACGGCGTGCGCAAGATCAACATCGACACCGACAACCGCATGGCCATCACCGGCGCCATCCGCAAGCTGATGGCCGAGAAGCCCGGCGAGTTCGACCCGCGCGCCTACCTCAAGCCCGCCAAGGAAGCGATGCGCAAGGTCTGCGAGCAGCGCTTCAAGGAGTTCTGGGCCGACGGCCAGGCGTCGAAGATCAAGCCGCTGTCGACCGCCCAGATGGCCAAGCGCTACGCCGCCGGCGAACTGGACGCGAAGATCGGCGTCAGCCGGGCGGCGGCGGAGTAGTCCGGCAATCCTCCCCCGCAGGGGAGGGGGACCATCCAAAGGATGGTGGAGGGGGATCGGTGCAGGGCGTTCAGAACGCCTGCACCGGCGTCCGCTCGAACGTCTCAAACGCTCCTGACTGCAGCCCTCTCTACCACGCTCCGCGTGGTCCCCCTCTCCCGGTGGGAGAGGAAGGGCGAGCTCACCACGTCCCGTAGGTCGGTCCGAAGCGGTAGCGCAGCTGGTTCATCTCGCGTTCGGCGTCGTCACGGCGGAAGCGGGCGGCGCGCAGGTCGTCGTCGGCCTGGCGGCGGTCGTCGCGCAGGCGCTTGAGCGCCTCGCGGATGGCCGACCTGTCGGCGTCGGGCGTGGCGGGATCGGCCAAGCGACGCTCTTCCTCGCGCAGGCGGTTGTCGGCGTCGTTCCAGCGGGACTGGGCGTTGTTGATGTCGCTCTCGGCCCGGTCGATCCGCTGCTGGGCGTCGAGCACCACGCGGCCGTCGGAATAGCCGGCCAGGAACCGGGCCTCCAGCGGGGCCGGGCAGACGCCCTGGTAGGTGTTCCCGCGACGACCGGCCAGGAAGCCGCGCTCCAGGGTGCAGTAGACCGGCAGCCCGCGCTGGCGGCCCTGCAGGTACTGGGCCTGGTCCGGCATGATCCCGAACTTCTCGCAGGCCTTCACATGGTCGCCGAAGCGGCCGGTCGTGTAGCCGTTGGCGCCGTCGGTGTAGCCGATGCCGTTCCAGTCGCCTGCCCGGCACTGGTCCTCGTTCAGGGTGGCGCAGCCGCTGAGCAGCAGAAGGGGCGCGCCGATGACGACCGCCAGTCCAAGGATGCGCATGCCGGAATCTCCCCCATCAAGGTCACGGGACCGTGATCCCGGTTCCGCGCCTTGGCAAGTGAAGAACCTGTGCAACCCGACGGCTCCCCCCGAATGGGGGCCTCCGAGGTCAGGTCTCCCCGTCAGGCTTCGATGTCGGCGCCGTTCATTTCGCGGATGAACAGGGCCCCGATCACCGCTGTCGCCGCGGCGACCACCACCGGATACCAGAGGCCGTAGTAGATGTTGCCCGTGGCGGCGACCATGGCGAAGGCCGTGGTCGGCAGGAAGCCGCCGAACCAGCCGTTGCCGATGTGATAGGGCAGGCTCATCGAGGTGTAGCGGATCCGGGCCGGGAACATCTCGACCAGGGCCGCGGCGATCGGGCCGTAGACCATGGTCACCAGCAGCA
This sequence comes from Caulobacter sp., assembly GCA_044361705.1. GTDB lineage: Bacteria > Pseudomonadota > Alphaproteobacteria > Caulobacterales > Caulobacteraceae > Caulobacter. The sequence continues at coordinate 33,390 of JBIKII010000004.1, forward strand.
CGAGCACGAACAGGATGGCCACCACCATCGGGCGGTCGACCTTCGCCGGGTCGGCCTTGGCGGGATAGCCGGCGGCGGCGAGCGCTGCGCCCAGGTCCTTGCGCCAGGCGGCCTGTCGTTCTGCGAAGTCTTTCGACGACAGGCCGGTCCCGTCGAAGGACGGTACGGCGGCCGCGCCGATCCGGACAGCGGCGGCCTCGCCCGGGCCGGCCGCGCGGGTCTCGTAGGAGACGCCGGCCGAGGCCAGGGCTGATTTGGCCACATCGCAGGCCGAGCGGAACTGGGTCTTGCCGATGGGGTCGAACTGGAAGCTGCAGGTCGCCGGGTCAGCGATCACCGTGACCGGCGAGGACGCGGCGGCGGCGGCCAGCGCCGGATTGGCGGCGACGGTCAGGGCCTTGAACAGCGGGAAGCAGGTCAGCGCCGCCAGCAGGCAGCCGGTCAGGATGATGGGCTTGCGGCCGATCTTGTCGCTCAGCCAGCCGAAGACGATGAAGAACGGCGTCCCGGCCAGCAGGGCGATGGCGACGAGCACATTGGTCAGCGCGCCGTCGACCTTGAGCGTCTTCTCCAGGAAAAACAGGGCGTAGAACTGGCCGGTGTACCAGACCACCGCCTGGCCGGCGGTCAGGCCGACCAGGGCGAGGATGACCAGCTTCAGGTTGCCGGGCTCGAGGAAGGACTCGGTCAGCGGTTTCTTCGACCCCTTCCCCTCGTCGACCATCTTCTGGAAGACCGGGCTTTCGTTCAGCCGCAGCCGGATCCACAGCGACAAGCCCAGCAGCAGGATCGAGGCGAGGAACGGGATGCGCCAGCCCCAGTCGCCGAACGCGTCCTCGCCCAGTTGGGTGCGGACCAGCAGGATCACGATCAGCGACAGGAACAGGCCCAGGGTCGCCGTCGTCTGGATGAAGCTGGTGTAGAGGCCGCGTCGCCCCGGCGGGGCGTGCTCTGCGACGTAGGTCGCCGCGCCGCCGTACTCGCCGCCCAGCGCCATGCCCTGGATGAGCCGCATCAGGATCAGCAGGATGGGGGCGGCCACGCCGATGGCCTCGTAGGAGGGCAGGAGGCCGACCACGAAGGTCGACAGCCCCATCAGCAGCATGGTGACCAGGAAGGTGTTCTTGCGGCCCCACAGGTCGCCCAGCCGGCCGAAGACGATGGCGCCCAGCGGCCGCACCGCGAAACCGGCGGCGAAGGCGAGCAGGGCGAAGATATACCCCGTCGTCTCGTTCACGCCGCTGAAGAAGTGCTTCGTAATGAACCCGGCCAGCGAGCCGTAGAGGTAGAAGTCGTACCACTCGAAGATGGTGCCGACCGACGCGCCGCCGACCACCATTCCGTGCCGCGTCTTGAGCGGTTCGCCTTCACTCGCCATCGCCGTTCCCCCGCCGTTTGGGGGAAGCTAGCGCGAGGGGGCGTCCCGGCTCAATGGATCGTGGCGTTGGCCCGGTTGCGCCGCCACAGCTCCTCGGTCAGCACATTGGCGAAGCCGAGCCAGCCGACGTAGGGCGCGACCATGCCGGCGGCGGGGCCATCGACCTGACGGGCTCGCCAGGCGTAGGCGGCGGAGGTCCCCAGCGAAGCCACCGACGTCGCCAGTTGCCCGCCCAGATGTCGGGGGCCGATGGCCATCCAGACGGCGTTCAGCGCCTGCACCACGCCCCAGAGGGTCAGGGCCTGGGTGCGTGCGGGCGAGGGCGGGGCGTTCCAGATACGCAGGCCCGAGAGGGTCAGCGCCATGAACAGCGGCGGCCAGATCACGCTGAAGGCCCGCTCCGGCGGGGTGATCGGCGGCTTTTCCAGCTGGTCGTACTGGCGCCTGATCTCGGGGTTGTCCGCCGTTGGCGCGTTGGCTCTTGCGATCAGGGCCGAGGCGAGCACGGCTCCTGCGGTCAGTCCCACGCCGATCAGCAGGTGGCGGGTCGAGCGGCCCTTGCTGTTGGCGAATCCGTCGATGGCGTCGCGGGCCGATTCGGCGATCTGCATGGCGGTCTCCTGGCTTCTGCAGCCAGAACCGGTTGAGGCGGCGTCAGGTTCCGACCGTCGGGCTTACCGCCGGGTTTCCCAGCCGAGCCACAGCGCGATGGCGGCCAGGGCAAGGGCGAAGACGATCCGGATCGTCCGCCCGCCGTTTCCGGTAGCCTTCGCCAGCAGCGGGATGGCCCGCGCGGCGGCCAGGACGATGACTGCATGGATCACCAACGCTATGGCGATGTGGATCAGGCCGAGCGTCAGGGCCTGTCCCGCGAAGGGCCTCGCCGGATCAGTGAAGCCGGGCAGAAGGGCGATGTAGAACACCGCCGCCTTGGGATTGAGCACGTTGGCGAGGAAGCCGCGGGTGAGCAGGGCGCCCGATGACGGCCGGGGAAGGTCCATCGCTCCCGGATCGGCCGCCCCGCCGCGCCAGGTGTCGAAGGCCAGCCACAGCAGGAAGGCGACCCCGGCCCAGCGGAGCAGCTGGTAGAGCCAGTCGACCCGCAGGATGATTTCCGCCAGGCCGAACACCGCCGCCAGCATGTAGACGGCCAGGCCCGCGGTCACGCCCAGGATGGTCAGGAAGCCGGCCCGTCGGCCCCACTGTCCGCCAACGATGGCCAGGTACCCCATGTTGGGGCCGGGGGTCAGCTCGACCAGCAGCACCGCCGCCAGGAAGGGCAGCAGCAGCTCCGGCGGCGGCATGGCCGGGAGGATCAGTGGCCCTCGCCGCCTTCGAGCTCGCCCAGGGCGCTCTGCAGGTAGTTCTGTTCGCCGAGCGACTTCACCAGCGACAGCTGGGTCTCGAGGAAGTCGATGTGTTCCTCGGTGTCGGACAGAATCTCCTTGAAGATCTGCCGGCTCACATAGTCATGCGCGATCTCGGAGGCGGTGACGCCGTTGATCAGGTCCACGCGCCCGCCGACCTCGACCGCCAGGTCGGCGGCCAGGCACTCGGGCACCGTCTCGCCGATCTTGAGCTTCTTGAGGTCCTGCAGGTTGGGCAGACCTTCGAGGAACAGGATGCGTTTGATGAGCTTGTCGGCGTGCTTCATCTCGCCGATCGACTCGTCGTAGGTGATCTTGCCCAGCCGGGCGAAGCCCCAGTCCTGGTACATCCGCGCGTGCAGGAAGTACTGGTTCACGGCGGTCAGTTCGTTGGTCAGCACGGCGTTCAGAAGCCGGATGATGGCGGGGTCGCCCTTCATGGCGCGCTCCTATCAGGATTGAGTCGAACCGACCCTGACGGCATGTCCGGACGGCCGCAACATCAATGTCTGCAAGTGTTTCGCGCTTTCAGAGAAAAGATCGTGATGACGCCGTCCCCGGCGCTGCCTGGCCGCCGCTACCAGCGGTTGGCGACCTCCTCGGCGAAGCCGAGCAGGTCGCGCACTTCCAGCCGGGTCCCGTCGTCGAGGACCACATGACCGGTGTATCGGCCGAAGGTCTGATGCTGGATCGACCGGACCAGACCGAAGACGTCGCTGGCCGAGGCCCGGTCGATGATCGGCTCGAAGGTCATCTCGAAGCGGCCGTCGTTGCTGCTGAACCGCCACGGCGCGCCGTCGAAGGTCCCCTTCGGCAGATGGAAGGTCACCTGGTCCAGCTTGTGGGCGCGGCCGTCGAGGAAGACCATGTTCTCGCTGGCCGCCGAGGTGTCTCCAAAGCCGTGTCCGATGTTGAAGCCGAACGGGCGGCCCTCGTGCAGACCGGAGGCCGAGCCCCAGTACCAGGTGTTGTCATAGGTCCAGACCCCGCGACCCCAGTCGAGGATGCCGAACGCCGAGTCCGGTTCGAACCGGTGGGTCTCGCCGCCCACGACGACGGCGCCCGAGGCCGGCATGCAGTTGATCTTCTGGTTGTAGTAGAAGGCGCGCGGCGCATTCGGGAACGGCGTGGCGATGACCATCCGGTCCATTTCCGGCTGGGCCAGGAAGATGTCCCCCTTCAGGCCGCGGCCGCCGGCGAAGCCCGGGAAGTCAACGGTCAGTCGACGGCCGCCGGTCTCGTGTCGGAACGCCATCGACAGCCGCTCGTGGATCTGGACCACGTCCCCGGCGTCGGCGCTCTCGGGCAGGTCCATCCGGCCCCTGGGGAACGGCAGCATGACCCCGCCCTGCAGCGCCTTCGGCGTGCGGAAGTCGAGCCAATGCACGGCGAGCACGCCCAGATAGTCGTTGTCCGCAACGGTCAGGCAAAGGCCGTACTCGGGCGTCAGGACCGCATGGTAGTCCCATTCCTTGGTCCGCAGCGGGCGAGCCTTCACCGCCGCGCGTCGATAACGCCTGGCCTCGCGCGTGGCGTAGCCCGGCTCGACCAGCCGGCCGCGCGCGTCGAGCAGTTCGCCCGGCCCCATGATGTGCTGCATAGACCCCTCCGCGGCCAGTTGGGCCGTCCGGGACTCTGGTAGGATTTCAGACCGGCCCCTGTCGAGGGCCCGGACGCCTACTCTGCGGCGTAGCGCAGGGCTTCGCGGGACTGGTCGATCATCTCGCGCATTTCGCAGACGCAGCGGGCGCACTGGGCCTTGCAGCCATGGGCGCGGAAGACCTCGGCGGGCTTGCGGGCGCCGTTCTCGATCGCCGCGCGGACCTGACGCTCGCGGATGCCGTTGCAGTTGCAGACGTACACGGGTGGACTCGCCTCTCAACGCGAATGCGTCGCATGTAGCGCGTTGCGAGGAGTGTTGCAACTCATTTGCATCTCATCCCGCCACGCTCGTCGTCGCCTATGCGCTGAAGGCGCTGCTGGTGTAGACGGGCGGCATGACATCCGCCTGCCGCCTCTACCTGATCACCCCGCCCCGGATCGACGATCTGGCCGTCTTCGGCCGCACGCTCGCCGAGGCGCTCGACGCCGGCGACGTGTCCGCCCTGCAGATCCGCCTGAAGGACGTGCCTGACGACGTCATCGCCGCGGCGGTCGATGTGCTGACCCCGATCGCCCACGCCCGCGATGTGGCGATCATCCTCAACGACCGGCCGGACCTGGCGGCGAAGTACGGCTGCGACGGCGTGCACGTGGGGCAGAGCGACGCCAGCTACGCCCAGGCCCGCAAGCTGGTGGGCGCGGAGCGGATCGTCGGGGTCACCTGCCACGACAGCCGGCACCTGGCGATGGAGGCGGCCGAGGCCGGCGCCGACTACGTCGCCTTCGGCGCCTTCTTCCCGACGACGACCAAGGACGCGCCGACCCGGGCCGAGCCGGACATCCTGACCATCTGGCAGGAGACCATGGAGGTCCCCTGCGTCGCCATCGGCGGCGTCACGGCGGAAAACGTGGCCATTGTGGCGAAGGCCGGGGCGGATTTCGCGGCGGTCAGCGCCGGCGTCTGGGCCCATCCGGACGGTCCGGCCGCAGCGGTCAGGGCCATCAACGCGGCGATCGCGGGGGCTTAAAAGGCCCCCCACCTTGCTATTGCCCCCCCTCATCGCTAGGTTCCGCGCCCAATTTCCAGCCCCTTTGCGCGAACCCTAATCCCATGGCCAAGATCAACGGCAACACCATCAAACCGGGCATGGTGCTCCAGCACGAGAACGGCCTGTGGGTCTGCGTGAAGGCCGCGCACGTTAAGCCCGGCAAGGGCGGCGCCTTCGCCCAGGTCGAGCTCAAGAACCTCATCGACGGCCGCAAGCTCAACGAACGCTTCCGCTCGGACGACAAGGTCGAGCGCGTGACGCTCGAGCAGCGCGACAACACCTACCTGTACGCCGAGGGCGACATGCTGGTGTTCATGGACAAGGAAAACTACGAGCAGATCACCCTGCACAAGGACTTCGTCGGCGAAGACCAGGTCCGCTTCCTGCAGGACGGCATGACCGTGGTGGTGGAGTTCCACGAGGAGCGCGCCATCGGCATCGAGCTGCCCGAGCAGGTCGTGCTGACCATCGTCGAGGCGGACGCCGTGGTGAACGGCCAGACGGCCTCCTCGTCCTACAAGCCGGCCAAGGCCGACAACGGCATGCGCATCCTGATCCCGCCCTACATGGAAGCGGGCGAGCGGGTGCTGGTCTCGACCGAGACCGGCGAATACGTGCGCCGCGCCGACTGATCACAGATGTCCGCCGCCTCCTCCCTTATCGCCTCGATGATCGACGCCGCCCGCAAGGCGGCCCGGGGCCTTGCCCGCGACTTCGGCGAGGTCACCGAACTCCAGGTCTCGAAGAAGGGCGCAGCGGACTACGTCTCGGCCGCCGACATCAAGGCCGAGCAGGTGCTGTTCGAGGCCCTGACCAAGCTTCGCCCCGGCTACGGCTTCCTCGGCGAGGAGCGGGTGGAGATCGAGGGCACCGACAAGACCCACCGCTGGATCGTCGACCCGCTCGACGGCACAACCAACTTCCTGCACGCCATCCCTCACTTCGCGGTCAACATCGCGCTGGAGCGGGACGGGCAGATCGTTGCGGCGGTCACCTACAACCCGATCACCCACGACACCTTCTGGGCCGAGAAGGGCCGCGGCGCCTGGCTGGGCAACGAGAAGCGCCTGCGGGTCGCCGCCCGCCGCACCCTCGACGAGAGCCTGCTGGCCACCGGCATCCCCTTCATGGGCGTCCCGGGCCACGCCCAGTTCCTCAAGGAGCTGCACCAGATCAGCCAGCGGGTCTCAGGCGTTCGCCGCTACGGGGCCGCGGCGCTGGACCTCGCCTGGGTCGCCGCGGGCCGCTTCGACGGCTTCTGGGAGCGGGGCCTCAAGCCGTGGGACACCGCCGCGGGCCTGCTGCTGGTCACCGAGGCCGGCGGCAAGGTCACCGACCTGCGCGGCGAGCCCTATGTTCCCGGCGCCGGGAGCATTCTGGCCTCGAACCTGGAACTGCACCCGCTCATCCTCGACAAGCTCGACGCAGCGGGCTGATTCCGGCTCTGCCGGTTGCGGGTGCGCGCGAGGGCTAGAACCGGTCTCCGCGCATGACGGACACGTCGCTGATCGAGACCACGCCCGGGTAGGTCTGGAAGTAGTCGCTGAGCCAGTCCAGCGCGGCTCCGGCGGCCTTGTCGCCGCCGATCGCGATCACGAGACAAGCCTCTGCATCGGCGACGCCGGTCTGGCGCCAGGCGCCGTGGGCGCCGGCGCCTTCCATGCCCGTGAAGACGCTCCAGCCCTTGAAGCCGGCTTCGCCGAGCATGGCCTCGACATGCTGCAGCGCGTGATTCTCGATGAAGATGTCCAGCTTCTTCCGAAGGGTCAGTTCCATGGGGCTACCTCACCAGCAGCTGGGCAGCCGCGTGGTAGAGCGGGATGCCGACAACAAGGTTGAACGGAAACGTCATCGCCAGGGACATGGGAATATAGACCCCGGCGTCGGCCTTCGGCAGCGCCATGCGCATCGCTGCCGGCACGGCGATGTAGGAGGCCGAGGCCGCCAGTACGGCGAACAGGGTGGCGTCGCCGACGGACATGCCCACGGCCTTGGCGGCGAGCAGCGCGGCGGCGGCGCTCAGCAGAGGCCAGATCAGGGCGAAGGCCACCAGGCCGGGCCGGCGCATGGGGGCGTCCGCGAGGCGTCGGGCGGCGATGATGCCCATGTCGAGCAGGAACAGGCACAGGGCGCCCTGGAAGATCGGGCCGCTCACAAACCCTGAAAGCCGGTCCATCCCCCGCTCGCCCGTCAGCAGGCCGACCACGAAGCTGCCGACCAGCAGGACGGCGGCGCCGTTGAGCAGGACCTCGCGCCAGAGTTCCGGCTTGAACCGCGCCCCGGGGTCGCGCGCTTTCGAGCCGACAATCAACAGGGCTGCAAGAATGGCCGGCGTCTCCATCAGAGCCAGCACGGCCGCCATGTGGCCGCTGAACTCGACGCCGAGCGTGCGCAGGTACTCGCTGCCCGCGGCAAAGGTGACCACGGAAACGCTGCCGTAGTGGGCGGCGGTCGCGGCTGCGGTGACACGCTCAACCCCGCAAAGGGTGCGAAGCGCGGCGTAGGCGGCGAAGGGAGCCAGGAAGCTGAAGGCCAGCCCAAGGCCGCCGGCCGCCAGCAGGCCCCCGCTCAGGCCGCTGGCCTGCGCTTCCACCCCGCCTTTGAAGCCGATGCAGAGCATCAGATAGAGGGACAGGGCCTTGGCGGCCTGATCCGGGATCGAAAGGTCCGACCGGGCCCATCCGGCAAACGCGCCGAGGGCGAAGAAGAGCAAGGCTGGAGCCAGGAGATTGGCGCTCGCCGCGTTGAGCGCAGTCTCTAGCATCTCGCCTCACCCCCAGCTTCGTGTTGCCGATCGCGCATCATCCGACAGCCTCCAGTCCTGCTCCAACCCGGCGTCGTCTGTTCGGGTCCAGTCCCGGGGGCTGGACCCGAACAGACGGGCTGTTCAATTCGGCGAACCCAGCCCTGGAGTGTGCTCCGTTTACCCCAAGCCGCCCGCCGATCAACCGGCAGGATCGGCGGTCGGGATGCGAGTGCGTGTCCGCCACATGGAGTAGGCGATCCCGGCGCCAAGGATGGCGAAGGTGATCCCCAGCGACCATTCGGCCGGGAACTTCGACCAGCCCATCAGATCGGCGACGAAGATCTTGCCGCCGATGAAGATGAGCAGCACGGCCAGCGCCTGCTTGAGGTAGGCGAAGCGATGCAGCACGGCGGCGAGGGCGAAGTACAGCGCCCGCAGGCCGAGGATGGCGAAGATGTTCGACGTGTAGACGATGTAGGGGTCGGTGGTGATGGCGAAGATGGCCGGCACCGAGTCCACGGCGAAGATCAGGTCGGCGATCTCGATCATCACCAGGGCCAGGAACAGAGGCGTGATCCAGGTGACCAGCTTGCCGCTGGCCGGGTCCGGCGCCCGGACGAAGAACCGCTCGCCATGCAGCTGGTCCGTGACCCGGAAGCGGCGACGGACGAGCCGCAGCAGCGGGTTGTCGCTGAGGTCGCTCTCCCCGCCCTTCCAGAACAGCATCTTCACCCCGGTGAACACCAGGAAGGCCGCGAAGATGTAGAGGACCCAGCCGAACTCCGAGACCAGCGCCGCGCCGAAGCCGATCATGATCGCCCGCAGCACGATGACGCCCAGGATGCCCCAGAACAGCACGCGGTGCTGAAACTCGCGGGGTACGGCGAAGTAGGTGAAGATCATCGCGATGACGAAGACGTTGTCCATCGCCAGGCTCTTCTCGACCACGAAGCCGGTGAGGTACTCGACGCCGGCCTGCGACCCCAGGGTGCTCCAGACAAAGCCGCCGAAGGCGAGGCCCAGCACGATGTAGCCGGCCGACATCAGCAGGCTTTCGCGTACGCCGATCTCGCGGGTTTTGCGATGGAGGACCCCGAGGTCCAGCGTGAGCAGGGCTACGACGGCCCCGAGAAAGGTCAGCCACATCCAGACGGGCTGACCGAGAAACAGCGATCCGAGATTATCCATGCAAGCGCCCTCTCCTATGCAGGTCGGGCGCGCTCGACGCAGGGCGAGGGGGCTGGGGGGAACCGGACCCTGGCATCGAGCGCACCCGATGCGGTCCGACATCACGATGCGATCGCATCGTCAGAGGGGCCCGGGCCGCGACAGCGCAGGTGGGGCCGTCACCGCCGGAGCGCAAGACCCTCGTTCGACGAAATCGTGTCGGCGCTTGACGAACCCGTCACGGCCCGTGGCTAATCCTGCGCCATGACCCTGACCCGTCGCGCCTTCGCCGCCGCCTCCGTCGCCCTCGCCGCCACGCCCGTGCTGGCGCGGAGCAAACTTCGTCCCCTCGTCATCGCCCATCGCGGCGCCAGCGGCGAGCGGCCCGAGCACACGCGGTCGGCCTACCGACTGGCGGTCGAACAGGGCGCCGACTTCATCGAGCCGGATCTGGTCATCACCAAGGACGGTCACCTCGTCGCCCGGCATGAGAACGAGATCGGCGGTACGACCGACGTGGGCGCCAAGACCGAGTTCGCCGCGCGCAAGGCGACCAAGGTGATCGACGGCCAGTCGGTCGAGGGCTGGTTCACCGAGGACTTCACCCTCGCAGAGCTCAAGACCCTGCGCTGCCGCGAGCGCCTGCCGCAGCTGCGACCCGGCAACACGGTCCACGACGGCCACGACCTGATCCCGACCTTCGATGAGGTCTGCGCCATCGCCCGCGACATGGGCGTCGGCGTCTATCCGGAGATGAAGCACCCGCGGTACTTCGCCTCGATCGGCCTGCCGTTCGAGCAGCGGATGGCCGACGCGCTGAAGGCCAACAACCTCGACAGCGCCGAGGCCAGGGTCTTCGTCCAGTGCTTCGAGGTCGCGCCGCTCAAGACGTTGCGGCCTCTCACGAAGGCGAAGCTGGTGCAGCTGATCGACAGTGAGGGCTCGCCCGCCGATGCGCCCGGCTTCACCTATGCCGACATGACGAGCGCGGCTGGCCTGAAGGCCATCGCCGCCTATGCTGACGGCGTCGGGCCGGAGAAGGGCTATGTCGTGCCGACCGATGGGCAGACCCTGCTGCCGGCTACCGCCTTCGTGGCCGACGCCCATGCCGCCGGGTTGAAGGTCCATCCCTGGACGGTGCGGGCGGAAAACTACTTCCTGCCCGCGACGCTGCGGACGCCGCCGGGCGCCACGGCCGACGCGGACATGGCCCGCCACGGCCAGGTCGACCTCGTGCTCGAAGCGCTCTTCAAGGCCGGGGTCGACGGGGTTTTCTGCGACTTCCCCGGGCTCGCCGACGAGGCCCGCAAGGCCTGGATGTTCTCATGATCGGCAAGGTTCTCGCGGCGTTCGCCCTGGCGCTTGTCGTCGTCGCGGGGCCGACAGCGGCCAATCCCCACGTCGGGGACATCGCCGCGCGGTACGTCCAGCTCAGCCTGGAGATCGGCGAGCATGAGGAGGGCTACATCGACGCCTACTACGGGCCGCCGGCCTGGAGGGACGCCGCGAAGGCCGCAAAGCGTCCGTTGCCGGAACTGGCGAGGGATGTTGATCTGCTGCTCGCCGCCCTTGCCGAGGACGAGGCGGGGGCCGACACGGCCGGCGACACCAGCGGGCCCCTGACGCACGAACGCATCGCCTTCCTCAAAGGGCAGCTGATCGCCGCCCGCACGCGCCTGCGCATGATGCAGGGTGAGGCACTCAGCTTTGAGGACGAGGCCGAGGGCCTGTTCGGCGTCCGGCCGGTGCTAAAATCCCTGACGGACTACGATCCGGTTCTTGCCGGGATAGAGACGCTCGTGCCCGGGGACGGCCCGCTCTGGCAGAGGGTCGACACCTTCAACGACCGTTTCATCGTCCCGGCCGATCGCCTTCAGGCCGTGATGGACGCCGCCATCGCCGAGTGCCGGCGGCGCACGGTCGCCTTCCTTCCGTTGCCGACCAATGAGCGCTTCACGCTGGAGTTCGTCACCGGCAAGAGCTGGTCCGGCTACAACTGGTACAAGGGTGACGCCGAGAGCCTGATCCAGGTGAACACGGACCTGCCGGTGCGCCTGAGCCGGGCGGTCGACCTGGGCTGTCATGAGGGCTATCCCGGCCACCACGTCTACAATCTCCTCCTCGAGGAGCGGCTGGCCAAGGGACGGGGCTGGGTCGAGTTCACGGTCTATCCGCTCTATTCGCCGCAGTCGCTGCTGGCCGAGGGCTCGGCCAACTACGGCATCGAGCTGGCCTTCCCGGGCGAGGAGCGCGCCGCGTTCGAGGCGAAGGTGCTCTATCCGCTGGCCGGGCTGGATCCGAAGGACGCCGGTCGCTACCTGGCGCTGCAGGAGGCCCAGCAGGCGCTGTCCGGTGCACGCTTCACCATCGCCGCCGAGTACCTGGCCGGCCGCATGGACAGGGCCACGGCGGTGGCCATGACGCAGAAGTACGGCCTGGTATCGGAGAAGCGCGCCGGCCAGACTGTGGCTTTCGCCGAGCAGTACCGCAGCTACGTCATCAACTACGGCCTGGGCCTGAAGATGGTGCGCGACTACGCCGAACGCGCCGGGCCGGGTCAGACGGAACGCTGGGCGCGGATGCAATCCCTGCTGAGCGAGCCCCGCACGCCGGCTGATCTGACCCGCTAGACGGGCTTGCCCGCTCGCGCGAGGTAGCTGCCGCCGCGAAAGGCGGTGATGAACAGCAGCACCTGCAGGGCCAGGGTGATCCGCCCGACCCAGGCCTGAAGCGGTGGGACCGGAACCTGCGGCGCCATGCCGGTGGCCACCATCGCCAGCGCCGAGACCATGCTCAGCGCGCCCAGGGCGCAGAGCATCAGGAAGATCAGTGGTATGATCTTCGTCATCTTCCGCCACTGGACCACGGCGAGCACGACCATGACCAGGGCGAGGACGCCGTTGAACATCATCGAGATGTTGACCATCGCCGGGACCATGGCCTCGGCGATCTTGGCGCTCTCGGGGTCGGTGGCGGCGGCGCCCGCCATGCCCGCTTCCATGGCGCTGGTGATCGTCTCCGGCGACGCCAGAACGTAGAGGATGCCGAAGACCATCGAGGCGGCGCTGATCAGCAGCGCGACGGCCCCGCCGCGCGCGGCGGCGCGGGCCTTGGCGTCATCATCTATGCGGACGAACGGGTTGAGCAGGCTCAGATGCTGAATCATGGGGTCCCCCTGGGCGGTCAGCTTCGGGGGCGCCGCCTGCGGCGTCAACCTGCGCGCGTCAGGCGATCAGAAGCACCTTGCCGACGTGCACGCCGGCTTCCAGGTGCGCGTGAGCCTTGTCGGCCTGTGCCAGCGGGAAGGTGGCGTCGATGACGGCGCGGACCTGGCCGGACGCCACCCAGGGCCAGACCACCCGCTCGACCTCGGTCGTGATCCGCGCCTTCTCGTCGGCGGACCGGGGGCGCAGGGTCGAGCCGGTGATGGTGGCCCGCTTCATCATGATCTTCATGATCGGAACCTCGATGGTCCCGCCGGCCAGGGAGGCGATGTAGACGATACGGCCGCCTGTCTTGAGGGCGTTGAGGTTCTTCTCGAAGTAGGCGGCCCCGACCATGTCGAGCACCACGTCGACGCCGCCGTGGGCCTTGGCGATGGCCTCGAAGTCGTCGGTCGAGCTGTCCACGGCGATGTCTGCGCCCAGCGCCAGGGCCTGGGCGGCCTTGTCGGCGCCGCGTCCGGTGGCGATGACGGTGGCGCCGGCCGCTTTGGCCATCTGGATAGCCGTGGTGCCGATCCCGGAGGTGGCGCCGTGCAGCAGCAGGGTCTCTCCGGCCTTCAGGACGCCATGCTCGAAGACGTTGGCGAAGACCGTGAAGACCGTCTCCGGCAGGCCGGCGGCCGCCTCGAAGCTCAGGCCCTCGGGGATCGGCAGGGCGTGGCGGGCGTCGACCACGGCGTATTCCGCGTAGCCGCCGCCGCCCAGCAGGGCGCAGACCCGGTCGCCGACCTTCCAGCGGCCCGCCGCCGTCACCACCTCGCCGGCGACCTCCAGGCCCAGGGTCTCGGGCGCGCCCGCCGGGGCGGGGTAGAATCCCAGGCGCTGGACGATGTCGGGACGGTTGACCCCGGCGGCCCTGACCCGGATCAGGATCTCGCCGTTCGCCGGAACCGGGACGGGCAGCTGAACGGGTTTCAGCGCGTCGGCGGAGCCCTTGCCGCCCTCGATGGCGATGGCGGTCATCATGGTCTGGGACATGGTCGCTCTCTCCGGCGGGGTTGCGCCCTGGCGCTTGCAGGCGTCAGATATGGGAAAGACGGCGTTGGCGATAGGGAGGCAGATCATGCTGGAAGAACCGGCAGGCCCTCGCGGAGGGCGCGGCGACGCGCTGCTGGCGGTCACCCGTGAGGATCTCGACCTCTTCGGCGTGTCCGAACTGGAAGAGCGGATTGAACTGCTGGAAGCCGAACTGGCCCGTGTACGGGGCCAGATCGAGAAGAAGCGGGCCGGCCGCTCGGCGGCCGACGCCTTCTTCAATCTGGGCAAGACCTGATATTCAACTGGGGCGGTCCGCGGACGGACAGGTTGGCACGGGCGTTGCAGCCCTCGTGGCCAGGCGGGCAAGTTCGTCCCGCGGATGATGTTAAGGGGCGAATGTGTCCATGAGCGATTTCGGTGCGTCGGCCCAGGCGCCCTGGCGTGCGAACGTGATCAGTGATTTCGCCCGCTCGGAATTGTTCGACCGGACGTTCCAGGAGGGCATGGACCTCGTGGAGGAGACCGCCGCCTATCTGGACGGCGGTGGACGACAGGATTCCAAGCTTCTGTCGCGCAACGCCGCCCTGGCCTACGCCTCGGAAAGCATGCGCCTGACCACCCGGCTGATGCGTGTCGCCTCATGGCTGCTGGTGCAGCGCGCCGTGCGCGAGGGCGACATGGCGCCGGAAGCCGCCTGCGAGGAGCGCTACCGCGTCGACCAGGAAGATGCCGACCCGGGCGACAACGAAGCCCTGCATGATCTGCCGCTCGCCCTGCTGCATCTGCTCGACCGATCCGGCCGGCTGTACGACCGCGTCCGGCATCTGGACCGCCGCATGTACGTCGAACCCTCGGTCGAGGAGACGCCCAACGCCGTCCTCAGCCAGATGGACCGCCTGAAGGGCGCGTTCGGGGGCATTGGGGCCTAGAGGTCGGCGACGCCGCAGCCGAGCGCCCGCGCCGCCTCGGCCATGCGCTCGTCGAACGTCGCCAGATCGGCGCCCAGGCGCATCGCCATGGCGATGTTTATGGCGTCCGGCGCACGCAGGTTCAGATCGAGCCTGCGGACGAAGCCTTCGGCTGATGAGACGTCGCCTGGAGCGACCTGGACACGCGCCGCCTGTACGGCGGCCCAGGCGTCGAAGTTGGCGAAGGCGCTGAGGGCCTCGTCAGTGCTTACGGCTCCCGTGCGGGCCTTCCGGGCGATCGCCGAGGCGAACTCCGCCGCCGCGAAGTCACTCAGAAGCACCGTGGGTCGCATGCTTCGGACAAAGGCCATCGCCCGGACAGTGAATGCATCCACCGCGAAGATGGGAACAAGAAGGCTGGCGTCTGCATAGACGATCACAGCCAGTCTTCATCCCGCATGCGGCTGACGAACGCGCCGGCGTCTTCCTTGGACGCGCGGCCCACGCGAACCTTGTCCAGCCAGTCGAGCGACTCATTTGTCACCCGCTTGGGCCCCGGCGATCGGGCGCGGATTTCGACCACGGGCGTGCCGTGGCGCGTGATGACGACTTCCTCGCCCTTCAGGGCGCGGTCGATCAGTTCGGAGAGCTTGTTTCTGGCTTCGGCGACGCTGTAGTCGGTCATGTCGCGATTATAGCCATCGAATGGCTATTTTGTCGAACCCACGGCCGCCGACGCCAAAAGGCCGGCCGCATCGCTGCGGCCGGCCTTTCGAATTCGCGTCGAAGCGGCGTGAAGCCTACTTCTTGGTGGTGAAGCCGGCGAACTTCGCGTTGAAGCGCGACACGCGGCCGCCGCGGTCCAGCATGTGGGCGTTGCCGCCGGTCCAGGCCGGGTGCGTCGACGGATCGATGTCGAGGTTCAGGGTCGCGCCTTCCTTAAGGAAGGTCGAACGGGTCTGGTACGACTCGCCGTTCGTCAGCACCACGGTGATGAAGTGGTAGTCGGGATGGGTGTCTTGTTTCATCGGGCGGTCCAACCGACTTAGAGGAACTGGGTGTGACGCGCGCCGAGAAAGTCGGTGCGGTCGAAGACGCGCGGCTATACAGAACGGGCGCGTGGAAGGCAAGGGGCCGAGCTTATGACTGACATAACCGCGAACGATCCGGTCGCTGACGGCCGGCCCGGCGCGGGGGCTGAGCTGGCCGCCGGCATCGCCGAGGCCGCCGCCAAACGGCCCCGCAGCCGCAACGTCAAGACCCTCGGCCGGTTGCTGCCGTTCCTGCGCGCCCACTGGGGCTACGCCGCCGCCGCCGGCTTCTTCCTGCTGTTCTCCACCGCCGCCACCCTGGGCCTGACCGCCGCGGCGCGTCTGGTCGTCGACCGGGGCTTCGGCTCCGGTTCTGCTGACCAGCTCAACCAGACCTTCCTGATCGGCATGGGCGTGGTCTCGGTGCTGGCCCTGGCGACCGCCGGGCGCTTCTTCTTCGTGTCGCTGCTGGGCGAGCGGGTGGTCGCCGACCTGCGCAAGTCCGTCTACCGCCACATCCTGACGCTGGACGCGTCCTACTTCCTCAAGACCCGCACGGGCGAGGTGCTGTCGCGCCTGACCACGGACGTGACGCTTATCGAGACCCTGGTCGGCACGTCCGCCTCGGTGGCGCTGCGCAACATGCTGTCGACCATCGGCGCCACCATCGTGATGTTCACCGTCTCGCCGATCCTGACCCTGGCGGTGATGGCGCTGGCCCCGGTGGTCATCGCGCCGCTGTTCATCTTCGGTCGCCGCGTGCGGACGCTGTCCACCACCGCCCAGGATCGCTTTGCCGAGGCTGTCGGCTTCGCGGGCGAGAGCCTCGACGCGCTGGAGACTGTGCAGGCCTTCGGCCGCGAGCCGACCGCAGACCGGCGCTTCGGCGACTCGGTCGAGGTCGCCTTCAGGGCCGCCGCCAGCCGTATCCGCGCCCGCGCCCTGATGACGGTCATCGTTATCGGCCTGATCTTCGGCGGCGTGGCCTTCGTGCTCTGGCGCGCCGCGCATTCGGTGCTCACCGGCGGCATGACGCCGGGCGACCTGATCCAGTTCGTCTTCCTGTCGGTGATGGCCGCCAGCGGCGTCGGCGCCCTGGGCGAGGTCTGGGGCGACGTCCAGAAGGCGGCCGGCGCCATGCAGCGCATCGGCGAACTGCTCGACGCCAAGCCGGGGATCGCCGCGCCGGCCAAGCCGAAGACCTTGCCGTCGCCGGCCCGGGGCGAGATCGCCTTCGAGGGCGTGACCTTCGCCTATCCCGGCCGCCCCGACCTGCCCGCCCTGCGCGGCTTCGACCTGACCGTGGCGCCGGGCGAGACCGTGGCCCTGGTCGGCCCCTCGGGCGCCGGCAAGAGCACGGTGCTGCGCCTGCTGCTGCGCTTCTACGATCCGCAGGAGGGTCGCGTGATCCTCGACGGCGTCGACCTGCGCGACGCCGACCCGGAAGAGGTCCGCGCCCGGCTAGCGCTGGTCGCCCAGGACTCGGCCCTGTTCTCCGGCTCGGCGCTGGAGAACATCCGCTTCGGCCGCGAGGACGCCAGTCTGGAGGAGGTGTTCGCCGCCGCCCGCGCCGCCGAGGCCGAGGGTTTCATAAAGGCGCTGCCGGAAGGCTTCGACACCCCGGTCGGCGAGCGGGCCAAGACCCTGTCCGGCGGCCAGAAGCAAAGGCTGGCCATCGCCCGCGCCCTGGTCCGCGACGCGCCGGTCCTGCTGCTCGACGAGGCGACCAGCGCGCTGGACGCGGAGAATGAGCGGCTGGTCCAGAAGGCGCTGGAAAGCGCCATGGGGACCCGCACCACCCTGGTCATCGCCCACCGCCTGGCCACCGTCCTGCGCGCCGACCGCATCGTGGTCATGGAAGACGGCGCCGTGGTCGAGCAGGGCACCCATGCGGCGCTGGTCAAGAAGGGCGGGCTGTATGCCCGGCTGGCGCAGCTGCAGTTCGGGGTGGAGGCGGCTTGAGGTCTGCGACAACGGAACGTCGTTTCCTTTGTCGGCGATCGCCCTTATAGATGGAATCCAATAACCCGCCCGGCCGAAAGGCCGGGCGCCGTCGTTTCTGGAGCCCGTTATGTCCGACCAAATCCTGATGCCGAAGGCGACCGCCGTCTGGCTCGTGGACAACACCTCGCTGACCTTCGAGCAGATCGCCGCCTTCTGTGGCCTGCACCCGCTGGAAGTCCGCGGCATCGCCGACGGCGAGGTCGCCCGTGACATCCGCGGCGCCGACCCGATCGCCAACGGCCAGCTGAACCGCGAGGAGCTGGACAAGGCCGCCGCCGACTCCAAGTATCGGATGCAGGCCCAGAAGAGCCGTCACGCCGAGCTGCTGAAGCCGGTCAAGAAGGCCCCGCGCTACACCCCGGTGTCGCGCCGTCAGGACCGTCCGGACGCCATCGCCTGGTTCGTCCGCAATCACCCCGAAGTGGCCGACGCCCAGATCTCCAAGCTGCTGGGCACCACCAAGTCGACCATCGAGTCGGTGCGCGACCGCAGCCACTGGAACAGCGCCAACATCAAGCCGGTGGATCCGGTGACGCTGGGCCTGACCACCCAGATCGAGCTCGACGGCGTTGTCCGCAAGGCGGCTGACAAGAAGGCCAAGGACGACCTCAAGAAGGGCATCCTGCCGACCGACGCCCTGCGTCCCGCCGACGAGCCGGAGCCTGAAGTCGAGGTCGAGGAAGACGTGCTCAAGCGCCGCGTCTCCGACTCCGACGTGTTCGCCAACTTCGGCGACGACAACGACGACGAGGACTAGGTTGCCCGGGGACAGGCACTTCAGTGCCGGTCCCGTTCAGCTTGAAGCGGCGGGGGACAGGCACTGAAGTGCATGTCCCCAACGAAAAAGGGCGCTCCGGCCTGGCCGTGGGCGCCCTTCTCGTTGCTAGTGAACCCGCATCCTGAGGTTTTCGATCTCTTCCTTCAGGCGGAGTTTCTGTCGCTTGAGTTCCTTCAGTCGGATGTCGTCGGAAGCGGGCCTACTCAACTCGTCCTCGATAAGCCGGTCCAGGGTCTGGTGGCGGTTACCGAGTTCGCGAATGCGGGCATCCAGCGCCATACGTCCGTCTCCTCTTCTGTAGACAGACTGAAGTGAACACCCGCAGCGCCCAAGAGTCAGATCACATATCGTTGCGCTTGCGCCGCAAGGCCGAAAGGGCGATCTGGGCGTTCACGCGACCGCGCCGGAAGGGATCATGACGCCAGCCGCCCGTAGCAGACTCATCGTCGGGATTTCCGGGGCCTCCGGCGCCGCCTACGGCCTGCGCGCGTTGGACGCCTGCCGGGACCTCGGCCTCGAAAGCCATCTGGTCCTGTCGCGCGCCGCCGCCCTGACCCTGTCTCAGGAGGCCGGCCTGACTGTCGCGGACGTGAGCGCCAGGGCCGATGTCGTCCATAAGGTCGGTGACGTTGGGGCGTCGATCGCCTCGGGCTCCTTCAAGGCGCTGGGCATGATCATCGCGCCCTGCTCGATCCGCACGATGAGCGAGATCGCCACCGGGGTGACCTCGTCCCTGCTGACCCGCGCCGCGGACGTCACGCTGAAGGAGCGGCGGCCTCTGGTCTTGATGGTCCGCGAGACGCCGCTGCACCTTGGCCATCTGCGCACCATGGTCCGGCTGGCCGAGATGGGGGCGATCATCGCCCCGCCGATGCCGGCCTTCTACGCTCATCCGACATCGCTGGAAGAGATGGTCGACCAGTCGGTCGGCCGCGCGCTGGACCTGTTCGGTCTGGCCTGGACGCCGGTGAAGCGCTGGGGCGAGGACATCGCGCCGATCACCGGCTCGGGCACGGGCTCCGGCCAGTGAGCGGGACGCTTTGGGACTGGACCCTGGCAGCCTACGCTCGTCCCGGCGTGCCGGAGGCGACGCTGGCCCTGCAGGACGAGCATGGCTTCAGCACCGCCCTGCTGCTCTGGGCCGTCTGGGCCGATCCCGATCCGGAGACCCTGGCCAACGGCGTCCAGATCACCGTCGGCTGGGATGAGACGGTGCTCTGGCCGCTGCGCAATGTCCGGCGCGTGCTGAAGACCCCTCGTCGCCCCTTCGAGGACGGTGCGCGGGAGGGCCTCCGCGAGGACGTGAAGGCCGCGGAGCTGAGTGCGGAGCGGGTGCTGATGGAGGCGCTGGAGTCGCTCGCGGGTCCGGCCGTGGCGGTCGACATGCCCGCCGCCCTGCGCCGCGCGGCCATGGCCTGGAGCGGGGCGGCGCCGGCTGCCGCGCTCGATCGTCTCGCGAAGGCCTTGGCGTAGCGTCACGCCCGGCTGTATGCCTTGGACTCGGGCGAGGGAGCGTGACGCATGAACGACGATGTTCCGGGGCTGATTACGCTGCCCAACGTGGAGATTCGCGCGCGCCTCGTCGATCTGCGCCAGCAGCACCAGGACCTGGACGCCGCCGTCGCCGC